>CANQCF010000147.1 GCA_947589505.1 uncultured Acetatifactor sp. | reverse complement strand
CCTACACCGGAAGGATCGAGTTCCGGGAGCCGGAAGCGCCGGTATTTGCGTATGCCTGCAGCAATTTCCGCTTCCGGATCGCCGGACGGAAGGCGGCGCTGGTGATCGGAAACCGGCACAGTTATTTTGAAAACGCCCTGGGAGCGCTGACAGACGGCGCGTACCGGGGAAAGATCCTGCTTCACGACGGGGAAAAGACCTGCGGGGAGACGGCCCGGCAGTTTCTTCTCCGCATGGAGAAGGACGAGGCGGAAAGCCTTCGGGAGAAGCTGGAGGGCTTCGGCCCGGAGGCCAGGGTCTACGATATCTCGTATCTATTAGAAGGCGGGGAACACGAGATCACGATTTTCAAGCGGATGGACGCCTGCCATTATTTTCAGTTTTATGGGATGCTCCTGGAGGAAGGGACCGTCCTGGGAGAAACGCCGGAGAGACCTAAGAGACGGATCGAGATCTACGGGGATTCGGTCTCCTGCGGGGAGGTCAGCGAGGCCGTGGGCTGCTGCGGCATGCCGGATCCGGAGGGCCATGAGGGGATCTATTCCAACAGCTTTTACTCCTACTCCTGGATCCTGGCGAGAAAGCTGGGAGCGGAGCTCCACGACGTCGCCCAGGGCGGGATCGCTCTTCAGGACGGAGAGGGCTATTTTAACGAGCCGGAGAGAGTGGGAATGCTGAGCTGTTACGATAAGACCCTGTATCAGCCCTCCCTGGGGGAGATGACGCCCTGGGACTTCCAAAAGTATCGTCCCCATGTGGTCATCGTGGCGGTGGGACAGAACGACGCCCACCCGGAAAACTATATGGGAGAGGACTACGAGGGGGAGAAAGCCCGGCGCTGGCGGGCGGAATACGGACGCTTTATCAGGCTTCTCCGGGAAAAGTACCCCAGGGCACAGATTGTCTTAACAACGACGATCCTGGGGCATGATCCGGCCTGGGACCGGGCCATCGATCAGGTTGCTCGGGAGATTGGGGATGAGAGAGTGCATCACTTTCTCTATTCCCAGAACGGGACCGGCACCAGCGGACATATCCGCAGGCCCGAGGCGGAGCGGATGGCGGAGGAGATGGCGGCATTTTTGAAAGGATTGGGCGAAGAGATCTGGGACGACTGAGGTGAGAGAAGCCAGTCCGCGGGAAAAGGGGAACCGGGGCGTCTGAAAGGCTGGAGAGGCCGGAAAAACCGGGGCGCTTTGAAACCCGGACAGGCCGGAAAAACCGGGAAGACTGGGACCCCGGAAAGCTCGGATAGGCCGGGAAAAACCGTGAGGACAGGGGCGGAAAGTCCGGGAAATCTGAGATGATTAGAATCACAGGGCGGCCCGGAGAGAACACAGGCAGAAAAAGAGAAGCAGGGAAATCAGTAAGACGAGGGGTTGAGGTTTTTTTATGGCAAAGATGAAGAAAGCGGTTACCATGGCGGATATCGCCGGGAAGCTGGATGTGAGCATCGTCACGGTTTCAAAGGCGCTTTCCGGACAGAAGGGCGTCAGCGAGGAAGTGCGGGAGAAGATCACCGCGCTGGCCGCGGAGATGGGATATCAGGCGCCCCGTCGGACGGACGGAGAGGCGAAGAGACAGAGCTTCCGCATCGGCGTGCTGATCCCGGCCGCCGCCCAGGGGGATTCCTTTTACTGGAAGATGTACCAGGCCGTGGCGGACCGGGCCATGGAGAAGGACTGCTTTACCAGCTATGAGGGGCTCTCCCGGGAGATGACGGAAAGACGGGTGCTGCCGCGCCTGATATCGGACCGGGCGGCGGATGGGCTGATCGTCATCGGCAGGCCGGGGCAGGACTATGGGGAATTTCTCCGGGAGAACGCGGGGATCCCCCTGGCCTTTCTGGACTTTTATGAGAATGTCTCGGAGGTGGACTGCTTTATCTCGGATGGTTTTTACGGAACCTACCGGCTGACAAACTATCTTCTGGAGAGAGGGCACCGGGACATCGCCTATGTGGGGACGCTGTTTGCCACGGAGAGCATCACGGACCGGTATCTGGGGTATCTCAAAGCCCTGATGGAACACGGCATCACCCCGGCGCCGGACCGCGTGATCCCGGACCGCTCCCTGGAGGACGGGGTATCGGAAAACTATCAGAAATACCGGCTGCCGGAAAAGCTGCCCACGGCCTTCGTCTGCAGCTGCGATTACACGGCCGGCGTCCTGATCCGGGATCTGAAACAGATGGGACTGCGGGTGCCGGAGGACATTTCAGTGGTGGGCTTTGACAATTTCCCGGAAACGCTCTATGATGAAGTAGGGATCACCACCTATGCCGTGGACATTCCCGGCATGGCGGCAGGGGCGGTGGGCTCCCTGATCCGTCAGATGAAGGGGGAAAACAGAAAGAAGGGGATCCACATTGTGGAGGGCTGGCTTGTGGAAAAGGACAGCACAGCGGATCTTCGAGGAAAGGAAGCGTAAAGGATGACAGACAGGATCAAAATGGATTTTGAAAAAGGAATCGTAAATCAGGGGAACGACGGCAGGATCTTAAAATGTATGCGGAGGGCCATGGAGGGAAAGAGTATCCGGCTGGCGTTTCTGGGGGGCTCCATCACCCAGGGGAGCCTGGCCACCAGGCCGGAACTCTGTTACGCGTACAGGGTGTATGAGTGGTGGAAGAACAATTTCCCACAGGCGGATTTTGAGTATATCAACGCCGGGATCGGCGGTACGACTTCCCACCTGGGAGTCGGGAGAGTGCAGGAGGAAGTCCTGGCTCGAAGACCTGATTTTGTGATCGTGGAGTTCTCTGTAAATGACGACGATACGGATCCCCATTTCCAGGAGACTTACGAGAGCCTGGTGCGGCGGATCCTCTCGGCGGAGGGAAATCCGGCCCTGCTCCTGGTACATAACGTGCGCTATGACGACGGCGGCAACGCGGAACCCATCCACAGGCCGGTGGGGGCTCATTACGACCTTCCCAGCGTGGCGGTAAAACCGGTGGTCTATGCGAAGATCGAGGAGGGCGCGCTGGATAAGCGGGCGGTGACTTCGGACGACCTGCATCCCAACGACCTGGGACATGAGCTGGTGGCGGGGGTGATCACCTGTTATCTTCAGAAGGTAAAGGAAAAAGTGGAGAAAGAGGCGGCGGGAGACGCGCCGGAAGAAGTTTCGGAAGGAGACGCTTTCCTTCCCTTAAAGGCTCCCCTCACCGCCAGCGCATACGAAAACGCCGTCCGGCTCCGGAACGACGCGCTGACTCCGGCGAGCCGGGAAGGGTTTGAGCCGGACAGGACGCCCCAGTCCTGTGTGGCGGACTGTTTCAAGAAGGGGTGGTCCGCATCCAAAGTGGGAGAGCGGATCGTCTTCCACGTGGAGGGCTCCTGCATTGCGGTGCAGTACCGAAAGACCATCCGCAGGCCGGCGCCAATAGCGGTTCTGTTCCTGGACGGGGACCGGGAGCATCCGGTGACCCTGGACGCCAACTTTTCAGAAGAGTGGGGGGACTGCCTCTATTTGGAGACGATCCTGGAGCACGGAAGGCCCGGAAGCCACACTGTGGAGATCGAGATCACCCAGGCGGGACCGGAGGACCGGGAGTGCTTTTACCTGGTGTCCCTGATCACGGCGGGATGAAAGAACTGATAATTATAACGGAGGACGGAGTATGAGTATTCAGTATTACGAAAAAGAGAGGATCTTTGCCCTGAACACCCCTCACACCACCTATCTCTGTGGGATCGCGGCGCAGGAAGGGTTTCTGGGGCACCTGTATTACGGAAAGCGGCTGGAGGGGATCTCCGGAGCGCCGGAGCTCTTTCGGCTGGAGGAGAGCCCTTTCACGCCGGAGAACAACGACCGGGACCGTGTCTCCTTCTTTGACGCTTTCCCCTTTGAGTATTCTTCCCACGGCGTGGGGGATTTTAGGGAGAGCAGCATCAAGATCAGGGACGAGGGGGGACACAGCGTGGTAAGCCCCGTCTACGAGAGCCACGAGATCCGCAGGGGGAAAGAAAAGCTGCCCGGTCTTCCCGCAACTTTCGCCAAAGAGGATGAGGCGACTACTTTGGTCATAAATTTAAGGGATCCGGCCACGGGACTGAAGATGGAACTCTCCTACTCCGTTTTTGAGGATGCGGACGCCATCACCCGGAGCGTGCGGGTGGTCAATGAGACGAAAGCGCCCCTGTATCTGGAAAAGGTGATGAGCTGCTGCGTGGACATGGAGGACCAGGGCTTTGACGTCCTGACCCTGCACGGCTCCTGGGCCCGGGAGCGCCACATGGAGAGAAAGCCCCTGGGCCACGGAAAATTCGGGGTCTCCACCGTCAGGGGGGAGAGCAGCCACCAGGAGCATCCCTTCCTGGCGCTTCTTGCAAAGAACGCGGACCAGAACAGCGGCGAAGTCTACGGCTTTCATTTCGTCTATTCCGGGAACTTCCTGGCCCAGGCGGAGAGAGGGCAGTTCAGCCATGTGAGAGTGGTCATGGGGATCTGCCCGGAGGAATTCTGCTGGAAGCTGGAGCCCGGGGATACCTTCCAGGCGCCGGAGGTAGTGCTGACCTATTCCGGGGAGGGACTGGGCGGCATGACCAGGAACCTCCACGACCTCTATCGGAACCATCTGATTCGGAGTCCATGGCTGCACAAAAAGCGCCCCATCCTCATCAACAACTGGGAGGCCACTTACTTCGACTTCAACGAGGAAAAGATCATCAGCATCGCCCGGGAGAGCGCAAAGCTGGGGATCGAGATGCTGGTGCTGGACGACGGGTGGTTCGGAAACCGCTATGACGACAACCGCTCCCTTGGGGACTGGTACGTGAACACGGAGAAGATCCGGGGCGGCATGGGGCGTCTCGCGGAAGAAGTAAATAAGCTGGGGATGAAATTCGGCCTGTGGTTCGAGCCGGAGATGATCTCCCCGGAATCAGAGCTATACAGGCAGCACCCCGACTGGGCCATTGCCGTGCCCGGCAGAAGGGCGGGGCGGGCCAGGAACCAGTATGTCCTGGACATCAGCCGAAGAGAAGTCCGGGACCATATCCTGAAGATGGTTTTCGACGTGCTCCACAGCGCCAACATCGAATATGTGAAATGGGACATGAACCGGCCCCTGACAGACCTTGGCAGCGCGGCGCTGCCGGCGGACAGACAGGGAGAGCTCTGCCACAGGTATGTGCTGGGGCTCTATGAGATGCAGGAGAGGCTTCTTCAGGAGTTTCCGAATCTGCTGCTGGAGAACTGTTCCGGCGGAGGCGGACGGTTTGACCCCGGCATGCTGTACTTCAGCCCCCAGATCTGGTGCTCCGACGACACGGACGCCATCGAGAGGCTGATGATCCAGGAGGGCACATCCCTTCTCTATCCTTTGAGCTGCATGGGGGCCCATGTCAGCGTCTGCCCGAACCATGTAGTTGGCAGAAGTACCCCCTTTGCCACCAGGGGGATGGCGGCCCTGGCCGGGACCTTCGGCTATGAGCTGGACGTGACCAGGCTTTCCGAAGAGGACAAAAAGATGACCTCCTTCCAGATCGCTGCCTACCATGCGTTCAACGATCTCATCCGGGAGGGCGATTACTACCGGAACGCCTCCTATCTGGAGAACCATCTCTACGACTGTTTCCAGGCCGTGGAGAAAGATGGGGCGAAAGCATTGGTATTTTACACCCAGGTCATCGGACAGCCGGCGCGCCGCAGCCGCCGGATCCGGCTGATGGGCCTGAAGGCGGAGGCGGATTATAAGATCTGCACGGTGAATCTGGACAAGGAAGAACTCCTTACGGACACGGGACGGGTGATGAACGGCGGCCTTCTGATGCAGGCCGGCATGAATATCGAAAGGCTCTGGGGGGA
>CANQCF010000146.1 GCA_947589505.1 uncultured Acetatifactor sp. | reverse complement strand
AAAAAACCTGCAAGGATCTCCCTCACAGGTTTTCGAGCTGCTGACCGGAATCGAACCGGTGACCTCCACATTACCAATGTGACGCTCTACCGACTGAGCCACAGCAGCTTATGGGCTTGCTTTCGCAATCACCGTTTTGTATCTTATCAAATCTTTCCCCTCATGTCAATAGAAAATCTTCTTTTTTGAAAAAAACTGTTTTGAGAGAAACCCGCCTTACAACAACCTTACAACAAAGCGTTCCGCCGGACCCTTTCCTCCCTCTCCGCTCTGGAAAAGCTGCACCCGCAGAAATCCTGGCGGTATAGGCCGTATTGTTCAGAGAGTTCCACAGACCGCTGATAACCGCCTTTTTTCTTAAAATCCGAGGGCAACCAAAGCAGAGACTTTTCCCGAAGACCCTCCCCGGCTTTTCCTTCGGATTTTCTTTCGGATTTTCCTTCCGCTTTTTCCCCGGCCTTTCTTTCAGCTTTTCCTCCGGCTTCCCGCCCCGTTCGAGTGCCTCCGGCTGCCTCTGAAGCGAGACGAAGTCCGATCTCGTTCAGCTTCGCGGCATTTTTCAATGGACTGATGGTCAGCGTCGTGCCAAAATAATCCGCACCTATCTCCTCTGCCACCCTGGCAGTCTCTCTAAGCCGCAGCTCATAGCATCGAAAGCATCTCTCCCCGCCCTCCGGACAGTCCTCATACCCTTCCGCCGCCCGGTAGAAATCCTCCGGCCGGTAATCGCCCTCCAGGATTTGGATCGGGTTCTCCACGCCCTGAAAATTCCCCCGGCCCTCTTTATTATAAGCGGCGATCAGACGCTTCTGCTCCGCCACCCGCTTCCGGTACTCCTCCGAGGCGGAGATATTCGGATTATAGTAGAACACGGTGATGGCAAAGTAGGACGCCAGGTATTCCAGCACATAGCTGCTGCAGGGCGCGCAGCAGCTATGCAGCAGAAGACGCATGGGCCGATAGGCTTTCCCAGCCTCACTAGCCCTTTTTCTCTCCGCTTCGATTTCGCTCAGGATCTTATCCAGTTCTCTCTGATAATTGACCTGATTCACTGTTCCTCCTCCAGGAGATCCCAAAGTTCCTTCTGTTTCCGACCCCTGGGTTTCCTGGGTTTTTTCTCCCCCTTCCTGCGGGCGAAGATATCGTACACGCAGGGGATCACCACCAGGGTCAAAAGGGTTCCGTAGAGAAGGCCGCCGATGGTCACGATAGCCATGGGCTTTGACATCTCGGCGCCCATATCGTCCGAAAATACCATGGTGGAAAGGGCCAGGATCGTGGTGAGGGCTGTCATGAGCACCGGGCGCAGCCTGGTACGTCCCGCCGTCAGGATCGCCTCCCGCCTCTCCATGCCGCTCTCTCTGAGCTGGTTCATATAGTCGATGAGCACGATACCGTTGTTCACAATGACACCGGCCAGCATGACAAAGCCGATCATGGCGATAACGCTGACCTCGCTCCCGGTGAGGTACAGCCCAAGGAAACCGCCGGTAAACGCCAGCGGAATCGTAAACATAATGATGAAGGGCGAGAGAAGGGACTGGAACTGCGCCACCATGATCAGATACATAAAGATCAGGGCGAGCAGGAGCATCAGCACCATCTGCTCCATGGCGTCGTTGATGGTCTCATTCTCTCCGGAGAACACCAGCCTGTAGCCCTCCGGCATCTCATAGTCCGCCAGTTTCTCCTCCACGGCGGATGCCACGATACCCACATTATACCCATCCGCGATCTCCGCATTCACCGATATATACCGGTTCTGATCCGCGCGGTTTATGGAGTCCAGGGACTTTGTATCCTCAAATTCCGCCAGCTCCGACAGCGGCACCTCCACACTCTTCTGATCGGCGTCCGTCCCTGTGATCGTGATCTCCTTTAAGAGATCCCGGGTCAGAGAGGTGTCGCTGTCGTTGGAGACATAGACGTTATAGTCCTGATCGCTGCCGCTGAGCACGGTGGAGACATTTGCCGCGGCGACTTTTTCCGCGATCTCCGCAAACACCTGGGCCACGGTGAGACCATACTTCACAGCCTCATCCTTCTTTACATGCACGCGCAGCTCGGCGCTGGACTCCGCCAGGCCGTCCGTCACATTCGCGGTTCCTTCCACGCCTGAAACGATGGAAGCCACCTCCGCCGCGATGCTCCGGAGCGTATCCAGATCCCGGCCCCGCACCTGAATGGTGATGCCGCTTCCTCCCAGGGCGCTCATATCCATGCTGGAGGTCTCCACGGAGATCTCCGCCGGGAGATCCGCCGTCTTCTCCAGGATATCCACCGCCAGCTCTTCATTCGTCTTTGTCTTATCCTCCCGTGTCACCACATAGATCGTGGTGGAGGTCTCGTCGTCGGAGCCTCCCAGGCTGCCCATGATGGCATTAGAAGAATTGGTCATGGCTCCCACATCCGTCACGTCCTCCAGGCCGAGGATGATGTCTACCACTTCGTCAGTCACTTTTGCGGTGTCCGCCAGTTTTGCGGATTCATCCATCTGCACATTGACAGTCATCTGGGTGGAATCCATGTCTGACATAAACGCGGTTCCGTTGGAGAGGGCCGCGGCAGCGCTGACAAACAAAAGGGCGATCACCAGAAGGAAGACCAGGGGCTTTACATGAAGCGCGCCGGAGAGAAGTTTTTCGTAGCCCTTCGTCATCAGGGTGAAAAAACGGCTCTCCTTCTTCTGTCCCGTCTTCGTCAGCGTCTTGGAGGCCATGGCCGGTACAACGGTCAGAGCCACCACAAGGCTTGCAAACAGGGAGTAGGCGATGGTAAGTCCCATATCCACAAAGAGCTGCCTGGTGATACCCTCCGTAAAGACGATGGGAAGGAACACGCAGACTGTGGTAAGGGTGGAGGCCAGGATTGCCCCGGACACTTCCTTCGCCCCCTCCACGGCGGCCTCCGCCATGGGGACGCCCTCTCCCCGCATACGGTAAATGTTCTCAATCACCACGATGGAGTTATCCACCAGCATACCGATACCCAGGGCAAGACCCGAAAGGGAGATCACGTTCAGGGTCACACCCGAAAAATACATGCAGACGATGGCCGTCACCAGGGAGATGGGGATGGAGAACGCCACCACCATGGTGGGCCGGATATCCCGCAGGAACAAAAGCAGGATCAGGATGGCCAGCACCGCGCCGAATAAAATATTGTTGATGATGGAATCCATGACCAGATCGATGTAGATCCCCTGATCCATCAGGGTGATAATGCTCAGGTCCGGATTTTCTTCCATCAGGTTTTCAAAGCGCTCTTTCAGTCTGTCCGAGACGTCGCCGGTGGAATAGCCCGTCTGTTTCTGCAGGGAGAGGATCACGCCCTCGCTGCCGTTCACGTTCGTATAGATAGCGTCCGAATTGTCCGTGTAGAACACGTCCGCCACTTCTCCCAGGGTGATGGGTTCTATGCCGTCCATGTGCATGTCGATCAGGGGCATTGCCTGCAGTTCCTCTACGTCAGCCGGCTTATCCCCCACCCGGATGAGGTAGTTCACGCCATCCTCCGTCACATAGCCGGCGGGCATGGAGAAATTCTGCGCCGTGAGCAGCCCTTCGATGGTATCTACCGTAAGGATTTTTTCCATGTCCGCCTGCTCATAGGCGCTTTCCCTGGCATCCTCCAGCTGCTGCTCCCCGTCTTCGATCTGTTTCAGAGCCTCCTCCAGCTGTTCCCGGCCCGTCTTCAGCTGCTCCTCGGCAGCTTCCAGCTGTGCCTTCGCGCTCTCCATCTGCATCTCGCCCAGTGTGATCCCCGTGGCGGCATTGGCAAACTCGATGGCCGCGGTAAGCTCCCCTTTCTCCACCGCTACAAGCCCCTGGTCCACGGAAGCAAGGTTGTCGTTGACTGTCTTAGCGGCAGCGTCCAGGGTCGTCCTCAGCTCCTTGATCGTCTCTTTCAGAGAGGCGATCATGGCTGCGCTGTCGAAAGCGTCCCCGCTGCCCGTATTTTCCAGGTTTTCAAGAAGCTCTTTCAGCTGCGGATTATTTTCCGCCTGTTCTTTTATGTACTCATTGTTCAGGATCTGGTCACGCAGTGCCTTCAGCTGCTCTTCCAAAGTGGAAGCGTTATTGCCGCCCTGGCCCTCGTTCTCTCCCTGGTCGGAACCGCTGCCTCCCTGGCCCTCGTTTCCTCCCTGGCCCTCGTTCTCTCCCTGACCGGAACCGCTGCCTCCCTGGCCCTCGTTCTCTCCCTGGCCCTCGTTCTCTCCCTGGCCGGAACCGCTGTCTCCCTGGCCCTCGTTCTCTCCCTGGCCCTCGTTCTCTCCCTGGCCGGCCTGGTCTTCCAGCTCCGTCAGCCTCTTCTCCACGGTGTCCAGCACGCCGCTTACCGCGGTGATAGTCACCTTGGTCGCCTCCAGCTCCGTCTTTGCGGTAGTGAGCATCGCCTTGGTGGAGGCAAGGGTGTTCAGCGTTTCCTCCTGTTTATCCGCGAGCTGCTGCTTTCCGTCGGAGAGTTCCTTCTCCCCGTCCAGGATCCCCTGCTGCCCGTCCAGGATCTCCTTCTTTCCGTCCTCCAGCTCTTTCATGCCGTCTTCCACAGATTGACGCCCGTCCGCCAGCTCCTGCTCGGCGTCCTTCATCTTCTCGTCTATGGCGGCGCGCACCTTCTCGTTGACCTCGTCCACTTTCTCCTGGCGGATCACCACATGGACGCTCTCCTCCAGAAGTCCCGAGGCAGAGGCGGAGGCCACTCCTTCAATGCTCTCCAGCTCCGGCATCACCATGTCCTGCACATAATCGCTGACTTCCCCGTTGTCCATTCCCTCCACGCCTACGGCGGCGATCATCACGGGGAGCATATCGGGGTTCAGCTTCATGATCATGGGATTGCCTATGGAATCGCTCCAGGCTGCCTTGATTTGATCCAGCGTCTCCCGGATCTCCAGGGAGATGGAATCCATATTGGTGGACTGGGCGAACTCCAGGATCACCATGGAATAGCTCTCCGCGGACACGGAACTGATGCTCTCGATATTGCTGACGGTGGCCATTCCGGCCTCCACCGGCTGGGTCACCGCCGCCTCCACGGTCTCCGGGCTGGCGCCGGGGTAGGTTGTCACGACGATCACATAGGGAAGACTGATGCTGGGGAGCAGGTCCGTCGTGGTCTTCATGAAGGAGACGACTCCCAGGACGATCACCAGCACCACTCCCACCAATACCGTATAGGGTTTCTTTACACTGAATCCAGACATATCAACACTCCGTTTTTAAGCGCGCTCAACAAGTCACTCCAACTGATTATACCGCCCCTCAAAAACGTTAGTCAATAAAATGACAAAAAAGAAATATTAAAAAAATATAAAGACAAAAATCAAACAGGATTTTTCCCAGGATATTCCAGAAGATTTCTTCCGCCGTCAGAGAAGCTTTCGAATCTTCGCCTTCAGCCTCTGCATGGCGTTGTCCGTGGACTTCTCCGTTCGCCCAAGAATCCTGGCAATCTGGGAAGTGGAAAGCTGCGTGAGGTAGAGGTCGAAAACCTGCTTTTCAAATGGACTGAGCGTCTCCTCGATCCGCTTTTCCAGCTCGCTCACCCTCTCCTTGTCCAGAACCAGGCTCTCCGGGTCGGCCCCGGGATCATTGGAAAGTTCTTCCAGGAGATATCTGCCGTCCCCCTCCCCGCTGGCGTCCACCTTCGCGTAGAGGGACACCGCTTCATTCAGCGGGATATGCTTTTTCCGCCGGGAAGCCTGCACAGCGGTGTAGATCTGACGGTTGATGCAGAGTTCCGCAAAGGTAAAAAAGCTGGCGTCCCTGCCGCAGTCATAGTCCCGGATCGCCTTAAACAGGCCGATCATCCCCTCCTGGATCAGATC
>CANQCF010000145.1 GCA_947589505.1 uncultured Acetatifactor sp. | reverse complement strand
GGGTATCCCGCGTATAAGTCCGTTCAGGGGCGGTATCAGTTCCCCGGGTATCTCCTGTCCATCGACCATGTCCAGGGGGATCCCTTTGCCGCGCCCTCCCGGGTGAGCGTCCATGTTGCGGGGGCTGCGGCGGGGTTCCCGGCGTCCCTGTACGACACGAAGGAAAAGAGGATTGCCCTGCAGGATCATCTGCTGCGGCTTTTTTCCCGGGCGATCGCGCCCTATTCCTTTCAGGCGAAAGGCTCCGGGAAGAGCGGGCTGATGGGCGTCAGCCGGTGTGGACAGGAGGTGCTGGAGCGGACGGCGTGCCAGATCCGGCCGGGAGACGGGAGCATTTCCCTGCACATGGAGATCGGGTTTCCCGCGAACGGCCGCACGATCCAGTCCGGCGAGCTGATCAAGATCCTGTTTGACTTTCTTCCGGGATGTGTACAGAAAACGCTTTTCTACCGCAGTTTGGACCAGAAGGCGGTGCAGAGGGTCGCGGAGCTGACGGAGGATCAGCAGGCGGTGCGGGCGGAGCTGAAGGCGCGCCGTCTCGCGGCCTTTGTGGCGAACGGGTCCATTCTTCCCCGGGAGACCGGTGTCTCGGACAAACCTATGAAGGACGCCATTTCCTTCTGTTCCCCGAAGTCCATGGAGGTCACGCTGCAGCTTCCGCATCGGGGCGAGGTGACCGGCATGGGGATCCCGGAGGGGATCACGCTGATCGTGGGCGGCGGGTTCCACGGGAAGTCCACGCTGCTCCAGGCGCTGGAGCTGGGGGTTTACAATCATATTGCCGGGGACGGCCGGGAGCTTGTGATCACGGACGACAGCGCCTTGAAGCTGCGGGCGGAGGATTCCCGGAGCATCAGCGGCGTGGATATCTCGCTGTTTATCAATCATCTGCCCAACGGGCGGGATACGCGTGCGTTCTCCACGGCGGACGCCAGCGGGAGCACTTCCCAGGCGGCGAATGTGGTGGAGGGCATGGAAGCGGGAACACGGCTGTTTCTGATCGACGAGGACACCTCCGCCACAAATTTCATGATCCGGGACGAGCTGATGCAGCGCGTGGTGTCGGACCGGGAAGAGCCGATCACGCCTTTTATCAGCCGTGTCAGGGATCTCTATGAAAAGATGGGAATTTCTTCGATCCTGGTGGCGGGAAGCTCGGGGTCTTACTTCCACGTGGCGGACCGGGTGATCCAGATGAAGGAATATCTGCCCTTTGACATTACGGAGCGGGCGAAGGAGGAAGCGAAGCAGTTTCCCGCGTTCACGGCTGCCACGCACTCTTTTGTCCGGCCGGATCACGCCCGCTTTCCGGCGCCTTCAAAGATGCTCCGGGACCAGGACCGTGTGAAATTTAAGGTTTTGGGGAAAGAGGCGGTGCAGATCCAGAAAACGACGGTGGATCTGCGGTATGTAGAGCAGCTGGCAGACCAGGAGCAGCTTGCCGGGCTGGCGGTGCTGCTCTGTTATGCGGCGGACCGTTGGATGGATGGAAAACATTCCCTGACAGAGATCGTGGACCAACTGGAAAAGCAGATGGAGGAAAAGGGATTGAATTCCGTGGGGGAGGCGATCCATGCGGCGCATGAGATCGCCCGGCCCCGTCGACAGGAAATCTTTGCCTGTCTGAACCGCTGCCGGGAGATCAGAATGTAGCAGTCAATATCTTACAGCCATTTGTTTAAGGTCTCCAGGAGTCTCTTGATCTCTACGGGTTTTGCGACGTGGTCGTTCATGCCTGCCTCCATAGCCTGGCGGATGTCGTCGTCGAAAGCGTTTGCAGTCATGGCGATGATGGGGATCCGGTCGGTATCTTCGCGTCCCAGGGCGCGGATCTGGCGGGCGGCCTCGTATCCGTTCATGACCGGCATCTGAATATCCATGAGGATCAGGTCATAATGGTTGGCGGGGCTGCCTTTTACCATCTCCAGAGCAATCTGGCCGTTCTCCGCCTGTTCCACGTCTATGCCGCTGAGGGAGAGCAGCTCCAGAGCGATCTCCCGGTTTAACTCATTGTCCTCTACCAGGAGGATTTTCTTTCCTGCAAAATCGCTGCCCTTCAGCTGGGCGGTTTCCAGGTCCCTGTTCTCCGCGCCCTGGGCAAGGGCGGATTTCAAAGCGTAGACCAGACGGGAGCGGAAGAGGGGTTTCTCGATAAAGACCTGAATACCGGCTTCCCGCGCCTGGGTCTCGATCTCGCTCCAGTCATAGGCGGAGAGAATGATGATGGGTATCTCGTCTCCGATACGCGCCCGGATCTCCTGGGCAGTTTCGAGCCCGTCCTTACCGGGCATTTTCCAATCCAGAATCACAACGGCATAATCGTTTCCGGAGGCATGGGCCTCCACCGTCTTTTGGATCGCTTCGTCGCCGGTCAGGACCCATTCGGGTTTCATGCCGATGCTCTCCAGGATGCTGCTGGCGCTGATGCAGGCGTCCTCGCTGTCGTCGGTCACAAGGACGCGGAGATCCTGAAGGCTCTCTACATCGTCCGCCGCGGCGTCCTGGAGTTTTAAGTGAACTTGTACCGTAAAGGTGGATCCCTCGCCGGGCCGGCTGGAAACCTTAATGTCGCCGTTCATCAGGCGGACGATGTTGCGGGTGATAGACATGCCGAGGCCGGTTCCCTCGATATTTTGGCTGACGGCCCGTTTCGAGCGGCTGAAGGGATCGAACACGGTCTTCAGAAATTCCTCGTCCATGCCGATGCCGGTGTCACGGCAGATAAACTCATAGCAGGCCATATCGTGGATCTGGGAGGGAAGTTCCCGGATGGAAAAGTCGATGGAGCCGTTTTCCGGGGTGAACTTCACCGCGTTCCCAAGGATATTGACAAAGACCTGTCTCAGGCGCAGGGTATCGCCGATGACATACTCGTGGATCATATCGGCAATGTGCAGCTGCAGGTCCAGGTGCTTGCTGTTGACCTGGGGCCGGATGATGGTGACGATACTGTCCACCATATCCGCGATGCTGAAGGGTTCTTCGGAGAGGGTGACCTTGCCGCTCTCGATCTTTGACATATCGAGGACGTCGTTGATCAGAGCGAGAAGATGCCTGCTGGAGATCGTGATCTTGTTCAGGCAGTCCGTCAGGCGCTCCTGGTCGTCCAGGTGCATGGCGGCAACCGCTGTCATGCCCATGATGGCGTTCATGGGCGTGCGGATATCATGGGACATCCGGGCAAGGAACTCGGATTTCGCGCGGTTTGCGGCCTCCGCGGCCTCCGACGCCTCCTTCAGGGCGAGCCGGGTCTGCAGCTCCCGTTCCTTTAGGGAGGTGACATCCTGGATGGCGAAGAGGACCTGGATGGGGACGCCGTTTTTGCGCTTCAGGCAGAGGATTGCCGCGTTTTCCCAGCGCTTTCCTTCCGCCATGTCGATGGGGTACTCATATTGCAGGTATCGCACATCCTCTGTCAAATGCTTCTGGACGTAATCCTTGGAGATGACGACGCCCATCTTCTCGGCCTCGGGATCCTCGGAAAGATATTTCGGCTCCATGTAGCGGACCAGGTCGGTGTAGGTTCCCTTGTGTGAAACGCCGCTTTCTATGTTTTTCAGGTACTCATAGGTATCGCTTTCAAAGTTTACGAGGGCGAAGCGGGAAAAGAGCTGGGTCGCCGCGCTCACGATCTGGGAGATCTCCTGTTTCTCGGATACAAGCTGTTTTTTCTGGGCCCTGTTGATCAGCGCGAGGTAGAGGATGTAGGCCAGGAACGCGGCGAACAGCTTAAACTCCAGCAGCGTGCCCGCGTTGTTCGCGCTGGTGGTCATGCTTTTTGTCAGGGTGGAAGGGAAATTCTGGAGCAGGAACCATTCGCCGTCCTTAAGCGGGGTGACATAGGCGCTGCCCTCCCCGCCGCTGTCCTTGTAGTTAAAGCTGGTGGGAGTGCCCTCGGACAGGGCTTTTTCCAGCTTTTCTTTATTTTGAGCGGAGAGAAGCTGCTGCTGATCCAGAAATTCCAGAAGATTTTCCATGTGGGAATCCTTCTGGGAGGAAAGGATCACGTTCCCGTTGCCCTCCAGGAGGTAGGTGTTGGTATCGACACCAAAATAGTTGGAAGAGAGCAGATTGTCGACGGTAGTTCCCCGCAGAACCCCGCTGAGGACACCGATGATTTCTTCCTTATAATAGAAGGGGGTGTAGAAGATCAGCAGGGTCTCGTTGGTGATCCGGGAATTGTAGACCACGCACTTGCCGCTTTTGCCCTGCATCCCCCGTTGGAAGTATTCCCGGTCGGACAGGTCGGCAGTCTTTCCGTCGGCAGTAAGGTCGATGCCGTCGCTGGAGATAAATTCCACATAGTCAAAGTGGGAGCGATCAATCATATCCTGGAGAGTGGAAGCGCTCACCGTGGGCTCCGTCATAACGGAACCGTAGAAATGGGCCATCATGTCCACGGCGCTCTCGGAGTTGGTCAGGAGGGCGTTGAACTGAGCCGCGGTCTGCAGGGTCACCGCCTCGATGAGCTGATCGTTCTGATCCAGCACCCTGCGGTGGTTGTCGCGCAGGAACGTAAAAAAGGAAAAGGCGATGAACAGCAGAAGCAGCGTGATAAAAACAAATTTATAGATAAAGATCCGGTTTTCTTTTTTCATTTGGAAGAATCTCCTTTGTCGGCGGATGTTTTTGGGGAAATGCTCATAAATCCGGCAATAATTAATGTAATTGTAGCATAAGAGACAATATCTAGCAAGCTCTGAATGGCTGTTATTTGCAGTGTGTTTTTTGCAGCGTCATTTGCATCGCCCGCCGCCCGTGGCTGAGAACTGGCGAAACATTTTGCATTGATTTATCTGCCGCGATATTCTATACTAAGATCAAAAGACAGTGAATGATCTTTGAATAGAAAATTCCGCCGAAAGAAAGGAATATCCTGTGGTTGGACGCGGGAAAAGAACAGAAGTCTGAGCGAAGAGAAGGGAATGGATAGAAACAAGGAAGTCTTGATCAAGGGATTAAAGAAATGTGTGAAAAATAAAAAATTGAAGGAGGCAGCGTATGTGTACGGCAGCGACTTATCTGACAAAGGACTTTTATTTTGGGAGGACTTTGGACTATGAGTTTTCCTATGGGGAGACTATTGCAGTGACCCCCAGGAACTACAAGTTCTATTTCCGCGAGAAAGGGGTGATGGAGAGCCATTACGCAATGATCGGCGTGGCCCATGTGATCGGGAAGTTTCCGCTGTATTATGACGGGGTCAACGAGAAGGGCCTGGGCATCGCCGGGCTGAATTTCGTCGGGAACGCCTGCTATTTTGAGAAAAAAGAGGGGAAGGACAATATCGCCCAGTTCGAACTGATCCCCTGGATCCTGGGACAATGCGCCAGCATGAAGGAAGTCCGGGAGCTTCTGAAAAAACTAAATATTACCAACGAACCCTTTAATGACAGGCTGCCCCTGGCCCAGCTCCACTGGATCATCGCGGACCGGGAGGAGAGCATCACGGTGGAGTCCGTAAAAGAGGGGCTTTTCGTGTATGACAACCCGGTGGGAGTGCTGACCAATAACCCGCCTTTCCCGCTGCAGATGTTCAACTTAAACAATTATATGAGCCTGACGGTGAACAATCCCCAGAACACGTTCGCAAAGGGCCTGGATCTCACAATGTACAGCCGGGGTATGGGCGCGATTGGACTTCCCGGTGATCTCTCCTCCCAGTCCCGGTTCGTCAGGGTTGCGTTTACAAGGATGAATTCCCGGTCCGGGGAGGGAGAGAAGGAGAGTGTCAGCCAGTTCTTCCATATCCTGGGTTCCGTGGACCAGCAGAAGGGGTGCTGCTGCCTGGGAAATGACGAGTACGAATATACGATCTACACCTCCTGCTGCAATGCCAGCAAGGGCATCTACTACTACACGACCTACGACAACCAGCGTATCGTGGGCGTGGATATGCACAGGGAG
>CANQCF010000144.1 GCA_947589505.1 uncultured Acetatifactor sp. | reverse complement strand
ATCCCCTGCCTCTGCAGGCTTCGATAGACAGTTCTTCCCGTCCCGCCGCCGGCTATGACAAAGACTTCCGCCTGGCCCTCCGGGGCAGCCAGCTCCATGCCCCCGCTCTCCTCGTCATAGCTTCCCGTCGATATCCCGAACAGTTCCCCGATAGCCCCCGGCTGAAAGATTTCTTCCGGCCTTCCGAACTTCCCGGCATATCTCCCGTTGACACAGAGGATCTTGTCCGAGACTTTTGCCGCAAGCTCCAGCTCATGGAGAGACATGACAACAGTCAGGCGCTTTTCCCTCCGGAGCTTTTGCAGAACGCTCAAAAATTCCAGCTTATGCCTGACATCCAGATAGGATGTGGGTTCATCCAGAACAATGATCTCCGGCTCCTGGCAGATGGCACGGGCCAGCATCACCCGCTGCCTCTGACCGTCGCTGATGCGCTGAAAATCCCGGTCCGCGATATCCGTCACATGGACGAGCTCCATGGCCTCCCGCACCGCGGCGCGGTCCCCCGCGGACAAAAGGCCGAAATGCCCTGTGTACGGATACCGGCCCGTGGAGACCACTTCCTCACAGCTCATCAGCTCCGTCCTCAACTTTTCCGTCAGCAGCACCGCCATCTTTTTAGACAGTTCCGAGCCGGACATCCCGCCGATGCTCCGCCCGTCTAAATACACCGTCCCCCCGAGCAGCCCGATCTGCCCGGCGATACTCTTTAAGACCGTGGTCTTTCCCGCGCCGTTGGGACCGATCAGGGTCAGGATCTCCCCCTTTTGCAGCCCGATCTCGATCTGTTCGATCAAAGGCCGCATCTGATAGCCCACGCTCATTTTTTCCGCATGAAAATAATATTCCGTCACGAAATCCTCTCCCTGTTTCGATGGAGCATGACCCATAATACCACCGGCGCCCCAAAGACCGCCGTGACCGTGCTGATACCGATTTCCGCAGGCGCCAGAAGATTCCTCGCCAGGAGATCGCAGAACAGGCAGAAAACGCTCCCGCCCAGAAAACATGCCGGTATCATCAGCAGGGGTTTTGCAGTCCCCAAAAGACTCTTTACTAAGTGAGGCGCGGCAAGGCCCACGAAAGAGATGGGACCCGCATACGCCACGATACAGCCGGACAGAATACTGGAAAATATCACCAGCAGGACCCGCAGCAGCAGGATATTGACGCCCAAATTTCTGGCGTACGCCTCGCCCAGCTGATAGGCCCCCAGGGGTTTCGCCAGGAGGAATACAGCCGTGAAAGCAGCCGCTGTCACCGCCGTCATAACCGCCACATTGTCCCAGGTCATGCCGGAAAAGCTCCCCCGGGACCAGTTGTGGAGATTCACAATGTCCGCATCCTCCGCAAAGGTGATCACAAGCTCCGTGATCGCAGAGCAAATATACCCGATCATGACCCCGCTCACCACCAGCATGGCCATATTGCTGACTTTCCGTGACATCAAAAGGACGAACCCCATGGAGATCATGGCGCCGAGAAAAGCTGCGCCGATCAGGGCCGCCGAGCTGACCCGGACCGCTCTCCCCATCAGGAAAACCATGGTGAGCGCCACGGTCATCTTTGCCCCGGAAGAAATCCCCAGCACGAAGGGCCCCGCAATGGGATTGTGGAAGAATGTCTGAAGCAGATATCCCGCCAGGGCCAGGCCGCCCCCTAAGACAAAGGCCGCCAGCGTTCGGGGGAGCCGGATGTCCCAGAGGATCCTGCTCTGGGTCCGGGAAACCGCCCTTCCGGAAAGGCTCGCCAGGATATCCTGCAGGGAGATCTCCACGCTGCCGATGCAGATATTCAACACGCACAGCGCCGCCGCGCAGATCCCCAGAAAAAGAAAGGAAACGATATATCTCGCTCTTTTGTCCGTCACGCAAAAGCCCCCTATTCCAGCCGGAAAAGGAATGTCATGTCCTCTTCTCCTTCGCCGGTCAGCATCTTGTGCATATCTTCGATCAAATAGCCGATGGACATGGACTGCTGGTACATATCATTTGTGGTACACCATACATTTCCCTCCTGAACGGCTTTAAAATCCTCCAGGAGCGCGCATTTATCCAGAAGTTCCTCCACCGACGCGACCCCGCCGTCAATGGAGCTGTTATAGATGATAAAATCCACGTCTTTCGCACCGTTGTAAAACTCCTCCGCCTGCATGTTGAGGGTAGACCGGGCGGAGTCGGGATCGCCCAGCTGGTCAAAGATATACCTGCCCCCCGCCAGTTCGATCATCTTTGGCACATAGTCGGAGCTTTGCCTCACCTGCACCAGGCCGTTGGAGGTTATGTAAAAGAAAGCCACCGTCTTGTCCGTCTGCTCCTGGGAAGCGATCTCCTCCAGGACCTCCGTCTGTCTTTCAAAGATCTCTTTTGCCTCTTCCTCTTTTCCCAACAGAGCGCCGAAAAACCGGATCCATTCTACCCTGCCTAAGGGATGAGACTCATAACTGGAATACTCTATCATGACGGGTATTCCAAAATCTTCCAGCATTTCAATCACTTCCGGTGAGTGTGATATCATCATGTTTTCAATGGCCAGCGTACAGCCCTCCGACACGATCAGCTCATAATCCGGTTGATTGTATTTCCCCGCGTAGAGCATATGCCCCTCCGCCATAGCTTTCTTCGCCGCGTCAATATACCAGCCATCTTCCTTCTGCCCGGAGAGCGTGACAGTGTCTACTGCTCCCAGCGCGTCGAACATATCCATGACCGCGGAGGCCACGAGATAGAGCTTTTCCACCGGCCGCTGCAGCAGGATCACATCCTCCTCCAGTTCCGCCGGCGCCTCCCCGTCTTCCGGAATAACCAGAATCCTGGTCCCGTCCTTTACGGACAGCATCGTATATCCGCCCTCGTAATAATCCACGGCAAAATTTTCCGCGTACCGGAGGTCCATGCTGCCCTTATAGACAAGCCCGCCGACCTCCGTTTCCCCGGCGCCGGGGTTTTCTGAGGCAGACTCCTGATCTCCTGGATTACCGTCAAAGCTTTCCGAAACAGTTCCCTGCCCTCCTGTTCCGCCGGCAATGCCTTGCGAAACTGCCTCCCGAGACCCTGAAGCCGGACCGCCGCAGCCCAAAAGCCCCAGCAGCCCCGCCAACAGGAAGCAGCAGACTATCTTTCTCCCTTTTCTCCCAGACACTTGTGATTCCCCGTCTTTCTCTCCTTTGTCGCAATCAACTTTCCCGCCGTCATAGTCTGCTTCCCGCCGTGAAGAATCTACTCCTCGTCGTCATGCCCGCTCCCCACCGCGAAAAGCTTGTCCCTGCCGTCATAGTCCGTTCCCCCAATCATAGTATGCTTTCTCATCCAGCAGGCCCGCTTTGGCAATTGGCCCCCCAGAGTCGAGTAACTTCCTTCTTCCAGCAAGCCAGTCAGAGGGAACTCCCTTCCCCAGTCCAGGTCAGCCGCAAACTCCTAAGTCTCCCTACCCTCGCTTTGTCAAAAGTGCTATGCAACCGGCGACCGCCTTTTTATTCAATATTCTTCAAGGTCTCCGGCAGGAATGTAATGGTATATTCCACCTCGTGGGGTTTGCTCATCGCCACGGTATCCCCGATCACCTGCATAGCCTCCTCCAGGGAAGAGACCGGTATCTCAAACAGGGAGTCCCCCTCCGAATTGACCGGCAGATACTTTTCCCCGCCCACAATCATATAATCATAATTCGGACTGTTCCACTGGAGCGCCGCCGTCATCTTTCCCTCCGCCACGGTAAGCGTGACCGGCGACAATATCCGGGATTTCCCGCTGCCACCCTCAAAAGTGATCTCCACGCTGTAAGAACCGTCCTCCAGGGCCGCCGCGCCTTCCGTCTGTGCCGAAACGCCGACCGTTTCCGGATCAGACACGCTGACCTTGTGGTCGTACCATTTCCCCTTTGTCCCGATCAGCGCCAGGTCAAACTCTTTGTCCAAATAGGGAACCGGTACATCATATCCGTAAACTTCTTCCGTCGTCCCATCGTCGTATGTGACAGTGTCTTCTGTCGGCAGGAGCGGCTTGGCGCCCTCTTTTTCCGCGTCCTTCGCCAGCCCGGGATACAGACTTAAAATGCTCTTGGAACTCAGGGAAATATGTATGGTCATTTTTCCATCTTTCACCGTCAGCGTTCCCCTGCCGCCACAGGCCTCGCTCACATGAAACATGCCGCTGTCCGTCTGAAATTCCGCGGAATAGACTCCGTCCTGCAGTTCTGATGTTTCCCCGCCCGGCACATGACCCTGCTGCACTGCATCCTGAGCCAGCGCATCTGCCGTATGCTTCACATAAATCTGCTGAACGGCGTCAATGGCTCCCAGCCCTGCGATCTGCACATCAACGCTTTCAAAGCTGCCGGAGTCCTTAAACCGGCTGAGCCAGGAGTCCTCGTCGTCTCCGGCCATATCGTTATGGGCGTGATCCCCTGCCACGACCATCAGCGGCCTCAGGATCACCTTCCGGTAACCCGCCTGTTTCACCGCCTCGATCACTGCACCGCAGGCGGTCTCCTCCGGTTCTCCCTCCACCGTTCCGATAAACACGTTATCGTATCCCAGTTCCTTCATCTGGGCCTGCATCTGACTGTAAGACACCTTCGCCGTGTGGGAGGTGCCGTGTCCCATAAATACAAATGCCGCGCCGTCTTCCCCGGCGGCCTCCAGGCTTTCATATCCGGCCTCCTTCACCGCAGCTTGGGTCAGCGCTTCCGCAACGGCCTTCTTGTCAGGATTGACCGCGCCCGCGTCCGTGCTGGCCGCTCCCAAAAGCGGCTCCGCCACCCGGACCGACTCAAATCTGTCCCGATAGGCCTCCACTGCCTCCATCAGCTCGTCGTACTCCGCGCCATGCATCAGGTGCGTGGGCTGGACCACCAGATCCTTTACGCCGTTTTTCACAGCGCGCTCCAGCGCCTGATCCATATTATCGATAAACTCCCCGTCCCTCGCCTGGACATGATTGATGATGATCTGCGCCGTAAACGCCCTCCTCACGGACCAATCCGGATTCGCCTCCTGAATGGCGTCCTCAATCCCTTTAATGTCATCGACACGGCTGTCGTTAAAGGAAGTCCCGAAGCTCACCACCAGGATCTCCTTCTCCCCTATGCCGTCCTGATTGCGGGGATCATCCTTAGAAGCGTCGCCGGTATCCCTCCCGAAATAATCCGGATCCGCCTCCTCCCCGCTCACTAATTCCTTCTGTGCATCCGTCAGCGCGTCCCAAGCGGCTTTCGCCTGGGCGCATTGCTGATCCGTATCGTCCGTCCGCTTCTGCACATAGATCGCATCAATCAGCGCCGCCACCCTGTTGGCCGCCTCCTGATCCGTCAGTTCCTGACTGTCCGAGCCCTGTCCGGCTGCCTGCTGACTGCCCGATTCCAGGCTCCCTGTCTCCTGACTGCCGGTCATGTTTGCAGCCGGTTCCCCGTTACCCCCGGCGCAGCCTGCAAGCGGCAGCAGACAAGTCATTGCGGCCGCCAAAAATACGATCATCCGTTTCTTTTTCATTTTGCCCTCGTTTCTGCAGTTTTACTGCTCTGTATTCACCGCCGCAGTCCAATCCGTTCCAGCCACAAAGCTGTTCTGGCAGCCTTTCCACTGCTATACAGCTCCCTTCTCATATAAACGGATTCCTGAACTGCTGCGATTCTTTTTGAACATGCCCTTACAGAAACGATCTCTGTTCTTCCCGCCGCGCTCCGGTTTTTGCCATACACAAAATAAAACCCTTTCCTACATGACAGGTAAAGGGTTTGTACACAAAAATAACCTAAAGGAATCCCGGCCCGCAGGCGGCTTCCCTCAGACTAAAACGTACAACCAGTTACTCGTGGTTTGAAACAAATGTTTCCGTACAACAATAAGGCAGGTCTCCCGGCTTAAAGATCATCGCATTGGCCGTCTTCCCAGTTTCCCAGTGACATAATAGGCTTCTGCTCCCTAATTACGGTGACGAGTTCGTACAGGATTT
>CANQCF010000143.1 GCA_947589505.1 uncultured Acetatifactor sp. | reverse complement strand
GTGGACACCCCCGGCCATGCGGATTTCGGCGGGGAGGTGGAGCGCGTCCTGAAGATGGTAAACGGCGTCATCCTTGTGGTGGACGCTTTTGAGGGCGCAATGCCCCAGACCAAGTTTGTGCTGCGGAAAGCCCTGGAGCTGAAGCTGCCTGTGATCGTGTGCATCAACAAGATCGACCGCCCCGAGGCCAGACCGGAAGAGGTGGTGGACGAGGTTCTGGAACTCTTTCTGGAGCTGGATGCGGACGACGCCCAGCTGGACTGCCCCTTCGTATTCGCCTCCGCAAAGACCGGCGTTGCCTCCATGGAGGCTGAGACTCCCGGCACCAGCATGGAGCCTCTCTTTGAGACGATTCTGAACTATATTCCCGCGCCGGAGGGCGATCCCGAGGCCGCGACCCAGGTTCTGATCAGCACCATCGACTACAACGAATATGTGGGGCGCATCGGCGTCGGCAAGGTGGACAACGGCGTCATCCGGGTCAACCAGGAAGTTGTCATCTGCAACCACCACGAGCCGGACAAGCAGACCAAGGTGAAAGTCAGCAAGCTCTATGAATTTGACGGTCTGAACAAAGTGGAGGTTCGAGAGGCGGGCATCGGTTCCATTGTCGCCATCTCCGGAATTTCCGATATCCACATCGGAGACACGCTCTGCTCCCCTGAGAACGTCTCCCCCATCCCCTTCCAGAAGATCAGCGAGCCCACCATCGCCATGCACTTTATGGTAAACGATTCCCCTCTGGCCGGCCAGGAAGGAAAATATGTGACCAGCCGCCATCTGCGGGACCGCCTGTTTCGGGAGCTGAACACGGACGTATCCCTCCGGGTGGAGGAAACCGAGGATACCGACTGCTTTAAGGTATCCGGGCGGGGCGAGCTCCACCTCTCCGTTTTGATCGAAAATATGAGGCGGGAGGGCTTTGAATTCGCCGTCAGCAAGGCGGAAGTCCTCTACAAGCAGGATGAGAACGGCAAACTCTTAGAGCCTATGGAGCTTGCTTACATCGACGTCCCCAGCGACTACGCCGGCTCCGTCATCGATAAATTAGGGCAGAGAAAGGGCGAACTCCGCAATATGGGGACTATCTCCGGCGGCACCTACACCCGCCTTGAGTTTTCCATTCCCGCCAGGGGGCTGATCGGCTACCGGGGCGAATTTCTGACCGATACCAAGGGAAACGGTATCCTGAACACGGTCTTCGACGGTTACGGCCCTTACAAGGGGGACATCCAGTACCGCAAACAGGGAAGCCTCATCGCCTTCGAGGCCGGCGAGTCCATCACCTACGGTCTCTACAACGCCCAGGAGCGCGGGATCCTCTTTATCGGCCCCGGCGAAAAGGTCTACTCCGGCATGGTGGTCGGTCAGACCGGCCGGAATGAGGACATCGAGATCAATGTCTGCAAGAAAAAGCAGCTCACCAATACCCGTTCCTCTTCCGCCGACGAAGCCCTGCGGCTGATCCCGCCGAAGATCCTCTCCCTGGAACAGGCTCTGGACTTTATCGACACGGACGAGCTCCTGGAGGTCACCCCGAAAAACCTTCGGATCCGCAAGAAGATCCTGGATCCCACGCTGCGGAAACGCGCTGGATTTAAGAAATAAACCGATATATTGCCGAAAAAGCGCTTTGTATATGCCGGAAATCCGGCTGTGCAGAGCGCTTTTTCTGTACCTGATCCCGCCACAGGCAAAGCCCGCCCGGAAACCGGCTCAATATTTCGTCAGCATATAGAGGAAACTGAAGAGCCTTGCGGACTCCGTGTACTGCCCTCCCTCAAAACGGACGGGCACCGTCAGGAAAGACCTGTCCTCCAGGCTTCTCTCGATAAGTTCTTTGGGGATGGGCAGTTCCATGACGTACTCCGTCTCTTTCCCGGTATAGTGCAGTTTCCGGTCATAGATTACCTCCGAACCGACGCGGACGCGGAGGGGCTTTCCGTTGTCTTCTTTTAAGAGATGCAGCTCCAGGATATGATCCTGTCCCTTCTCCACCTTCATGTGATAGGCAAAGCTCCCTCCGGGGGCCGCGCATCTGGAAGTCCCCCCGCTGGTAGATCCCACGGAGCCTTCGTCGATCAGATCATGCACCTCGTCGTTCTCATACTGTCCGTAACCCGGCTGCACCGTGTCCACGATGTGCTCTCTCCGCTTCTCCTCCCGCTTTCTTCTCTCCACCAGTTCCTCCTGGTTCACCAGGCGGTCCAAAAAGTACCAGTAGATCCCGTACCGCTCCCTGGTCTTTAGATAGTGGGGATGGAACGTAAGCTCCTGATCCACCCCTTTGATCCGGAAACAGAGCTCCTCCGGATCCTTTTCAAAATGGCTGTCGATCTCTTTTATGTAGTCCGCAACAGAGCCATTCTCCACCGTCAGATACTCGTTTTTCACCAGCTTATTCACAGGAATGGTCACGTCCACGCCGGTCTTTCCGTCTGTCATCTCTTCCGTTCCAAGGTCAGCGGACAGAAGGACGGGCCCGTACTTAAAGGCAAAGACGTTTTCACAGTCAGGCAGTCCATAGGCGGCAACCGCTCTGTCAAAGCGAAGCTCCAGGGTATCCCCGTCCCTCCAGTTTCTCTCAACGGAGAGATATCCCCCTTCTTCCTTCTGGGACAGTACCTCCCCGTTCAGGCAGACGCCGTACTCCACCGCCCAGTCCGGTACGCGGAAAGAGAGCTTCGCCCTCGTCTCCTCAGGACAGCCCACAGTAAAGACCGCTCTGTCCTTTTTGGGAAGCTCCGTCTCCTGCCGCATCGTGATGCCTATCTCCTCGTCCGTCACCACAGAGGAGAGGTAAAGATTCGTGACAATCCCGCCATCCTGCTTAAAATACACGCTGTCGTTCAGCTTTGTAAAGTTCTCCATTCCGCTCCCCGTACAGCACCAGAACTTGTCAAATTCCGTTCCGTACACCTTAAAATATCCGGTGGCCATGGGCTGAAAATACATGGTCATGCCGGTCTCGGGATTCTGGGAGGACAGGATCGCGTTGATGAACGTGTTCTCATAATAGTCCGCGTACTTCCTGTCGCCGGTGATCATAAAGAGCTTCCGGGTCATCTTCAGCATATTGTAGGTGTTGCAGGTCTCGTTATTGCAGTTGGTGCGCTCCGCATCCAGGACGTAATCCTCCCCGAAGTGCTCCCACTCGCTGTTGCCCCCCGTGATATAAGTATGTCTCTCCACCACCATATCCCAGAATTTTTCCACATATTCCAGGTATTTCGCCGCCTGCTCCCCTAGTGTAAGGTACCGGTTCAGCGCGCCGACAAACTTCGGGATCGTGGTGTTGGCGTGGTGATTGTTCAGCACGTTTTTCTCCCCGGACGCCACCTTTTCAAACAAAGCCTCCTCGTCGAAAGCGTGGGCAGCGATGAGATGTTCTTCTTTCCCGGTGCATTGATAGAGCTCATAGAGCGCGTCATTCATTCCGCCGTACTCGATGCCGAGGACAGTCCGGTGGGTTTCCTCGGACCACCGGCTGGCCCGGTCATAGGTCCAGTCGCCGATGCCGCTCCCCAGCTCCAGCGCCGGCTCATACCCGGTGAGTTCATACATATTGACAATGCCGTCCAGGAGCTTGTGCATGGTGTACCAGGGCACCCATGCCTCCGTGATGATATTCGTCTTATTCTGTTCCACATAGTCAAACTGCAGCTCCACGTTATCGCTGTCCTGAATGACCGCGCCGAACACAAACCCCGGCCTGCCCTTGGAATTTTTCTGACATTCCAGCAGTCCGTCGATCAGGGTCTTCAGCATGGAAAACAGGATCTCCCTGTCCTCTTTCGCAGCCTGCGCATTGGCATAGGCCTGGGACGCCGCCGTCAGGTAATGCCCCAGGGTATGTCCTCCGATCAGCATGCTCTCCCAACCGGGGTAACGCATCTTCTTCATGGCGAGCCCCGCGTTCTCGTAAAATCCCGCCAGCAGCCTGTCCGTATCAAACTTCTTCAGATACGCCACATCTTTTTCAAACGCGTTGACGCAATAGGCGTCTTTCATGCAGACCTGATCCAAACGATATGCCTGAAACATCCCAAAACCCTCCCGTTTTTTATCTTTTTTTACCCGATATCCACACAGGACCGCAAAAGCCGGAATTCCTGCCCCGCAGCAAAGATCCCGTTTCTAAAATTATACAGGAAGACCCTGCAAAATACAAGGAGAAAGATTTTCTATAAATCCTATTGACATAGTAGGATAATAGGATTATAATGCAACTATCAGTTTTACAAAATCTTCCGAAAGGAGACGATCGCTATGGCCAAATCCCGCTTTAAAAATCCTCATATCGTCATGTGCCGCTGTCGAATGTGCGGCTCCCGGACAGGACGGGACTGACCCGGCCCGCCGTTTGATCCCGCCGGGATACCGACCGGCGCAGTGCTCCGCCTTACATCTTTGCAGGAACGGATCAGAGTGCAGAAAATTATCAAAATAAATTAGAAAAGAGGATAAAAGATATGAGTACATACAAATTTGAAACCTTACAGCTCCACGTAGGACAGGAACAGCCGGATCCCGCAACGGACTCCAGGGCCGTTCCGATCTATCAGACGACTTCTTACGTCTTCCACGACTCCGCCCACGCCGCAGCGCGCTTCGGGCTCTCGGACGCCGGAAATATTTACGGAAGACTTACCAACTCTACCCAGGATGTCCTGGAAAAACGGCTTGCCGCACTGGAAGGCGGCGTGGCGGCGCTGGCCCTGGCATCCGGGGCAGCCGCGATCACCTATACGATCCAGGCTCTCGCCCAGGCGGGGGACCACATCGTAGCCCAGAAGACGATCTACGGCGGAAGCTATAATCTCCTGGCCCACACCCTGCCCCAGTACGGCATTACCACCACCTTCGTAGACGCTCACAACCTCGCGGAGCTGGAGGGCGCTATCCGTGAGAATACAAAAGCGGTCTATCTGGAGACCCTCGGCAATCCCAACAGCGATATCCCGGACATCGAGGCCATCGCGCAGATCGCCCACAAACACGGCCTGCCCCTGGTGATCGACAACACTTTTGGCACGCCCTATCTGATCCGCCCCATTGAATACGGCGCGGACATCGTAGTCCACTCCGCCACAAAATTCATCGGCGGGCACGGCACCACCCTGGGCGGCATCATTGTAGACTCCGGCCGGTTTGACTGGAAGGCCAGCGGAAAATACGCTCCCATCGCCGCGCCGAACTCCAGCTACCATGGAGTCTCCTTTGTAGACGCGGCAGGCCCGGCGGCCTTTGTCACCTATATCCGCGCCATCCTGCTCCGGGACACCGGCGCCACGATCTCCCCCTTCAACGCGTTCCTTCTGCTTCAGGGCGTGGAAACCCTCTCGCTCCGACTGGAACGCCATGTGGAAAACACAAAGAAAGTGGTGGAATATCTGGCGAAGCACCCCCTGGTAGAGCACGTAAACCACCCTTCCCTTCCGGATCACCCGGATCACGCCCTCTATCAAAAGTACTTCCCCAACGGCGGGGCAAGCATCTTTACCTTTGAGATCAAGGGCGGACAGGCGGAGGCCTGGAAATTCATCGACAACCTGAAGATCTTCTCCCTGCTGGCGAACGTGGCGGACGTCAAGAGCCTGGTGATCCACCCGGCTACCACCACCCACTCCCAGCTCTCCGAGGAGGAACTTCTGGACCAGGGAATCAAGCCGAACACCATCCGGCTCTCCATCGGCACGGAACACATCGACGATATCATTGCGGATCTGGAAAACGGGTTCGCCGCTGTGAAAAACTGATATAGCGCAGCAGACAAACAGGGCACTGTCCGCAGAATCTTTCGGACAGTGCCCTGTTTTATGCCGCCATGCAGTCAGAACCTGTGAGCCCGGCTCATCGGGTGAGATTTTCCTTCACATCCTCCGCCTCAAAGTCAAAGACGCACTTTTCATAGGCGTTGATCACATGCGTTTCCTCATACTTGTCATACCGCTTGTGCTGCCTGCCATAATTCATGTGGACGTGGCCGTGCAGAAAAAATTTGGGGTGGTACTTTTCCATCAGCTCCCGGAAGACGCGGAACCCCTGATGGGGAAGGTCCATCCCATCGTTCAGCTGATAGGCCGGAGCGTGGGTCACCAGAATGTCAAAGCCCTTGTGCCTCCAGAGCTGGAAGCGCAGCCTGCGGACGCGCCTCTGCATCTCCTGCTCCGTGTACTGATGGCTGCCCGGCTTATAGCGCATGGATCC
>CANQCF010000142.1 GCA_947589505.1 uncultured Acetatifactor sp. | reverse complement strand
CGAACGGACTGGACGAGCCGTATATATTTATTTCCATTATTCTGAACCACTTCAACGAACATAGGACAATACCCTCCTTAAAGTACCGTCGTACCTATATAATAATTATATCATAAATATACAAAAAAAGCAAGGAAAACCTTGCAAAATAAGGAAAAAAATTAATTAGAATTAGCTGTCAAGTGGCAAACTCGGGTCTGTCTTCTCCCGTGAACACCCACACAGGAGAAAACAGACAAATATTACAATCAGAACATTCTTTTTCATCCTACATTGCCCTTCTTCCCCGGATCGGCATCCCGCCGGTGAAATTTGTTGCCTTTATTGTTGGTATTCAAGAAAATAAGATATTAAGTCTTGCAAATTTTTCTCGCTGGTGTTAATATAAACATAAAGAGGGAGATCCATAGAAGCGGCTACCCTCAAATATATTGTTGCATGATGCTATTTAGCATCCGCCGTCAACTAGTTGGGTAGTTGGCGGCTATTTTTTATCCCTGAAAATCTGATAAATCAGACCGATCAGGGCGATAATCAGTGTACAGAACAGAAATAAATCCTGATATGTAACCATCATCATCCCTCCTTTCTTCCGTCCGGAGGGTAGCCCCTCCAGTCGGAGGGCAGCCGCCTTGTTCTATGGATCTCCCATATTTCAAATCATACCATATCGGCTTTTACGATGCAATCCTATATTATGCAAAAACGGAAACGCGCAAAGCTTTATTTGATATATAGACAAACGGCCGAACCTTTGACAATTATCTGTCCAAAGTGTTCGACCGTTCGTGTTGTAGTGGACTAGACGGGAGTCGAACCCGTGTCCAAAAGCCCATTCCCTGTCCTTCTACTATCATAGTCCGTTATCTCGGCGGCCCTCGCACCGCCTGTTCCCTCAGCGATCAGACAGCGGACGGTCTGACCGGATCGGTAGCTTCATGTTACGCCCACGCGCTCAAAGCTTTGCGCGCGTCGTTTCTCACATCCATGATGCCCCGGCCCCGCCGTGTGAGTGCGGCGGGCGGGACAAGCCGCCCGAGGGCGGCGTCACTCACAGCTTACGCTGCAAGCGCGTACTGATTATTGTCAGCGTTTAGATTAAGTTTGCCATTTAACGCATTGCATGCGGATAGCTTCTCCAGCTGCAGGACCCCTGTCGAAACCTTTACTAGCCCTTGTGCTTTCTGAAATTAGTATATTCTCTTTTTGGTTCTTCGTCAATACCGGAAACCTAAACCTGTGGTTCAATAAATTGCCGCCAGTTCCTCACTTTAGGTTCCGGATCTTGAACTCTTTCTCCGCCTCTCTCCTCTGATCCTTCTTCGCGATATCGGCCCTCTTGTCATAGAGTTTCTTACCTCTCGCCAGGCCGACCTCCACTTTTACTTTGCCGTTGCTGAAATACACCTGCAGGGGGACAAGCGTGTATCCCTTCTCCTTGATCCGGCCCTGAAGCTTGTTGATTTCCGAGCGGTGCATCAGGAGCTTTTTGACCCGGAGGGGATCCCGGTTAAAGAGATTGCCCTTCTCGTAAGGGCTGACGTGCATCCCATAGACATACACCTCCCCGTCCTCGATCCGGATAAAGCTCTCCTTGATGCTGCACTTTCCCATGCGCATGGACTTCACTTCGGTCCCGTGCAGGGCAATGCCGGCTTCATAAGTTTCGTCGATAAAAAAATCATGATATGCCTTCTTGTTGTTTGCAATCAGCTTCTGCGTCTCTCTGCCGCTCATTTTTACAACCTCTCTGCTCTTTTTTTCGTCAATTTTCCTTTGGTTCCTCCGCCAGGGAAAAATCGATGGTCCTGTTAAATGCGTCGCAGACCTCCACAAGGATCCGCACAGGCATCCCCAGCTGGAATGTCTTTCCCGTGGTTTCTCCCACCATCTCCCCCGTCTTTTCCCGGTAAAAATAATAATCCCCGGTCAGCTTAGAGACGTGAACCAGTCCCTCCACTGTGTTCATCAGTTCGACATACAGGCCCCAGGATGTGACGCCGGAGATCACGCCGTCAAAACATTCCCCGATATGCCGTTCCATATACTGCACTTTTTTCAGTTTCTCCGTCTCCCTCTCCGCCTCGTCCGCGCGTCTCTCCAGCCGCGACGAGAGATCCGCTGTGCCCGGAAGGAGCTCCCGGTAGTGCTCCATTCTCTCCTCCGTGAGCCTGCCCCGAAGCTGGTCCTTTATGATCCTGTGAATCTGCAGATCCGGATATCTCCGGATAGGAGAGGTAAAGTGGCAGTAACAGGGACAGGCAAGGCCGAAGTGCCCGCTGTTCTCCACGCTGTATTTTGCCTGCTTCATGCTCCGCAGGACCATGCGGCTGATCATGGCTTCCTCGGGCGTCCCCTGGATCCGGTCCAGAAGTTTCTGGATCTCCTTGGGATGCACTTCTTCCGCGCCTGCCCTGCCGCCGCTTCTGCCAAGTGTCTTTAAGGAATAGCCCATGTTGCGGATCAGCTCCGAAAGGCTCTGCAGCTTCTCCCGGTCCGGGACGCCGTGGACACGGTAGACAAAGGGCACGTCCATCCAGTAAAAATGCTGTGCCACGGTCTCATTCGCCGCCAGCATGAAATCCTCAATGATCCGGGTCGCCGCGTTCCTCTCGTAGGGCTTAATCTCTAGCGGACGGCCCTCCGGGTCCAGGGAGATCTTACACTCCGGAAAATCGAAATCGACGCCGCCCCGCTCCCGCCTCCGCTGCCTGAGAATCTCCGCCAGCTCCTGCATCCTGTGAAAATTCTCCAGGAGAAAACCGTACTGACTGTATTCTTCCCGCTCTGCGGCCCCCGGATCCTCCAGCAGTTCCTTCACCACCGTATAACTCATTCTCTTAGCTACCCGGATCACCGATTCGCAGATCTCGTAGTCCACGATCTCGCCCTTTCGATCGATCTTCATCAGGCAGCTCAGGGCCAGCCGGTCCTCCCCCTCGTTCAGGGAGCAGATCCCGTTGGAAAGCGCATGGGGCAGCATGGGGATCACCCGGTCCGCCAGATACACGCTTGTGCCCCGGTCCCTGGCCTCCCGGTCCAGCGCGGAATTTTCCTGCACATAATTGGTCACGTCGGCGATATGCACTCCCAGATGGTAAAACGACCCGTCATAACGGATGCTCACCGCGTCGTCCAGATCCTTGGCGTCCTCGCCGTCTATGGTGACCATCACCGTATCCCGAAGATCTCTCCGCCCGGCCATGTCCGCCGCGCTGACCGCCTTTGCAGCTCTGGCAGCCTGCTGAAGGACGTTCTCCGGAAATTCCACCGGCAGTTCATAACTCCTTACGATAGAGAGGATATCCACGCCCGGGTCGTTCACATGCCCCAGGATCTCCACCACTCTTCCCTCCGGACTGCGGGCCGCATTCCCGCGAAAACCTTTTTCCTCCCGGTCTTCCTCCTCCCGAACCTCGCCGCGACGCCCAGTACCGTCTCCCTCCCGGATCTCGCCGCGCCGCCCAGTGCCGTCTCGCCTGAGATTCCCGGAGGCCCCGGTTCTTCCCGGAGCCGGGGAACCGTAGTCCGTGATCTCCACTACCACCTTATGACCGTCCACCGCCCCCATAGAACGCTCCTCCGGGACAAAGATGTCCTGGGACAGCCTGATCCTGTCGGGAATGACAAAGCCGTAATGCTTCTGCCCGATCCTGCTGTATGTCCCGACCACATGAGTGATGCCCCGGGAGACAATGGCGGTCACCCGCGCCTCCCTGCGCTTTCCCTTTCCCTCCGCATAGGAGCGGTCTTCCGTCCGGACGATCTGCACCGTGTCCATCGGGAAGGCTCCCCCGGTATTTTCCCGGGCGATATAATACGCTTCTTCCTCTTCTTCCACCTGCACAAAACCGAATCCCTTCGCGTTGACGGTGAAAATGCCGGTGAGTGGCTTTGTCTGGGCCCTCTGGTACTTTCCCCTCTTTGAGACGCTGATCTCGCCTTCCGAAAGGAGCTCCTGCAGCAGCCTGTGCAGTTCCGGGCGATCCTCCGGCTCCGTCTGCAGCAGGATCGCCAGTTCCTTCTCCTTCATGGGAACATAGGCGGGATCCTCCATAAAACTGCAGAGCATTTTCTTCCTGTCGCTGTCTCTCTTCTTTTTTGCTTCCTCGTCTAACTTGCTGTTACCCTGCATTTTATTTCCCTTCTGAAATCCGCTGCGGTCCGGCCTGCCGTTTTCAGGCCCACCCGCATCCGGCGTATAAAAAAACACTCTTTTGCAAGAGTGTTTCCGGATTTCTAAAATACATTCAAGTTTAGAACCGCCGTCAGCAGAAGGAACAGCACCGCCAGAACCTTTGTGATCTTTACCAGCATTCCCTCCATGGAACGGCCTTTGTTCTTTCCCCAGTAGGTTTCCGCTGCTCCGCTTATGGATCCCAGCCCCTGGGACTTGCCTTCCTGCATCAGCACCAGGATCACCAGGGCAACACTCACAATTATAAAGATAATCGATACCGCAATTCTCAACGCACCCATTCTTTAGCACCTCCTAATGTCACGCGAAAGTTATTGTACCATATAACATTTCATATTTCAACTATTTTTTTCGGCTGGTAAGCTACATAATAAATTCAAAACTAAATTTCTACAATATCTATTGATTTATTTTGACAACATACAAGTATTCTCATCAGCGGTAATGTTCCGTTCCATAAATAGTGTAGCTTCCTATTTCTGCTTCAAATATTTCCAGATACTCTTCCTCTTGTACAGTTCTTTCTTTCACATTACCATCTTCATATAACGTTATTCTATAAGCCATTCCTTTAGAATCGGCAGAAAGGTTCTCTTGATTCCACCAATCATCATTGTCACTATCATCTTGATTCACATTGGAAAAGTCAAAAGCTTCTAAACGCATCTTACTCTCTATTTTTCCGCCCTCATCAATATCGCATACGCAAAACAATTCATAGCCATAAGCATCCTGAGCAAATGCATAATATACTAATTTAGAATCTGCAATAAAATAATATTCCGTATTATCAACCGTATCATATAACAACAATTCACACTTTCTGTCAGGAAAATAAAATATAGAGAGAATGCGTTTACGACCGATTCCATCCGTATTATTTTCCTGATAAATAATTTCCTTCTTTCCGTCCGCATCAATATCAAGCTGTTCCCATTCTGCATTTTTTTCAGTTCCGGCATAAATAAATTGTAAGCTTTCCTGCTCTTTTTCCTCTATATTGGAAACCGCGCTGAAATCACCACACCGCAGCATATCAAGGGTCTTTCTTCTGTAATTTTCTTCTATGAATTTTATACCTAGCAGTGACATTACACTTACTAACAAAAGAAGAGCACAGAAACACAAAATCTTTTTTAAAGCACCTCTCATTCCAACTATTGCTCCCTCGTATAAATTAAAATATATGTTTCTCTTCCTACATTTCATCTAATGATATGAGCTCTTCAAGATCATTGTCTATATAACTTCCTTTACTAAACACGCTTTTCTGAATAAATTCCTTCATGATCTCTTTATCCGAATAGGTAATAGAATAGGCAATCGAGTAATCAATATAAATCCTTTCTGCGGCAAGCACCATATTTAGTTTATCGTTATCCTTAAATATATTTTGTGCTTTATTACTCCACTGTCGATACAAAAATATCTCATTTTTATTTGGTGAAATAAGAATCATTGACCTCATTGATATCCAGCCTCTTTTTCGGTATTAGGGAGCGTCTCGTTCCCCGTCCTTAAGGAAATGATTTCTTCCCCTTCGTCTGTTGTAATATGCATTTTATCCTTATCGATCAGATTATAATCCGTAATGCTGTCAGTGTAGTGAACCCATTTTTTATTTCCCTGCAGGGAAAAGCAGATCATCTCCAATTCAAATACTGCAATCATCTCGTCAGGGGCGACACCCTCTATAAATTCATAGAATAATGAGTTGGCTGTTATCGTTTTATAATTCCCATTGCTGTCAACAATTTTTACTTCTCTGTTAAATCCAATCAACAGGTTGTCTTTCATACACTTGAATTCCGGTTTTAACCCATGCCCTTCCGAAATAATTCCTATTAGAAACTCGCTGTTTTCATGACTGCAGCATCTGACAATATATAAACCTCCTGTCACTTCACAGTCTTTCCCAAACACGAAATATCTCAACCCGCTGCGCTGCAGATATTCATTCATTTCCAATATGCTTTCTATTTTTACTTCTTGTACTTTCATAACAGTTCTTCTCCATTTTACGATATCATAGCGGTGGTGTTAAGGGCTCCTGCAACAAATCATTATTTTCTATTTCAGTACAGTCCATTCCAATTCCACAGGAGAAGTAGTGTATTGCTCAACAATTTGATGATATTCGTCCTCTGTTATCTCCACATAATCGTCTCCTAC
>CANQCF010000141.1 GCA_947589505.1 uncultured Acetatifactor sp. | reverse complement strand
TCCACAGGAGAAGTAGTGTATTGCTCAACAATTTGATGATATTCGTCCTCTGTTATCTCCACATAATCGTCTCCTACTGCTTTCAGATATCCTATGACTTCGCCATTCTCTATTTTCAACTCAATATATGCGCCGGTTTCATAGTCCTCTGTATCCGTTTGAAATTGGAGATATTGCATTGGCTGCGACACTCCTCCCCCCGAATAATGGATGATCCCATTTTCATATAATTCAATACGGTTACCCTCACACTGGCATACTTGTTTTACCTCATTGCCATTGTAATAATAAACAACATATATCCAAACATAGCTATTCTCCCAGCCGGAGCCTTGAACCTGAAACACCTTTTCGTCCTCAGAAAGAACTGCATCCGCATCAGCATAACTGCCCATGATCAGTTCAGGGAAACCATCATTCGTCAAATCAGACAAACTGTAACATATATTTTCTGCGCCTCCCAAGTATTCATAGACATCTTTCCAGTCCCCCTGTGTCACTTTTTCCCAATACGCGTCTGAATATAGATTTGTACCAACCGGAATTTGCAGATACTGTCTTAAAACCTCCAGGAAAACCTCTGGAATATCTGAAAGTTCGGACGCTGTTTCAAGAATTGTTGTTTCTGGAATTGCTGTTTCTGGAATTGCTGTCTCGGCATGTTCTCCCTTTGCCTCGGAAGATTCCGTCGATGTTTCGGCACACTCCATATTATCTTCCTGTACTTTCGCGGTATGCCCGCTTTCACACCCGCTTATCATAAGAACCAGACAGACAAAAAACAGTGCCGCGACGATGTGTTTTGTCTTATTCATGAATCTTTCGAACTCCTTTCCGAAGGTCGTCTCATCCTTGGTGTTTCCATCATACCATAGTTTCCACACCCTGTCATCACTTCATTCCCGCGGGCAATGATTCAAGCGTCACGCGCCGCACGGACATTTGGCAAATGCTGTGAGGGTCAGATGCTCTGCGGCCCTGCTGCGAGGTATCTGACCACAAATCAGGCAGGATTTTTTCCTTCGACGTGTCCGAATATCCCTCAAAAGTCCTTGACAAATCCCCAAATTCTTGACATTCTTAAATAGCAGACACACGAGAAGGGAGCAACGTCTATGTTTTTGGAACGCTTCTACCCCGACAACGAGGCCGGTTCCATAGATTCCATCGACTTTCAGGGCTTATACCGGTCCGGCATGAGGGCCGTGATCTTTGACATTGACAATACTTTAGTTCCCCACGGCGCGCCCGCGGATCCGCATGCCATAGCCTTTTTTCAGGATCTCCGCGCCATGGGTTTCAAAACCATGCTGCTTTCCAACAACAAGGAACCCCGGGTAAAGTCTTTCGCCCAGGAGGTGGGCTCCCCCTATCTCTTCAAGGCCGGGAAACCCAAAGCCGCTGGCTACCGCCGGGCCATGGAGGAGATGGGAAGTTCTCCCGCCGACACGGTCTTTGTGGGCGACCAGCTCTTTACGGATATCTGGGGCGCAAAGAAAGCCGGTATCGTCACTTACTTAGTAAGGCCGATCCACCCTCGGGAGGAGATCCAGATCGTCCTGAAGCGGCGTCTGGAGGCCATCGTACTGTTTTTTTACCACAGGAGCAGGAAGTAAAAACTGCCCCTTGAGACATCTTCAGGAGGTTATTTCTCATGATCATTGATTTTCATGCGCACACCTTCCCCGACGCCATCTGCGCCAGGGTTATCAATAAGCTGAGCATGGCTTCGGGGACAAAGGCCTTTACCGACGCTTCCATGAAAAGCCTGACCGATTCCATGAAGGCGGCCGGCGTCGATTACAGCGTCAACCTTCCGGTGATGACCAGCCCGGAGCAGGTGGAAAAGATCAACGGCTCCATGATCCAAAACCGGGAGGCCCTTTTCGCCCAGGGTATCATCGCCTTCGGCGGCCTTCACCCGGACTATGAAGATTACCGTGCGGAGATCCGGCGTCTGAAAGAAGGCGGCATCCTGGGGATCAAGCTGCACCCGGCCTATCAGAACGTGGACTTAAACGATATCCGCATGATGCGCATCATAGAGGCCGCCTCCCAGGAGGGGCTGACGGTTCTGGTCCACGCCGGCATCGACATCGGCATATACGACCACGATTACGCTTCCGTAAAGCAGGTGCTTCAGGTGCTTCGGGAGACCGCGCCCGCCAAGTTCGTCCTGGCGCACATGGGAGGCTGGGGACGCTGGGACGATGTGGAGCGCGACCTTGCGGGGGCCCCCGTCTATCTGGACACGGCTTTCTCCATCGGCGCCATCACCCCGAACCCGCTGGCGCCTCATCCGCCGATCCGGGAAGAGAATCTTCAGGAGGAACAATTCCTCCGGATCGTCAGGAAGCACGGTTCCCACAGGATCCTGTTCGCCACCGACTTCCCCTGGGAAGATCAGGCTGACTATCTGAACCGAATCCGGAAAACGGCGCTGACGGAGCAGGAAAAAACGGACATCCTCGGCGAGAACGCCCGAAAGCTCCTGGAGTTGTCCTGAATCTGCGCAGTTGCTTAAATACCTCCGCCCCTTTCCGGGACACTATCCAGGGGCATTAAAAATCCGGGGTCAAAACTCTTTTTCCTCGGAGAATCGGAACTTTGTGAACACCCACGTTTTCCGTATCTCTCCTAGTAAAAAGAGCTTTGACCCCGGAAACTGTATCCGGCTATCGTCAGCGGTACAGATTTCTCTTATCCACCACTCTGACAGCCTTTCCTTCGCTTCTGGTGATCGTCTTAGGCTCCACGATCTTTACGTTCACGCGGATCCCCAGCATGGACTTTAAGCCGTCCACAATCTTCTTCTCCCTCTCCGGGATGGTCATGGTCGGATTCTCCGCCATCTCCGGTGTCAGTTCCACCTGAACCTCGATGGTATCGTTGTTGCCCACGCGGTCCACCACGATCTGGTAGTTGGCCTGATAGCCCTGATTCAGCAGGACCGCCTCGATCTGGGAAGGCCATACGTTGACGCCCTTCACCACCATCATGTCGTCGCTCCGTCCCATGGGCTTATGCATACGGATGTGGGTGCGCCCGCAGGAGCACTTCTTTCTGGTCAGGTAACACAGATCCCTGGTGCGGTATCTCAGCAGGGGGAACGCCTTCTTCGTGATACAGGTGAACACCAGCTCGCCGACCTCGCCCTCGGGCAGGACCTCCCCGGTCTCCGGATCAATGATCTCGGGGATAAAGTGATCCTCCTGGATGTGCATTCCGGCCTGTTCCTCACATTCAAAGGAGACGCCGGGACCGGAGATCTCCGTCAGACCGTAGATGTCATAAGCCTTGATGCCAAGGGTTTCTTCGATATTGTGCCGCATCTCCTCGGTCCAGGGCTCCGCGCCAAAGATTCCGGCCTTTAATTTGATCTTGTCCTTTAAGCCCCTCTCCACGATCGCCTCGCCCAGGTTTGCAGCGTAGGAAGGCGTGCAGCAGAGAATGGTGGAGCCCAGGTCGGTCATGAACTGAAGCTGGCGCTCGGTATTTCCGGAGGACATGGGCAGGGTCAGGGAGCCCACCTTATGGGAGCCCCCGTTCAGTCCCGGACCGCCGGTGAACAGGCCGTAGCCGTAGCAGACATGGACCACGTCGTCCTTGGTGCCGCCCGCCGCCACGATGGCCCTGGCGCAGCACTCGTCCCAGATATCCAGATCCTCCTGGGTGTAGAAAGCCACCACGCGGCGGCCTGTAGTACCGCTGGTGGACTGGATGCGCACACAGTCTCTCAGGGGAACCCCCAGGAGCCCGTAAGGGTACTGATCCCTCAGATCGTCCTTGGTGATAAAAGGCAGCTTGTGAAGGTCCTCGATGCCCTGAACATCCTCGGGCTTTACACCCAGTTCATCCATCTTTTTGCGGTAAAATTCCACGTTGTCGTACACGAATTTCACCTGCTTCACCAGTCGCTCGCTCTGAAGGGCCTGCAGCTGCTCCAGAGGCATTGTCTCGATCTCGGGCTGATAATAATTTCCCATCTCTTCTCTCCTTTTTCTTGTTTTTTATGACAGTCCGTTCGGTCGCTTTTCGTCAAAACCGCGCCGGGCCGAAACTGCCGCGCTGCTTCTTTTTAACCTCTTCCCAAGAGGAAAGCTTTCTGATTCAGTTCCAGGAATTTCGCGGGCACACATTCCTGAATGGCCTGCTGCCACTTTTCCAGAGGGATCTCGTCAAAATACCTGGACAGCCTGCCCATCAGCACGATGTTCACCGCCTTCGCGGAACCAGCCTGCTCCGCCAGGCTCAGGCAGTCCATGGCGTCCACCTTCGCGCCCAGGGCCTCCATCTTTTCCACCAGGTTCTCCGGATACTGCATGGCCCCGGTGATCACCGGCATGGGGTCGATCTCCTGGGTGTTCACCACGATGCGTCCGTCCTCTTTCAGATATTCCAGGTACCTGGCGGCCTCCAGCTTTTCAAAGGAGACGATAAAGTCCGCCTGTCCCCTGTCGATAACGGGGGAATACACTTTTTCGCCAAAGCGCACATAGGTCACCACGCTTCCGCCCCTCTGACTCATCCCGTGCACCTCGGAGACCTTTACATCATAGCCCTCCGACAGGAGCAGATGTCCCAGGAGCTTGCTGGCCAGAAGGGAACCCTGTCCGCCTACGCCAACGATCATAATATTCTTTGTCATTCGGATCTCCCCCCTTCTATTGACTCTGCAGTGCGCCGAACCTGCAAAGCTGCCTGCAGACACCGCATCCCACGCAGAGCGTCGTGTCGATCACCGCCTTGCCGTCTTTCACGCTGATGGCAGGGCATCCCAGCCGCATACAGGACTTACAGCCCACGCACTTCTCACAGTCCACCTTCAAAGGCTTCTCATGCTTCACATATTTCAGAAGGGCGCAGGGTCTTCTGCTGATGATCACAGAGGGCGCCTTCGCCTCCAGTTCCTCCCTGAGGACCTTGTCGCACTGGTCCAGGTCATAGGGATCCACCACCCGGACCCTATCAAAGCCCATGGCCCGGCAGAGCGCTTCCAGATCGATCTTGCCCGCGGGATCCCCCTTGATGTTGTATCCGGTGGTGGGATTCTGCTGGTGCCCGGTCATGCCGGTGATGGAGTTGTCCAGGATGATCACCGTGGAATTGCTCTGGTTATAGGCGATATTCGCAAGGCCGGTCATGCCGGAGTGCATGAAGGTGGAATCGCCGATCACGGCCACCGTCCTGCCCTCGCTCTCCTCGCCCAGCGCCTTGTTAAAGCCATGGATCGCGCTGATGGACGCGCCCATGCAGAGCGTCATCTCCATGGCGTTTAAGGGAGCCACCGCCCCCAGGGTATAGCACCCGATATCTCCCAGGACGGTACACTTATTCTTTGCCAGAGTATAGAACAGTCCCCTGTGCGGACAGCCCGCACACATGACCGGGGGCCTGCCGGGCAGGGTCTCCTCCAGCTTTCTGGAGGCGGGCAGCTCGACTCCCAGCTTCTCCGCGATGAGATTCTGGGAAAATTCCCCTTCCAGAGGGAGCACGTCCTTTCCGGTGACTTTCAGCCCCAGCTTCCGGCAGTGAGTCTCGATCACGGGATCCAGTTCCTCCACGATCACCAGCTTATCCACCTTCTCCGCAAAATCCAGGATCAATTTTTCAGGAAGGGGATGGATCATGCCCAGCTTTAAGATGCAGGCGCTGTCTCCAAAAACTTCTTTCACATACTGATAGCTCGTGGAGGAAGTGATGATGCCTATCCTGGGATCCCCCATCTCCACGCGGTTTAAGTCGCTGGTCTCCGCATAGGCCGCCAGTTTCCGGGTCCGCTCCTCCACGAAGGGATGACGGCGGATCGCGTTGCCCGGCATCATGACATACTTCGCTATGTTCTTCTCATAGGGCCTGGGCTCAGGCAGGATCCTCTCCCGCTCCTCCACCACGCTCTGGGAATGGGCCACGCGGGTACACATTTTTATGATAACGGGAGTATCGAACTCCTCGGAGATCTCATAGGCCTTCTTTACAAACTCACAGGCCTCCGCGGAATCCGCAGGCTCCAGCATGGGAACCTTTGCCGCGACAGCGTAATGCCGGGAATCCTGCTCGTTCTGGGAGGAGTGCATGCCCGGGTCGTCTGCGACACAGATGATCATGCCCGCGTTCACGCCGGTATAGGAACAGGTAAACAGGGGATCCGCCGCCACGTTCAGCCCCACGTGCTTCATGCCGCAAAAGCTGCGTTTCCTGGCAAGACTGGCGCCAAAGGCCGCCTCCATCGCCACCTTTTCATTCGGGGCCCACTCACAGTAGATCTCGTCGTACTTTGCCGCTTCCTCCGTGACCTCCGTGCTGGGCGTCCCGGGGTAGCTGGACACAAAGCTGCAGCCCGCCTCGTAAAGTCCTCTGGCAAAGGCCTGATTTCCTAACATCAATCGCTTCATTCTGACATTCCTTCCCTCTTA
>CANQCF010000140.1 GCA_947589505.1 uncultured Acetatifactor sp. | reverse complement strand
AGTACAAATCCACTGTTCAGCGCACCCTCCGGGGACGCGTCATACCCGGGACAGATCAGATATCTTGTGGCATTGTTGCCCCCCGAGGCCCTCACAGTATCCACAAAAGTCTGATTGATGACATTGATACATGAGATCGCATCCTTGCAGTCCTCGTTCTCCGGATCGATCCACCACTCATTTGTATGCCCTACCAGCCGGGGCTCGTTCACACTGGCAAAAAGCAGCTTTTCCCCGTAATCCTGAAAGCGTTCAGCAAGCTGCGTCCAGATAGACTTCACATATTTCACCGACTGATCCAGATGCGCGCTGTCCGGATACATATAGGATTCGCTGTTGTCATGATGAATATTGATGATGACATACATGTCCTGATCCATACAGTAATCCACGACCTCGGCTACCCTTTCCAGCCAGGCTTCGCTGATCGTATAATTCTCCTCGTCCGTCAGATGGTTGTGCCACGACACAGGGATCCTGATCGTGCGGAAACCCGCCTCCTTCAGCGCGGCGATCAGCTCCGGCGTCGTTTTCGCGCCGTTCCAGGCGGACTCATACTCCAGCTCGTCCGTAAGCCAGTTACAGTCCATCGCATCAAAAGTATTCCCCAGATTCCAGCCAATCTTCATATCCCGGATCATCTGAAAAACCTCTGTATCCGGGACCTCAAAATCTTTGATGGCATACTCCTTGTCTGTCTGAATCTCCTGAGAAGGTTCTTCACTCTCCTCCTGGGAATTATCTTCCGCCGTCTGCTGCCCGGACGGCTCCTGCTCCTTCGTCTCTGCATCAGAAGATTCCTGCGTGCTCTCCTGCTGCTGACTCTCCTGTTTGGATTCCTCCTGGGCCGTACCCTGACAGGCCGCCAGGCCAAGCGACAGCACGGCGGCCGCCAACGCGCCTATGATCCTTTTTCTTCTCACTTTTCTATCCTCTCATTCCACGTGAAAACACGTTTCTTTCATGATTAGATTATTGTACCACACATCAGCTGACTTTCACAAGACACCCACTCCATTTCATATTTTTTTAATAAATATTTTCAGAAACTATTTGTCTAATTCGATGAAATACGATATTATGATAGGGATGGGGTATAGGCAAAACAGCAAGGCAGCTTTGGAGGCATACCTATGGCGATCAAACGAAAGGCAATAAAAACCAGACAGCTTCAACCCGGTATGGTCATCGACCAGACCGTGACGGATCAATTTGGAAGGGCTCTGATCGAAAAAGGCGCGCTTCTGGACGACTTTCATATTGAAGGTTTGATGCGCTACGGCATCATGGAGATTTACATCCGCGAAGGAGAGGAAGATCCGGAAGACGAAAAGGAAATCGTCATTCCCCAGGCAGTACAGAATGTCATTGCAAAAGAACGGGTGGAAGACCGTGCCCGTGTAAAGTTGACCGAAAGCGTCAAAAAAAGGGTCGCCGAGGGCGTCCAATTCCTCTATAACAGCACATCGGATCCCAATTTTGCGGAGGCAACCGACAATATCGCGGGAGAACTGATGAAAGCCATCACGGAGAATGAAGCCATCGCCGTGGATATCAGCGCCCTGAAGGTCAGCGACGAATACACCTTTAAGCACAGCGTGGACGTTTCCACCATGTCCATGATCATCGCAAAAAAATACGGCATGGACGACCAGTCCATCCGTGAGATCGGCATTGCCGGACTGCTCCACGACATGGGGAAGTCCAAGATTCCAAACGAAATTCTGAACAAACCCGGGAAGCTGACAGATGAGGAATTTGAGATCATGAAACAGCATTCCGTGTACGGATACCATATTTTAAAAGAGAAGAACACCTTCAACGAGAGGATCCTGATGGGCGTGCTCCAGCACCACGAAAAGCTGAACGGCAGAGGCTATCCCATGGGCGTCTCCGCGGATAAGATCCACCTCTTTGCGAGGACGATCGCCATGGCGGACATCTACGACGCCCTTGTGACGGAGCGACCCTACAAGAAAGGCTTTTCTCCCAGGGACGCGGTGGAAATGATCATGGCCATGACCGCGGAGCTGGACATCGACGTCATGAAAAGCTTTCTGGGCAGCGTGATCCTCTACCCGGTGGACAGCATTGTCAAATTGAGCAACGGCGAAAAAGCCAAGGTTGTCTCCAATAACCCCGACTACATCCTCCGCCCTACCGTCGTCGGGATCAGCTCTGGAAAGGTGTATAACCTGTCCGAAGATCTGAGCTGCGCCAGCATACTGATCATGTAGAACAAAAAAAGAACCAGCCCCCGGGCTCATACGTCCCAAAAACCAGTTCCTTCCGTGCACCGCCAGGGGCTCGAACCCTGGACACCCTGATTAAGAGTCAGGTGCTCTACCAACTGAGCTAGCGGTGCATTTTCTGCTTTTGTTAAACACAAGCTAGATTATAAAGCAACTCTTTATAAAATGCAAGTACTTTTTTAATAAAAATTTAATCTTTGACCAGTCTTTTTTAGGCATTTTTCAGGAAAATACGATTCTTTCCCCTTTCCGCGGCCTTTTTTTCACGCTTTTTCCTTTTTCCCTGTTTCCGACTGTTCCCCAAAAGTCATTCCCGGGAGCGCTGACTGCATTCCCTGCAGTATCCGTATAATTCGATCCGGTGGGAAACCACCTGGAAACCCTCCGCCCCTTTCTCCGGGTGCAGATTGGACATGTGCAGCGGACACTGTTCCAGGGGAATCCGCCGATGGCAGTTCAGACACACGGCGTAATGCGTGTGACTCTCCCGGTGAAGTTCATACAGCACCACGCTCTCCCCCATCCAGACCGTCTTCTCCACCAGCTTGTTTTCCTCAAATGCCGCCAGAATGCGATACACTGTGGATATCGCGTACTTCTCCTGCTCCTGCGGAGTCAGCCGGGCATAGATCTGGGCAGCGCTTAAAGGCTCCAGCGCCTCATTCAAAATGTCATAGACCCGCTTCCTCTGCTTCGTCCATTTGATTCCCGCGGGATATTCCTCTATTATCTGCGATTCCTCCATTTTTATACTCATTCCTCGTCTTTCCCTTTTTCTAACCCGAAACATTATAAGATCATTTGTCGGATTTGCCTGGCAGATGCAGGCAAACTTGCACTTTCAGTAAGCCATTAGAATTATTTGACGGTTTACCTGTCAGGTATAAATGAACTTGCACTTACAGCAAACCTTTAGAATTACCTGCCCGATTACCTGTCAGGTATAGGTGAATTTACACTTTCAGCAAGCCATTAGAGTTATTTACCGGATTTACCTGGCAGATGCAGGCAAATTTACGACAAACCTTCCAGATGATTGCTTACTAAAAATAGGTCCTAACCTCCTGCAGATCGGCCTTTATCCGCAAAACCGCCGTGTTCCAACACTTTCTAATACAGAATCAGTCCCACCGCAATCCCCACGGCCACGCCAATCCCATACAGCAGTCCCAGCACCTTCAGATTTTCCTTTCTATTCTGGTTTACCTTAAAGAGCACCAGAAGCCCCACTCCGGCGTTCACCAATAGTCCCGCAAGCATTGCTCCCAGTCCCAGCGCTCCCTCCAGGTAAAGCTGCGTGATCGCTACGGAGGAAGCACAATTCGGGATCAGGCCAACCACCCCCGCGAGCACAGGCCCTAAAAACGGCCGGTTCAGGATCAGCGCCGCCAGGGTTTCCTCCCCGACCAGTTCAAATACCAGCTCCAGACCAAACCCGATCAATATCACAAAGAACGCTATCTTCAGCGTGTGTATCACAGCGGATTTCAGAATCCCCTTCTCACATTTGCAATGCTCATGTTCACAGAACTTATGAATACCCTGATTCTGTTCCACAGCAGATTTCCTGCAGAACAGGTCAATAAGGAACCCCGCCGTCATGCCGATCCCGGCTTTCGCCAGCAGCAGCTCCAGGATCAAAAGGACCGGCGCCTGCTGAGAGATCAAGATCGGCAGCATCTCGTCCGAGGTGGAGAGATAAATCGCCAGCAGCGTCCCCAGCGTGATCAATCGTCCCGCATATAAATTAGAAGCTGCCGCCGAAAAGCCGCACTGGGGCACAACACCCAGCAGGCCGCCCACCAGCGGCCCAAATTTCCCGGACTTTCTCACCCATTCATTCACTTTGTCTCCCGCCCTGTGCTCCAGCCACTCCATCGCCAGGTATGTCAGGAAAAGGAAGGGCAGGAGCTTCAGCCCATCGAGCAGGGCATGCTCCAAAGCATGTAAGATCAGTTCCAGCATGATCGTCACCTATCACTAGAATATTAAGCGTATTTGCCATTTAAAATAATATAGTTCTAAACGCAAATGCAATTCATTCGCATTTAGAACTATACCACAATTTTGGGGATTGTCAAGAATTACTTTTTTCCCTTTCTCAAACCTCGCCTTTCTCCATGGCTGCCTCTATGGCTTCCCATTCTTCAGCAGGCGTTCCTTCATCGCAATCCCATGGCAACATCATTTTTATGGAATCCCATTCTTCGTCTGTTAAACTTTCAACTTTCTCTTTTAAGCCTTCCACCAACTTCTTAACGTCTTCATCTCCCGCAAGCATAACCGACATAGTAAGACTGTCCAGCATATTTTTTCTTCCCAATTCTCTAAGATCCGTTTCTGCTGTGATGTGATTTACAACAATTCTTTTATCGTTGTCAAAAAGATCAAGAATAAATTTGCTCATTATTTATTTCTCCTTTTTTATAAAATTCGCACGGTATTACCGTGTCCTTTTTCCGGCAGTCATGACTATCGCGGCTTCGCACTATCAATCCTAATTGACGGAAAATAAACATATATCTGTTAATCATACTTTTTAAGGCATTAAACTTTTCACTGATATCTTTTTCCGTCGAAAAAATAATTTAACCATCATTTACATGTTGTTTTTTGCGACCTAAATTTGTCTTCATAATTATTTTACTTCTTATCCCATTCCCTGTCCAGCATGTATACAAAAATATTTTCTTATCCGAATCCGTTTATCATTTCCTTTTTTTCCGACACCATCGCCGATTAGAATCCTTCTCATCTTTACATGAGACGTTTTCTGTGTTTTCCTTCATCAGGGATTCGATCAGTTCCTCCAATTTCTTTGCTTCTTCCGGCGTAACCGTTGGTTCAACAATTTCAAAATCAAATGTCAGTAACTCAATAAAAGACTTTAAAATAAAAAACATAACTGCCACAACCTTTCTAAGATACCGCACCTTCAGCCGCCTTTGACGACCTTTGACGGATTTTGATATGTTTCTTGGTTCCAAAAACTTAAAGCAGAATAAAAGTATGAAATTTCGACTGCTTTTATACTACTTTTTGATACTTCTTACCATTTTACTATAACATAAGTATATTTGAGATACAATACGGAGTAGGAAAAAGGGGTATGAGGTATGAATAAACCATATAAAGTGAAAGTAAGTGTATCTCTTGACGAAGATATCATCGATGAAATTAAAGAATTGGCGGAAAAGGATGACCGTTCATTCAGCCAGTATATCAATCTGATATTAAAGGAACACGTCGCAAAGTCCAAAACCATAGATGAATAAGCAGCAGTTCCAAATCCTCATTCTCACTTTATTGCCGATGTATAGCGAAATTGCAGAATAAAAAAAAGCCCTGCAGAAACGGTCTTTTTCTCAATGGAAAATCCGTTCTGCAAGGCTTTTTTCAAAACTGCTTCTTACTTGTACTCCTCCTGTTGCTTCCAGTTTTCATCCCGTTCCTGGCTGGAAGCAGTGGCCTGTTTCATCTGCAGGACAATCTCGCTGAAATACCTGGCGGGAACTTCGCTTAAGACAATCGCCTTCTTATCATCCGCCTCGTCGTAGACGTAGCTGCCGCGCTGGATCGTGCCGGCCTTGTAAAAGCGCACGTCGTACACGGTGACTTCATCCTCGTAATCCGCGCCCACATAAGATCCTGAGAAATGCAGCTCCGCGCCCAGGCCAACGCTCGCATCCTCCCTGTAATAGGTATCAAACCCGCCGGCGTCCTGTATGGATCCCCTGTACCAGCCCAGGTTCTGCAGCTTTCCGCCCAGGGAGAGGGCGTTCATTATGCAGCCTCCGAAGCGTTCCATGCGCTTCGCATTCTTTTCCTCCTCCGTGAGGTAGAAGACTTCCCGGTTTAACTGCTCCAGGGGCTGAGTGATCTCATAATCTTCAAGCTGCTGTTTCCACGCCTCTATGGATTCCTTCGTCATTTCGATGGGGTGGGCCAGGCCGATCCTGCCCTGCTGGGGAAGTTCATACTCTTCCTCAGCCTCCGTATTGAAAGAGCCATCCTCCATATAGCGGAAACTCTGAATCAGCTTTCCGTCCTCGTAGACGCCCCAGATCAGACCGATGGCAAACTGGTGCATCACGGGATTTTTGACAAACAGTTCCTTCCAGGCGTCCACCGTCCACTGGCGTTCCGCGGAAAGTGCCAGCTCCAGGCGGGTCTTCTGGCTGCTGACCGTGGTTTTCATCTGCTTCTTTAACTGCTTAAACTCCTCATAGGC
>CANQCF010000139.1 GCA_947589505.1 uncultured Acetatifactor sp. | reverse complement strand
TCGCCGAAGGCCCAGACAAACTCCTGCATCCCGCTCTCCACCCAGTTCCGCTTTAAGACGTGGTCCGTGCGGTGCTGCCCTTTGATGGGATAGGGGGCCTCGATCCCCATGTCCCGGAGCGCCGTGGGAATGGTCCGCCTGACGGCACCGTTTTCGATCATACGGCCCAGGCCCAGCTTTCGCAGCTGGTCGTTCAGCCGGGCGATGTGCTCCGTCATAAAGAACCGGATTCCCCGTTTTTCCAGGTTTGCATAGATGGACTGAAGGCGTTCCGCTGCGGTCACATCCAGGCTGCCGATCCCCGAGGCGTCCAGGATCACCGCTTTCGTGTCCTCCTGGATGCTCTCCTCGATATCCTTCTGAAAGATAGCGACATTGGCAAAGAACAGGTTGCTGCTGAAGCGGTAGATCACGACATTTTCAATGGGATAGATATGCTTGTATTTCGAGATGTCCACAAAATCCTCGTGTCCCGGAAGGATGCCGAGGAAGCACCGGGGAGGGTCGGCGGAGTCCACGATCACATTCGCGAAGGAGAGGATGATGCCGATGATCACGCCGTAGATCGTCCCTAAGAGCAGCACCCCGAGAAACGCTCCCGCAAAGATATAAAATTCCGTGCGGCTCACTTTCCAGAGCCTTCCCGCGAGATGGAACTCCATGGCGCCCATCAGGGCGCTGACCACGATGGCCGTCAGCACCGGCACCGGCAGATATTGTATGAACCCGCTGCCAAACAACAGCAGAACGATCATCAGAAGCCCCGCTGTAATGCCTGTGAGCTGGCTCTTCGCACCGTACTGTTCCCCCATGGCGGTCCTGGACACCGAGCCGTTGATGGGACAGCACCCCGTCAGGGAGGCCGCCAGATTTCCCAGGGAAAAGGCCAGAATCTCCTGATTGTCCTCCAGGGAATAACCGTTTTTCTGGGCGAAATTGTTTTCCGCCAGCAGCGTCTCCGCCATGATGACCACAGCTACGGTCAGGCTCATGCCGATGACGTCCCGCAGTTCCACCGCTCCCAGGTCCGGAAGCTGGAACCGGGGAAGGCCCGGCGCCACCGCCGAGAGCAGGGTCACACCCTTCCCTTTCAGATCAAACACGGCGGACAAAACGGCTCCCGCCGCCATGACCGCCACCGCCATGGGAAATTTCGGGATAAACTTTTTCGACAAAAGGAGAAGGACAAGGGTAGAGAGTCCCAGAAGCAGAGAAAGCCAGTGGATCTGGCGGCAGGAGCGGATCAGATGGGCCGCCAGTTCAAACAATTCGCCCGTGCCGGAGCTTCCCCCCATCATCTTCGGGAGCTGCATCAGAACGATGGTCGTGCAGATCCCCGTGATAAAGCCGCCCATGACCGGCATGGAGATATAATTTACCAGTTTTCCGGCCCCGCAGAAGAAAAAGAGCAGGAGCCATGCCGCCGTGAACAGCGTGATCACCGGGACGACTTTCCCGGCCTGGGCAGACTCCGGCAGGATCCCCAGCTGCACCAGTGCTCCGCCCACAATGGCCGCCGGCGCAGCGTCCACCCCGAAAATAAACTGGGGTGAGGTGGAGAACAGCGCGAAAATTAAAATCGGAAAGACCGATCCGTACAGCCCGTACACCGCCGGAAGACCCGCAATCTGGGCATATCCCATGGAAATTGGAATAGAGACTGCCGCGATGATCGCCCCCGCCAATAGGTCATGGGGCAGATCATGGATATCATAGTTTCTCAGCGTCGCCGCTAGCCTGACCGATAAACGATTTCTCATAAGCATACACCTCCGAAGAGCCGGCACAATCTTGATACCATTATACCCTCCTCAAAGGATAGTGTCAATTTTCACCACCAGTTCAGCCAGCCGCCGTGGTTCGGGCAAAAATTGTGCTCGCACAAATTTTTGCCGAACACGTGCGGCTGAGGGAGCGCCATTTTATGAGCAAAGATAGGCACGAAGTGCCGGAGAGCGCGTCAGCGCGCCTTTGCGAATGGCGCGGGCTGAACTGGCTTCCCACAGGGACGCAAGCTCCTTCTTATGTGCAAAAGCAGGCGTGACCTGAACCTACCGTCCACCCGCCTTCTCCTTCAGATAGGCCGTCACGAACACCGCCGGGGAATTCCAGTAGATCGTGATCTCGTTCAGGGAATAGCAGCGCCAGTCGTCCGCGAAACTCTTCATGGCCGACGTTCCATCCGGGACGAGCCTCTTTCCGTCCGGATCCGCCGGGTGGGCATTAGGACCTCCGCTGACCATGCCGGGCATGCACGCCTCGATGCCGTCCGCATAAGCAGGCCTTAAATGCGGATTGTTGTAAGCCCGCTCCCCGTTTCCGGTGACGTAGCTGATCCCCAGGGCGTTCAGCCCCATCAGGTAATCCAGCTGGGCCGCCGCATGGTCCCGCATATTCCAGCCCCTCTTTTCCCGGTGACCGGGAACCGCTTTCTCTTCCGGCTCCCCCGGCCGTCTCCATTTTTTCGGAAGCTCCGCCGTCTCCGCGGCTTTGCGCACGCGATCCTCCAAGCCAAGGACGTCAGCGATGGCAAAGGTCATGCCGTGCTTCATGACGCCCCATGTTGCTGCCCCAGAAATACTCCCACTCCATCATGGACACGCCGTAGCCGCAGGCCTCCGAAACCCGGACGCGTTGGGCCGCCTCCTGTACAAACGCCTCCAGGAATCTCTCCCGGAGCTCTTCTTTCTGTTTTTGTCCGGACAAAAGATACGCCAGCAGCCCGAAACCTCCTACATCGCCGTAGCCCAGAGCCGCCAGTGGAAAAGGCTGCTCCAGCGCCTTCTCCAGATCCCGGTGATACCTCTCCTCTCCCGTCAAAGCATAGAGCTCCGCCGCAGCCCAGAACCGGTTGGAGAGATCGTCCCTCTCCCCGTACTCTCCGGTGCCGCAGCCGGGCGGGTTCCGAAATCCCAGGAACTCCGGATTTTCCTTCAGCCATTGGTAGGACTTTTCCGCTGCCTGGGCCAGTTTGTCTGCAAATGCCCCGTCATAGGGCCTGTAGATAGCGGAGGCCAGAGCGCAGACTGCCGCCAGATCCGCAGTCGCCATAGAAGAGACCGGCAGGACATACAGGGGTTCCCGGTCATCCTCGGGCATGACGAAGGCCGCGTGTCGGGCCGTGCTGGCCTTGTGATAGACTCCGCCGTCGCTCTTCTGCATCTTCAGGAACCACTCCAGCTCCACCCGGCACTCGCTCAGCACGTCCGGTGTCCCGCTGCCGCTCTCGGGGATCTGCAGCTGCAGCTCTTTCATAGTCTTGGGAAACATCTTATAGGCATACAGGATGTGGGCCAGGGCGCAGGCCCCCGGGGTGATATATCTCCCGTAGTCCCCCGCGTCGTGCCAGCCCCCGCTGACCTCCACTTTTACAGAAGGGTTCTCCCACTCCGACGCATACCCCGTGTGGCAGGCGGCGTGCACATATTCCCCGGCGTATTCCGGCTTCAGCTCACAGCCGCAGCGCAGGAAATAATAGGCCTTCATCAGATCGTGCAGCAGCCTATCATAGACATTTCCCCCGATGGGAAAGCAAAGGGACTTTTCCGGTGCGCTGCCGTTTTCGGCATCCCCTTCGGCGCACACCCGGTAGACGCCCGGCACCTCAAACTCCGAAAAATCCGCCGTTCCCACCCGGTCCCCGGAACTCCTGTCAAAGCCAAATTCCCTGATTTCTCCCCGATAGACTTCCTTTCCCTCATCATCTTCCAGGAAAAAACGCCCGGACGGAGAAGTGAGAACTGCTCTCTTTTCCCCTTTTAACAGATACCCCGCCTGATTCACATATACACCCATAACAGCCTCCTGTCAACTGCTCCGGCCCCGTCGTTTTTCCTAAGGCGCCGGATCGCAAGCTCCCGGTTACATTTTTATTTTAAGGGTTTTTCGGATCATCGAAAATGGATTATCAAGGGAAATGACTGGATTATCTTGATATCTGTGCGTTCATATTTTGTTCACAATTCGTTCAAGATTATTTCAATCTCTGCACATTGTTTTTTCATTATCATCCCATATACTACAAGTAAAGAAAAACAAAAACTTGTGGCTGCCACAGTTCCTTGTTTAAAATAACTTTTTCATGATAACTGCCAAGGATCCGGATCCTTGGCTTCCTCCCTTTTTAAAGGAACTTTTTTGTCTGCGTTTTTATACTTTTCCTGTGTCTTTCTTATGTTTTTCCGCTGAGAGCGCCTGAAAAAACACATAAATACAGGACCGTCCGGCTGTTCGCCGGGCGATCCTGTATTTTAATGATTTTTGCGTTTTATTGCCAGGTTATCATTCTCAATTCGTTCCTGCACAGCAAAACCGCGCGGACAGAACGCCCCAATCTGTGGGAAAATCCCGTCCCGGATTCAGGCCTTGCCGACGGAACCGAAGAGCTCCATCTTTTCCTTTACGGTCGCCTTGATTGCCTCAAAGCCGGGTGCCAGGAGCTTACGAGGATCAAAGCCCTTGCCCTGAAGATCCTTGCCCTCCTCGATATACTTACGGGTAGCTTCCTGGAATGCCAGCTGGCACTCGGTGTTCACATTGATCTTGGAAACGCCAAGGTCGATGGCCTTCTTGATCATATCCGCAGGGATTCCGGTGCCGCCGTGGAGAACCAGGGGAAGAACGCCGGTCTTCTGCTGTACGGCGTCCAGAGTCTCAAAGCTCAGGCCCTTCCAGTTTGCGGGATACTTGCCGTGGATGTTGCCGATGCCTGCCGCAAGGAAGTCAACGCCCAGGTCTGCGATCATCTTGCACTCGTTGGGATCCGCGCACTCGCCCATGCCCACAACGCCGTCCTCCTCGCCGCCGATGGAGCCGACCTCAGCCTCGATGGAGAGACCCTTGCCGTGAGCCGCCTTTACCAGCTCGGTGGTCTTTGCGATGTTCTCCTCGATGGGGTAGTGGGAACCGTCAAACATGATGGAGGAAAAACCAGCCTCGATGCACTTATAGCAGCCTTCGTAGGAGCCGTGATCCAGATGCAGCGCTACGGGAACGTCAATATCCAGCCCTTTCAGCAGGCCGTTCACCATGCCGACTACGGTGTCATAGCCGCCCATGTACTTTCCTGCGCCCTCGGACACACCGAGGATCACGGGGGATCTGAGCTCCTTTGCGGTCATCAGGATCGCCTTTGTCCACTCCAGATTGTTGATGTTAAACTGGCCTACTGCATAATGGCCCGCTTTTGCTTTTTTCAGCATTTCGGTTGCAGATACTAACATTTTCCTTTACCTCCATTATCTCATTGTTTTTTCTGTCAAAAGGATTGACACGCTTTTATTATACCAAAGTCATCGGAGAAAGCAACTTCTTTTCCCATAAATTTCCGAAACCATTTTCCATCTCTTTCCATATATGAAAGAAGATGTCCCTTTACCGCAGCCTTTCCGTCCCCCAAAAATCTTTCAAATTTTCTAGGGCAGCTCAGCCCAGCAGTCCCACCTGGGTATAATCTACCCTGATATCCACCGCCCGGCAGAGATCGGTGATTTCCACCTTGGTGTGGCTTCCTCCGTTCTCCCCGTCCAGGGTCCAGGCCACCGGTTCCTCCGACTCCACCATAAGGTGCGATGTCCGGAAATAGTATATGTGTTCAGAATCCATGTCCCGGTTCAGCAGGGCCATCATGATCCCGTTCAGATCCACAGGGTTCCTGGGGCGCTTGATCAGCGTCACCTCCAAAAGGCCGTCGTCCAGCAGTACATCCTTTCCGGTAATGTTCTTAAAGCCGCCCACTGACACGGAATTTGTGACCATGCCGAAGAGGAACTCATCCTCGATCACCTGATCCTCCAGAAAGATCTTCATCCTCTGGGACTTTACGGATGGCAGCCTCTTCATGCCCTCCAATACATAGGCCATGTGTCCCAGGGTGTTCTTCATCTCCTGATCCGTCTCGTAGGAGACGTCCGTAAAGATCCCAAAAGCCGCGATATAGACGAAGATAGCGTCATTGAACTTCCCTATGTCGCAGGAAAAATTGTGCTCCTGCATGATGGTCTCCGCCGCCTGCACCATGTTCTTCGGCAGGGAAAGGCTTCCCCCGAAATCGTTGGTGCTGCCCGCGGGAATATAGCCGATAGGCGTCCGGATCCCGCTTCGGAGCATCCCCGTCACCGTCTCGTCCAGCGTGCCGTCGCCGCCGCTGCACACCACCAGTTCATACCCGGGATCCCGCCCCGCCACGATCTCCACGGCGTCCCCCTGTTTTCTGGTGGGAGCGATGGTGATCTCATAGTCTTTCGACGCGAACACGTCCAGGATATCGGCAAGGTTGCTCTTGATGCGTTCTTTTCCGGCCTTCGGGTTGTAAACAAAAAGCATTTTTTTACTCATCCCGTCTCCTTATCAGAAAAGGCAGGATCAATGCTGCGCTGCACCGACTCTGCCACCCTCTCACCGAACTTTTATTTTCCACTCAGAAATTTTTCAATCCCTCTGACAGCCGCCGTCTCGTCGATGCCTTCCGCGGTAACCTCAAGGGTTTCTCCGTTGTCCAGAGCCAGGGTCATCATCCCCATGATACTCTTTGCGTTTACCCGGCGGTCTTTCGACTGAATATAGATCCGGCTCTCGTACTTGCTGGCCTCCTGTACGAGAAGCGCCACCGGTCTCGCCTCCAAACCG
>CANQCF010000138.1 GCA_947589505.1 uncultured Acetatifactor sp. | reverse complement strand
AAGCGCAGCCTGCGGACGCGCCTCTGCATCTCCTGCTCCGTGTACTGATGGCTGCCCGGCTTATAGCGCATGGATCCCCCAAGCCCCAGGATCCGGACACCATTGTGGACATAAATCGTATCCTCAATACAGATGCACCCCTCGGGGGGTACCGTATCGTACTTTGTGTCATGGTTTCCATGGACATAGAGAAGCGGCACATTGGACATGGTGACCAGAAAGGAGAGGTACCGAGGGTTCAGATCCCCGCAGGAAATGATCAGGTCGATGCCCTCCAACATCCCCCGCTCATAATAATCCCACAATACTTTGGACTCCTCATCCGCGATCGCCAGTATCTTCATGCAGCGCTTTCCTCTCCCCGAATCCCCTCTTTTCCGCACCCAGGATCCCTGTTACAGACGTTTTACCGTTTCCAGCCCCTGCTGTTCCACCACGGGCTTTGCCGTCTCCGTGAGTTCCTCCAGAGGCGGGATGATCCCAATCACGTTCTCCGACAGCCAATCCATATTCATCACGTCGCTGGCGCTGAGGGTCTTATTTGGATCCCCCTGAACAATGCCGTTCTGGGAATACAGTATTCCCGAAAACGGATTGAGTATTTCGCTTCGGATGGCTCGCCGCAGCAGATCCACCAGCTGCCTGGTGCCCACGGGCAGGCTCTGGGAATAGATCACATCCACCACGTCGGCGGACATCCCCCACCAGTAATTGATCGCCTTTACCTCGTCGCTGCTCTCGTCGTATTTCCAGGTTCCGTCCATAATCGTACGGATCAGCCGCTCATAAAACTTTCCCCAATGCCGGAGGGGCATCGCCAGATTCCGGGGATAGCCGTTCTCCAGGCTGAACAGACCGAAATACCGGGAGGATTCCTCCGGGATATTCATATCCTGGCCGGAGATGACGGAAACCTCCTTCTGCTGCAGCTTTTCCAGGCTGTCAGATCCGTCCTTCAGCCTGGACCACTCCAGATATACCTCCGCTCTGGGATTCACCATCTTCGCCCCCAGGGCAAAGGCGTTGATCCCGGCGATCACGCCCAGGATCGGATAGTCCGCTATATAGCCCACGCGGTTGTTGTCCGCCATGGATCCCGCGATCGCCCCCATCAGGAATTTTGCCTCGTGCAGGCGGGCGTAATAAGTTCGGATATAGCGGTGGGAAGTGTTCAGAGAGCAGTTTAAGATCCTCACATCCGGATGGGCGATGGCGGCCTTCACGCTTCCCGTCACAAACGCGGGGGTCGTTGTAAAAATGATATTGCAGCCATCCTCAATGGCGCCCTCTATTGTCTCCTCCGCCGTCTCCTGGGTGATATTCTCATAGCTTACCGTCGTCACCTCATCGGAAAAGGTCTGCTCAATGTGCAGGCGACCCAACTCATGGGCGTAGGTCCACGCCGAGGAACCCGGCGTCTTTTCATAGACGAAGGCGATCTTCAGCTTCGTGGAACTCAGAGGCAGGATCCGGTTCAGCAGCGGTTTTTTCTCCCGGACCGGCTCCATCTTCAGTTCCACTTTTTCATCCGCCTCCACGATCACAAACTCCTCCCAGCTCTTTGTCAGAAGTTCCCTGATCTCGCTGGAGGTCTTGTCTTCCAGGCTCTTATAACCGTACAGGGTGATAAAAGTCAGGAACGCATCCCCCGTGGTGATGGACAGCTTATCCCCGCCATTGGCCTTGTATTCCGCGGAAAATTTCGTGTAGAGGAAGCTGAAATCCAGCCTGTCGTCCTCCGACCAGATCTCCTTTTCTCCCTTGCCAACCGCCTCCTGCAGTTTTACGAAACTCCCGATCTGAGAAAACCAGATATAATTGATCTTCGACAGCTCGTAAAAATCCACAAACTCATAATAGATCCGGTTCTCCTTTTCCTGGGTCCGGGGAGGCAGGATCCGCGTAACCCTGCCAGGCACGGAAACGGCGTCAAAATACTTGAGCACACTGACGCGCTTGTTTCCCTCCGCCACATAAAATTCGTTCATATACTCATAGGCCGTGATCGGGTCCCGGATCCCCTCCTCCACATGGCTGTCGCTGAGTTTCGACCACTTATTGGCAAACTCCGTGTCCCCCCGCAGGATCGGCATAAAATTCCCGGAGAAGGCGTTGCTCCTGCCGCCCGTCTTCGTCCCCACGATCCTGTTGATAGGGATCTGCACCAGCCCCAGCGGAACCTCCGCGTATCGGTGGTCATGGGGCAGTATTTCATCCAGTACCTTTAAGGCAGGCTGCTGTCCCCGCATCAGCCGTGTCTGATAATCTTTCTTTCCAAGCTTATAAGCTTTGTCATAATCCGCCATACTCATGGGAAAATCCTCCTTGCTTCCCTTTTAGGATATCTTCTTTTTTCTCTTTTCTCGATACCCTATTTTGCAGCATATCTTTGGGAATGTCAAGTAAAATACCTATAAAATCATAAACCTGCGATACAGACCAGGCGGCTGCCACCAGGTACGGAAACCCGCACTTACGCCGGATCTTCCCTGCGCCTAATGGACAAGGAAACGCCTGGTCTGAAACAAAGAAAGCAGTGAGGCAGCGTGAAACGCGTCAGCGGTAAATCAGAACCCATCTGTTCCTTTCCTTATAATAGACCAGCCACACCTGAATCTCCTGCTTCAGGATCGTTATGGTGCACTCAAACGTGATGGAAGACACGCCTGCACACTTCTTTTCCCTCTGAGAATGCACCTGGATCTGCCGTATCGTGCGGATCTCCCCATCCTCGTCCCGGATCTTCAGCATAACGGGAGTCAGCTCACCCTTGCTCGTAAACCAGCACTCGCAGGCGATCTCCTTCTGTCTCCCCCCGCATATTCCCTCTTTCGTCCCCATCACGCTGATATCCGCCCCAGACGTCATGCCGCCATCCCCTTCCGCTCTTTCTTCTCCTGGAATTCTATTATAGCAAACATACGTTCTGTTTTCAACTGGAAATATTTTGTAGATTTGTTTAACCTTCTTCCGTTTTCCCGAATCCCACTCATGCAGCCGGCACAGTCTCCTCCCGGAAACTTTTCATCTGCCTGCCGCAGACACCAAAGTCACCGCTCCCTCATATACTGATAAGGAGTATCCTAAAAGGAATATAACCTATGGCAATCGGATATCTGCAGATACAGGCGCGGACGGCCCGGGAAGCGATCCCGGTGGACGGCGCCCAGGTACAGATCCTCGACGACGAGGGAAACGTGCTCTACCGGCTTACGACGGATATCAGCGGAGAAACGCAGCCCGTGTCCTTAGAGACCGTGGACCGGAGTTTTTCCCTGAATCCCGGCTACCAGGGGACGCCCTACGCCAACTACGGCGCGGTCATAGACGCTCCGGGTTTTCAGGACGTATCCGTCACGGAGATTCCTATTTTTGACGGCGAAACCGCCACGCTCCCGGTGACGCTCATTCCCCTTCAGGACCGCCAGACAAGACAAACCGCGGAAAATATTACAATCGGGCCACCCGCGGTGGCAATGGATGGCCCGAGGGAACAGCAGGGGAGCTCCGAAAATTCCCGCGTACTCCGCCAGGTGGTGATACCAAATCCGATCACGGTCCACCTGGGCGCTCCAAACGCGTCGGCGGCAAACGTCCAGGTCCCTTTTTCGGACTATATCAAAAATGTGGCCAGCAGCGAGATCTATCCCACCTGGCCGGAGGCCGCTCTGAAGGCGAACATTTACGCCATCATGACCTTCGCCCTGAACCGCGTTTACACGGAGTGGTACAGGAGCGATGGATATGACTTCGACATCACCAACAACACCGCCTACGATCAATATTACGTTCCCGGGCATCCCGTATATGATTCCATCAGCCGGGCGGTAGATGAACTCCTGGGCGAATATGTCCGCAGGCAGGGTCAGCAGGCCCCCTATTTCACGTCTTTCTGCAACGGGACCACGGCCACCTGTTCGGGCCTTTCCCAGTGGGGCACCGTATCGCTGGCAAATCAGGGCTATACCCCTATCCGGATCCTGCGGAGCTACTATCCCAATGATATTGAGATTGCAGAGACAAATATCGTGACAGGCGTCCTCTCATCCTATCCCGGCGCCGCGCTCCGCCAGGGAAGCTCCGGTCTGGACGTGCAGACCATACAGACTTACTTGAACCGCATCCGGAGAAACTATCCGGCCATCCCCGCCATCACGGATCCCGCCGACACCTTTGGAGCCAGCACCCAGGCGGCGGTCACAAAATTTCAGAGCATCTTCGGGCTGACCCCCGACGGCATTGTGGGCAGGGCAACCTGGTATAAGATATCCAGTCTTTATACCGCCGTCACACGCCTGGCGGAGTTAAACAGCGAAGGGACTTCTCTCGGCATCGGCACCGTTCCTCCGGCCACCGTCCTCCGTCAGGGTTCCCGGGGCCAGGACGTGGTCACACTGCAATATCTGCTGAACGTCGTGTCCCGCTTTTACTCGGATGTGCCCGCGCCCTCCCAGGACGGGATCTTCGGCCCCGGGACACGGCAGTCAGTGGTGGCTTTCCAGAACGCAATGCAGCTGAGTCCCGACGGCATCGTTGGTCCGCAGACCTGGCAGGCGCTGTACAATATTTACCTGGGTATCGGTGAAAATGTCCCCACTCCCGGTCCCGGCACCAATACGATCTCCTACACAGTAAAAGCCGGCGACAGCCTCTGGTCCATCGCCCAGCGCTATGGCACCACGGTAAACGCCATCAAGGAGGCCAACGGCCTCACAAGCAACGATCTGCAGATCGGACAGGTGCTTCAGATCCCGGTCTCACAAAGTCCCTATGTGGAGTACACCGTCCGCTCGGGCGACACCCTCTGGGAGCTGGCCCGCAGATATGACACCACCGTAGATGCCATCATGCGCGCCAACGGACTCACAAGCAGCGTGCTGCAGATCGGACAGGTGCTCCGGATACCGGTTGGTTGAACCGCCGGAGGCGCCGCTAAAAAAGGGCTGCCGCACCAGCTGAAAAACAGCTTGTCGACAGCCCCTTTTCTCAATTCTTGACTTCATTCTGCTGGGCCACCAGCTGATCCGCGCCGTATTTCTTACGGAGGGCGGGTTTTTCAATCTTTCCGGTGGCATTCCTGGGCACTTCCGCAAAAATGATCTTCTTAGGCCGCTTGTACCTGGGAAGTCCCTTGCAGTACTCCTCTATCTCCTCCTCCGTACAGGTCATTCCCTCCTTTACGGAGATGATCGCGCCGGTGATCTCGCCGAGCCTCTTGTCCGGGAGTCCGATCACCGCCACATCGCTCACCTTGTCATAGCCGGCCAGGAAATTCTCAATCTGCACGGGGTAGATGTTTTCGCCGCCGCTGACGATCACGTCTTTCTTCCGATCCACCAGGTAGATAAAGCCGTCCTCGTCCTGCATCGCCATATCCCCGGTGTAAAGCCAGCCGTCCTTCAGGGTCTCCGCGGTGGCCTTGGGATCGTTGTAGTAGCAGGTCATGACGCCGGGGCCCTTCACGCAGAGCTCGCCCACGCTGCCCTGCTTGACCGCCTCGCCGTTCTCATCCACGATCTTGCACTTCCAGCGGTAGCCGGGGATGCCGATGGCACCCACTTTATGAATGTTCTCTATGCCGAGATGTACGCAGCCCGGGCCCGTGGACTCGGACAGGCCGTAGTTGGTGTCGTAGAGATGATTCGGGAAATATTCTTTCCAATGCTTGATCAGGGAAGGGGGCACGGGCTGGGCGCCGATGTGCATCAGTCTCCACTGGTCAAGCTGATAGTCCTCCAGCTTCAGGTCCCCCCTGTCCAGGGTTTCCAGAATGTCCTGAGCCCAGGGCACCAGGAGCCAGACAATGGTACAATGTTCCTTGGAGATCGCGTCCAAAATGATCTCGGGCGTAGTTCCCTTCAACAGCACCGCCCTGCTGCCCGCGCACAAGCTCCCCATCCAGTGGAATTTCGCACCGGTGTGATAGAGGGGCGGGATGCAGAGGAACACGTCGTCCCGGCCCGTCAGGTGATGGCGCTGCTCCATCTGCGCCGCCTGGGTCAGGCTCTCGTGATTATGTAAAATCGCCTTGGGAAAACCGGTGGTACCGGAGGAGAAATAGATCGCCGCGTCGTCCTCCTCTTCCAGGCGCACAAGAGGCGGCTGGCTGGAGCAGTCCGCGACCAGCTCCCGGTAGCTCTCCGCAAAGGTGGGGCATCCGTCCCCAACATAGATCAGCAGTCTTCCCTGGCTGAGTTTCTCTTCGATGGATTCGATTCGGCCGATAAATTCCGGCCCGAAAAACAGGACATGTACTTCGGCGAGATCCGCACAGTACTGGATCTCCTCTGCGTCAAATCGGAAATTGAAGGGAACCGCAATAGCGCCGGTCTTCAAAATTCCAAAATAAATCGGGAGCCATTCCAGGCAGTTGAACATCAGAATCGCCACCCGGTCGCCTTTCTGGATCCCCCGGGAAAGCAGCATGTTCGCCACCCTGTTTGCCTTCTCGTCAAAGATGCTCCAGGTGATCTCCCGGCGGTAAGGCGTGGGGGACGTGGGCTGCACCAGATCGTACTCCTTCCAGGTGATCTTTCTCGTATCCGGCATACTGGGATTCAGCTCCACCAGCGCAACCTCATCCCCGTATAATTTATGGTTTCTCTCCAGAAAATCCGTAACAGGCATCTATCGTCCTTTCCGCGGCATACGGTCCAAAACCCTTCCAAAACAAGC
>CANQCF010000137.1 GCA_947589505.1 uncultured Acetatifactor sp. | reverse complement strand
ACCGGTTGTGGACGCGCTGTGCCACAATTCCAAAAGGCGGGGTGTGCAGCGCAGAAACGAGGTAAAAATGGGAAAGGGATTACGAAAAGTAACGGCGGGTCTTCTGACGATATTGCTGATCATAGGAAGCCTGCAGCTTGTTCCTCTGATGCCCGCGCGGGCCGAGGAAGCGAGCGGAGGAACGGTCGTTCTGACCGAACAGATGCAGGAGGTGAAGCGGACCTACACGTTCGGCCAGCTTGCTGTGTCCGGAGGGCATAGTTATGAGATGACGGAAACGGCGGAGGGCGGATTGACCCTGGCATACAGCGGGCAGTACGGCGAGATCCGTTTTGCGTTTCCGGCGGATGTAAATGTGAAATATCTGAAAAAGATCGTGGTGGACGCTGAGGGCATCAAAAACCTGTCGCTGAAATTCCTGGACGACGGCGATAATCAGCTGGATGTGTCTTACGAGAGCGCGGAACTTGCCGTTGCGAAAGCGGATCCGGAAAAGATACAAAGTTTTGCCGTGATGAATCTCGTAAACGGCGAAAATACGACCGTGATCAACAAAGTTACTTTTGTGACGGAAGAACCGGTTCAGCTGGAGGAGCGGACCTACACCTTCAGCCAGCTTGCGGTGTCCGGAGGGAACGGCTATGAGATGACGGAAACGGCGGAGGGCGGCCTGACCTTAGCATACGGTAAGCAGTACAGCGAGATCCGTTTTGCGTTTCCGGCGGATGTAAATGTGAAATATCTGAAAAAGATCGTGGTGGATGCTGAGGGTATTAAAAACCTGTCGCTGAAATTCCTGGACGACGGCGACAAGCAGCTGGATGTGTCTTACGAGAGCGCGGAACTTGCCGTTGTGGAGGCAGATCCGGAAAAGATACATAGTTTCGCCGTGATGAATCTCGTAGACGGCGAAAATACGGCTGTACTCAACAAAGTCACCTTCGTGACGGAGAAGCACGATGAACCGGAGGAACCTCAGGACAAAGAGATCACATACGCAAAGGATCAGCTGAAGTTTACTAAGCGCTGGAGCGGGGATGCCGTAGAGATGCCTTATACCTTTAACGCTCGGTACGATGAGATCTGGTTCCAGCTTCCGGAAGCTGTTAATCTGGATCAGTGCGAAGGAATCATATTCCGCACGGCTGATCAGGGCGGTGAGCTCTGCGTTAAGTTATATGATGGCAGCGGAACTTCCCTGAAGGATAATTATGGACTTGTGGGAAAGGAAGAGTATTCAATTACCCCCGGCGTTTCCGGCACGGTGACGGCCATCGCCATAATGGCAGACGATAAAAACACTGCTTCGTTTTCCACGGATTTCGTCAGCATCACCTTTAAGATGACGGACGAGGTCCCGGAGGAGGATTCAAAGGATGTTCCCTTTGACACCAATCTGATCAAAAATCCGGATTTTGCGGACGCTGAGGATCTGGATGTGTGGCAGGCTGAGACCGGTGGTGAAGTTTCGGCGGAGGTATCGCCGTCGTCTATCTACGACGACGTGACGACTTACGGCAAGATCACGGGGAGAACCCAAAATTATGATTGCTTTGCGCAGGATGTGACGGAGATCCTGGAAAAGGGCCAGGAGTATCAGTTTACTTTCTGGGTCATGCTGGATCCCGAAGATTATAAGGATGCGCCGGAAACCCAGAGAACGGTGGAATTTTCGCCTTATATCAAGGCAAATGGCACCACGCAGTACGGGAGCGGAGTCAGCGGCACTACCAGACAGGTGGTGACGCCCGGCGAGTGGGTGAAGTTCACCGGTACATACAAGCCCAGCTGGGCGGGAAGCCTGGAGAAAGCCGTGATCCGTATCCTGGAGCAGGGAGAAAATTACGGCGCCGGGGACGGCGTGAAGGGAACCTACTATGTGACGGGTGTGGACCTTCGCAAGCTCGCGCCTGTAAAATACGAGATTGAACAGGACATTCCCGATCTGAAAGACAGTATCACCGAAGCCTTGGGGGCGGACACCATCGTGGGAACGGCGGTGACGGCTTCTGAAATGGCGGACGATACGTTAATGCAGCTGGTGACGAAGCATTTCAACGCGGTTACTCTCGGCAACGAACTGAAACTGGATGCGATGCTGGGGTATGCGACCACTGTCAGCAAAACGGAGACGGTGGAATTTAACGGCCAGCAGCTTCTTGTACCCGTGCTGGATCACAGCCGCGCGGACGGAATGCTGGATGTGATCCTGAAATGGAATCAGGAACATCCGGAGGACAGGATCCGGGTAAGGGGCCATGTGCTGGTATGGCATTCCCAGGCGCCCAAGGGATTTTTCCGGGAAGACTATCAGGCGGACGGGGAACTCGTCAGCAAGGAAGTTATGGATCTTCGTCTGGAATGGTACATCAAGACCATGCTGGAGTACTATACAGGCGAAAACAGTAAATATAAAGATCTGTTCTATGGCTGGGATGTGGTGAACGAGGCGATCAGCGACAGCACGGCCACATATCGGTCAGCGGATGAGTCTGACTGGGCGGCGATATACGGCAGCCAGAGCAAAGAGTATATTATCAAGGCGTTCCGCTGGGCAAATCAATACGCGCCGGCCGGTCTGGAACTGTATTACAACGATTACAACGACAGTACGCCTTCCAAGAGGGAAGGGATTGTGAAACTGCTCCAGGTTGTCAAGGAGGCGGAGGGCACCAGAATCGACGGAATGGGTATGCAGGCCCACTATGATATGAGTTCGCCCAGCATCACCCAGTTTGAGGAAGCGGCCCGGGCCTATGCCGCAGTGGTCGGCAAGGTGCAGCTGACGGAGCTGGATTTCAAGGCCAGCAGCGCTTACGATGGAACGGATGCTACCCGCGGGGAAGAATTTAACAGGCAGGCCTATCGCTATAAGGCGTTTTATGACGCCATGAAGAAGCTGGAGGCCGAGGACTGCAATGTCTCCGGCATTACAATCTGGGGCGTGGTCGACAAGTATTCCTGGCTGCAGGATTCCTCCAGCGTTGGCGGAGGCGCGGACGGGACGAGGACCCAGTGCCCGCTGCTCTTTGACGATTATTACAAGGCAAAGCCTTCCTTCTGGGCGTTTGTGGATCCTGCAAAGCTGGAGCCCAGTATCCAGAAGATTACGGTGACCGAGGACATCGGTTTTGGCTACGATGCCGCTGAGAAGTATGTATTTGGAAACGAAATGGTGGAGGCCGAGTTCCTTCCGACCTGGGAAGGGAACACTGTCAGGGTAAAGGTGACGGTAAAGGATCCCACGGCGGACGAAAACGACAGCGTAACGCTTTATGTGGATCCCGGGAATACGAGGTCTGACAGTCTGGAACCCTTGAAGGCGACGGTTTACCGCAAGGATGCGGAGGCTCTGGCGGACGGATACCAGGCGGAGCTCAGTCTGGAGATCCCGGAGGCAGCGATCACGAAAAAGATCGGAATGGATATCAGAGTGGCTGACGGAGATACCCTGTTGTCCTTCAACGATTATACAAACGTGCAGGATACCGGCAGTAAGTATTATGCGGAAGCGGTTTTGAAACCCTACGCGCAGATCGTAAAGGGTACGGCTGTGGTTGACGGTGAAAAGGAGAGCGTCTGGACGGAGAAGGGAGTGGAGATCCCGCTTTCCATCAACCTGGGCTCTAAAGTGTCGGCGACAGTTACCGCTCTGTGGGATGAAAACTACCTGTATGTATTTGCAGAAGTCAAGGACGCGCTGCTGAATGCCGACAGTGAGAACGCCCATGAGAGGGATTCCCTGGAAGTATTTATCGATGAAAACAATCATAAGTCCGAGACTTACGAAGAAGACGACAAGCAGTACAGGATCAGTTATCAGAATGAACAGACTTTTAACGGAACGAAATGTACGGCGGAAAATGTTGTATCCGCAGCCAGGGAAACGGATGACGGATATATAGTTGAGGCTGCCTTTAAGTGGACGGATATCGTGCCGCAGGAGGATATGGAGATCGGCTTTGAGCTTCAGATCAATGATGCAGATGAAACGGGCAGCCGCGCGGGCACGCTGAGCTGGAATGACGAGACGGGAATGGGCTGGTCCTCCCCGGCCGTATTCGGAACGGCGAGACTGACAGTGAAGGAGGATCCGGAACCCAGTCCGTCGCCGGAACCCAGCGCGACACCTGCTCCCAGCGTATCACCGGAACCCAGCGCAACACCCACGCCCAGCGCGACACCCGCACCCAGTGCGACACCTGCGCCCAGTGTGACACCCGCGCCCAGTGCGACACCTGCGTCCAGTGCAACGCCTGTGCCCAGTGCGACACCTGTGCCCAGTGCGACACCTGCGTCCAGTGCAGCGCCCAAACATTCAGCAGAACCGGAGGAAGAAACGACAGAATCCGGATCGGCTATTGGAATCGCAATGCCGGAGCAGATAAAAGATGCGGTCGGTGAACTGGAAGAGCTTTTGTCAGCGGGAGATGCCGATGAGAGCAAAAAGATAGAGGCGGTAAATGAAATACTGAAATCCGTGAGAGCGGAGGCGGAAGAGGGCGGACTGGCGGATTATTCTTCCGAGGCGATAGAATACACCGAGGAAATGATCTCCAGGGCATTGGGAAAGACGCTGAAGATTGAGCTTGTTGGTTCGGATATGCCCCAGGTTGGCAAGGTGACCGGCGCGCTCCTCAGTGCGGAGGCCGGTAAGGAAATCAGTCTGGTTCTGACGAAACTGCTGGAAGGGCAGGAACCTGAGGTCAGCGAAGAATACGGAAACGGGTATGCTCTGGATATCAGTCTCTATGCAGACGGGGAAAGCATTCAACCCCTGGTTCCGGTTACGATCCGTGTAGGAATACCTGCATCCATTGATCAGGATCTTCCTGTGAAGGTTCTGCATTATGAAGATGGTTCTGAGGAACCGGAAATTCTGGATGCGAGCGTGATTGACGGAGAAATCGAATTTACAACAGAGAGCTTCAGCAGCTTTATTATCGTAAATGTGATGGAAAAGATAAAGGATGAAGGCTTGCTGGGCGACGATCCGGTGATCTCCGCAGACGGACAGGGAACCGGGATGGATCCGGCGGCACCGGATGCAGCGGCGGCCCAAAGCGGCGGCAGCAGAGTGGTCACGATTGTTGTGATTGTGATTCTTGCCGTATTACTGCTTTTGATCGGTCTGTTCCTGGTGCTGAAAGCAAAAAAGAACAGGGCTTAGAGATGTAAGGCAAAATGTAAAATAAGAAAAAAAATTAAGAAGATCCCGCCGCGCTCATTCCCGGCGGGATCTTCTTATGTGACGGGCTTGATTTATGGGGAACCGATGCCGTGCGGTCAGGTATTCTCGCCGAAGACTTCGTCCAGCCAGGATATTTCTGTCGCCGTCTCCGGGGCAAAATCAGCGGAACCCAGGTAGCGCAGCAGGCTGTATAAAAGCTGCCTGCAGGGCAGGGATTCCTGTCTGAGATCCAGGGGAGAAGTGCATACCAGAAGACTTCCTGCAAGAACCTTCGCCTCCCAGAGGATTCCCATGTTGTGGTTTCTCTCGCAGTTGTCGATGGTGCGGACCACAGGGTTTAAGCCTGTTCCGTCAAGGACCATTGCCGGCGCGTCGGTGACAATGTCATACCACTGGGGAGTGGAGTAAGTTTCCGTGGGAAAGTCCCTAAGCGCGGGGTGCCGGGGATCGATCAGAAGCCCCAGGGTTCCCACGGGCCAGGGACGCCCCACCGATTCGGAGATGGAGCGGAACATAGGATAGTTCCAGAAATCCGTGCAGTAGGTCCCGGGCACGAACCTTTCCGGGGCATCTTTGTCAGGGGGATTCTGCGGCGCCGGAATCCGGGGCAGAAAGAGAACCCGTTTGCCGGCGGAAAGGCATTCCCGCGCCGTATGCCATTCCCGGCAGATGCGGACAGGATCCCCGGTGCCTTCCGCCATATCCCCGACAGTTGGCATGGAGACGCATGGCGTCTGGGACGACGGTTCCGGATGGGAGGTTTCAGGCTGTGGATAAACCCAGATAAAATAATGGTTCCGGATGGAAGGGCAGTCCTCCAACTCCAGGCGGAGGGTCAGCCGGCAGGGGACTTTCGTCTCCGGCAGGGAGAGGACAGTCTTCCCCAGGTCAAACACTCCGTCCTGTATGGTTTCTCCAAGTGTTTCCCGGGCATCGATGACAGCACTGGAGACCAACGCTTCCTCCGATTCCGGGGAGCCGGCACTGGAGACCAATGCTTCCTTCGGTTCCGGGGAGCCGGTACTGGAGACCAATGCTTCCTCCGGTTCCGGGGAGCCGGCGCGGGAGACCAACGTTTCCTCCGATTCCGGGGAGCCGGCACGGGAGGCAAATGCTTTCTCTGATTCCGGGGAACCGGTGCGGGAGGCCAAAGCTTCCTCTGATTTCGGGGAGTTGGCGCTTCGAAGCAGGGAGAGCCGGACACGGGGGGCCTTCTCGGGCCGTCCGGTATAGGTATAGTATTTTACGGAGATCTGCAGGGGATTTCCGGCGGCATATACAAAGCTGGGCAGGCATCCCAGGAGCACCCGGTCGTTACAAAATTCCCGCCAGCTTTCCGGGGACAGGATCCCTTTGTTTTCCATAAAAGCGTTCAGGATCCCCACGAGGGCGGTTCCCTGGCCGGGGAAATCCTGCAGGTCCAGAAGCTGGAAACCGGCCAGCTCTTTCGAGCGAAGGGCAGTCTCCAGTTCCATCTTATAGCAGTCCGCGGCAAATT
>CANQCF010000136.1 GCA_947589505.1 uncultured Acetatifactor sp. | reverse complement strand
ATGCGCCTTGCCTCCATCTCCGGCATCCCCACAAAGCTTGCGCCATAGCTGAACTGGTTGTCCTCTCCCAGCTCGATCCGAACAATCTGTAGGAATGCGTGGATCACTTCCTTCGTCCAGATTGTCAAAAAGGACTCGTACACCGCGCCGATCCGCAGGGGCTGCCTGCAGGTAAAGCCAACGCCGCTCTTCGACACATCCGTGATTTCAATGGTGACCTCCTGGCTTCCGTTTCCTTCGTCCAGCCTTTTCATGATCAAAGTGGAGCTCAGTTCCGTTCTCTTGTTTTTTCTTCTCTCGTCCATTCATACCCCTTCCCGGATTTCCCCGCCGGATCCGTCTGCCCCGTCCTATCCGGCCCCGCCGTTCCCCGGACGCGCAGACTTTTTCCTTCTCACTGACGCTAATTGTACCACATTTATCGTCTCCCCGCAAGCGCGACTTTGCGAATGGCGCGGGCTGAACTGTATTATTTACTCGATAATCATAGCATCCCCGAAACTGAAAAACCGATATCTCTCCCGGATAGCCTCTTCATAGGCGGCAAGGATCCGCTCCCTGCCCGCCAGGGCGCTGACCAGCATGACCAGCGTGGACTCCGGGAGATGGAAATTCGTGATCAGTCCGTCCAGCACCCGGAAGCGGTAGCCGGGATAGATAAAGATCTCTGTCTCGCCGCTGCCCGCCCGGACGACGCCGTTTTCATCCGCCGCACTCTCCACCGTCCGGCAGCTGGTGGTCCCCACGCAGAGGATCCGCCCGCCTGAAGCCTTGGTCGAATTGATCAGCTCCGCCGCTTCGGGGCTGACCTCATACCATTCCGAGTGCATGTGATGATCCAGGATATTGTCCTCCTTCACAGGCCGGAAAGTCCCCAGCCCCACGTGCAGGGTCACATAAGCCGTCCCCACGCCCATGTCCCGGATCTCTTTCAACAGATCTTCCGTAAAGTGAAGTCCCGCTGTAGGCGCCGCTGCGGAGCCCTCGTACTTGGCATATACCGTCTGGTAACGGTTCTTGTCCTGCAGCTTTCGGGTGATATAGGGGGGCAGGGGCATCTCCCCCAGCCGATCCAGAAGTTCCTCCCAGATTCCCTCGTAAGAAAAGCGGATCAGCCGGTTTCCATCCTCCACGGTCTCCAGGACCTCCGCCCGAAGGAGGCCATCCCCGAAGACAAGCCGGGTCCCGGGCCTGCACTTCTTTCCGGGTTTTACCAGAGTTTCCCAGACATCCCCTTCCTTCCGGGACAGAAGAAGGACCTCCACATGGCCCCCGGTCCCCTCTCGCTCTCCTAAGAGCCGCGCCGGGATCACTTTGGTGTTGTTCAGGACCAGGCAGTCCCCGGGCCGCAGAAACTTACAGATATCCCGAAAATGGTAATGGCTCACCTCCCCGGTCTCTTTGTCCAGGTGCATCAGCCGGGAGGCGCTTCTGTCCTCCAGCGGCGTCTGGGCGATGAGCTCCGGGGGAAGCTCATAGGAAAAGTCCGACTTCTTTAACTGCATCACAGACCGGCCCCCTCCGCAAAGGCCTTATAGCCGCGGTATGCCTCGTAGACGTCCGCCTTGCTGACAGCCTCCCAGGGCGCGTGCATGTTCAGAACCGCTACACCGCTGTCGATCACGTTCATGCCGTACAGTGCCAGAATATAGGCGATAGTGCCGCCTCCGCCCACGTCCACCTTGCCCAGCTCCGCGGTCTGGTACACCACTTTCTTATCGTCCAGGATCTTCCGCAGATGGGCGATATATTCCGCATTTGCATCGTTGGATCCGGACTTTCCCCGGGCCCCCGTAAATTTATTGAAGCACATGCCCGCCCCCATGAACGCCGCGTTCCGGTTTTCAAAGCAGGAGGCGAAATTGGGATCAAAGGCCGCGCTCACGTCGGAGGAAAGCATACAGCTTCCGGCAAGGCATCGCCTTACGGCCAGCTCGCTGTACTCTCCCGTAAGGTTCATGAGCTCCGCCACCGCATTCTCAAAAAAGGCGGACTGCATACCGGTAGCGCCCACGGAACCGATCTCCTCCTTGTCCACCAGGATACAGCACAGGGTCCTGTCTATGCTCTTTACGTCCAGCATTGCCCGCATGGAAGTAAAGGCGCACACCCGGTCGTCCTGCCCGTAGGCCAGGATCATGCTGCGGTCCAGCCCGGCCTCCCTAGCCGCCCCTGCGGGAACAATCTCCAGCTCGGCGGAGAGGAAGTCTTCCTCCTCGAAATCATACTGTTTCTTCAGGATATCCAAAACGCCGGCCTTGATAGCATTGGCCGCCTTCTTCTTTCCCTCCTCGGACTCCTTTTCCTCTTTTCCCAGGACAAGGGGTTTCGACCCCACGATCAGATCCAGAGCCTCCCCCTCGATCACCTTTGCCGCCTTCTTCTCCAGCTGCTCCCCGGCCAGGTGAACCAAGAGATCCGATATGAAGAACACGGGATCATCCTCATTCTCTCCGATGTTCAGCTCGATCGTCGACCCGTCCTTTTTAACCACTACGCCGTGGATCGCCAGGGGGATGGTCACCCACTGATATTTTTTCACGCCGCCATAATAGTGCGTGTCCAGATAGGCAAAGGCATGGGCGCCATCCTCGTACAGGGGCACCTGCTTCACGTCCAGCCGGGGACTATCGATATGTGCGCCCAGGATGTTCATGCCCTCGGACAGGGGCCTTTTCCCCACACGAAACATCACGATGGATTTGTTCATCCAGACCTGGTAAACTTTATCCCCCGCCTTTAAGGTTCCGCCGCCGCGGATCACGCTGTCCAGCTCCCGGTATCCCTCCGCCTCGATGGTGTTGACGATGGTGTCCACGCACTCGCGCTCCGTCTTTCCGCTGTCCAGAAAATCCCGATATTCCTTACAGAGTTTTTCCACTTTCTTCAGTTCTTTATCGCCATAAGTCTCCCAGGCGTTCTTCTTTTCCATACGCTCTCCATTCCGCCGCCCGACCAGGCGGCACTAAGCTCCTGTTTTCCTTTCTCTCCCGCGTCTTCGGGGCTGCCGTTTCAAAGCCTTCCCTGGCAGCCCCCGAAAACAGCTCGTTTTTTCAAAACTGCCGTTTCAAAACTCTCCCTGGCAGCCTCCGAAACAACTCGCTTTTTCTAAACTGCCATTTCGAAACTCTCCCTGGCAGCCTCCCCGGAAACCGCTCGTTTCTTCAGGACTGCCGTTTGAAGCTCTTCCCAGGGGTTCTGGGAAACCGCTCGTTTCTTCGAGACTGCCGTTTCAAAATTCTCCCTGACAGCCTCCGAAACAGCTCGCTTTTTCAAAATTGCCGTTTCAAAGCTCTCTCTCCAGCGGCCCGGGGAACAGCTCTCTTCTCCTTAACTTCTGAGATCCACATCCAGCTGGTTCTTCAGGTTCTTTAAGATTTTCTTGACGAAACGATCCACAGAATCCTCCTCAAAGGCTTCCTGGCCGGGCTCAAAATCTACGGTAAACGCCATGCTCCTCTTGTCCGCCGGGATCTGCTCCCCCTCGTACACGTCAAAAAGCCGGATCTTTTTCACATAGCTGCAGGAATCCCGGATGACGGTCTCCACCTGGCTGCAGGTGATCCCGCGGTCCATCACCAGGGCCAGATCCCTGCTCTCCTCCGGGAACTTGGAAAGGGGATGGAAGGATGCCTTCCCCGCCTCCAGGCCCGCAGCAGTCTTCATATCGATCTCCAGAAGATAGCTGTCCTCCCGAAGATCCAGTTCCTCCGCCACCGGATAGGCCACCTTCCCCAGATAGCCGATCTCCACGCCCTGGCAGACGATGGCAGCGGTCTGGTAGGGGTGCAGGAAGGGCTTTGCACAGGGAACATACTCAAATTTCAGGTACAGACTCTCCGCCGTTTTCTCCGCCATGCCCTTCAGCGTAAAGAAGCTCTCTCCACTGCCAAAGATGCCGATGCAGAGGGTATCCCTCTCGTCCGGATAGTCCGTCAGGGGAAGTTCCTTGGGAATGAACTTTTTCCCCAGTTCAAAGAGCCGCCCGGAGAGGTTGCCCTTCTTCTGGTTCCTGGCGATGGCGTTCAGCATGGAAGCCGCCAGGGTGGTGCGCATCAGCGACAGTTCCTCGTTGATCGGGTTCAGGATCCGGATCGCGTTCCGCTCCGGGGCATCCTCCGGAAGGCGCAGGAGATCCAGGTCGGAGGGGGAGAAGAACGAGTAATGGATGCACTCGTAAGCCCCCATGCTGCAGAGGTCCCTCTTTAACTTCAGCTCCCTGCGCTGTTTCCGGTTCATGCCGCCCATGGTGACCAGGGCGTCCGGCATGAACGTGGGGATCACATGGTCGTACCCATACATGCGGATCACTTCCTCCGCCACGTCGGGGTAGGAATCCATATCCTCTCGGTAGGCGGGAACCTGAAGGGTCAGCTCGTCGCCGTTGATGGCGGGGGCAAAATTCAGACTCTCCATAATCTTCAAAATCTCTTCCCCGGGAACTTCGATCCCAAGGACGTCGTTCACCCTGCGGACGCTGACCTTCATCTCCCTGGGCTCAATGGAATTGCCGGTGTTGACGTCCAGATGCGTGGCGGAGACCTTGCCGCAGCCCAGTTCCGTGATCAGGTGCAGCGCCCTCTTCATGGCGTGAACCGTGGTGTACTCGTCGACGCCCTTCTCATACTTCGCGCTGGCGTCCGTGCGCTTTCCCAGCGCCCTGGAGGTCTTTCGGATATTGTCCCGGGCAAACTTCGCGGACTCGAACATCACCGCCGCCGTCGTGTCCCGGATCTCGGAGTTTAAGCCGCCCATCACTCCCGCAAGGGCCACGGGCTTCACCCCGTCGCAGATGACTAAATTATTGGAGTTGAGTTCGTATTCCTGGGAATCCAGAGTGACGATCTTTTCCCCGTCTCCCGCACGGCGCACCCGGATCTCATTGCCTTCCAGATAAGCGCAGTCAAAGGCGTGCATGGGCTGCCCCATCTCCAGCATCACATAATTGGTGATGTCTACAATATTCGAGATCGCGGTCTGCCCCACCAGTGCCAGCCTTCTCTTCATCCAGAGGGGGGACTCCCCGATCTTTACGTCGTACACATAATGCCCGATATATCTCGGACAGAGATCCGGCGCCTTCACCGATACGGTGAACCCTTCCTTAACAACATCGGTCTGGGCATAGTCATAAGAGGGCTCCTTCAGGGGCTTTTTCAGAGCCGCCGCCACCTCCCGGGCAAGACCCAGGATACTCTGGCAGTCCGGGCGGTTCGCCGTGATGGAGACGTCGTAGATCCAGTCGTCCAATCCTAAGAGGGGTTTCACATCCTCCCCCGTCCGGGCGTCCTCCGGCAGCTCCAGAAGGCCGTTATAGCCTCCGCCGGGGAACATATCCTCGCTGACCCCCAGCTCGGTGCCGGAGCAGAGCATCCCTTCGGATTCATACCCCCGGAGTTTCCCCTTCTTGATGGTCATCACGCCCTCCACCGTCTTGTGATCCTTTGCGGTGGCGTAGACCGTGGCCCCCACCAGCGCCAGAGGGAATTTCCCGCCTGCCCGGACATTATCGGCGCCGCAGCAGACCTGAAACACGCCGTGCTCCCCGGCGTTTACCTTACACAAGTGCAGATGGGTCTCCGGGATGGGCTCGCACTCCTCCACATAACCCACGACGACCCCGCTGATATCCCGGCCGACCTCTCTTAATTCCTCCACTTCAAACCCGCAGGAGAACAGCTTCTTTTCTAATTCATGGGGCGCAACGTCAATATCCACATATTCTTTTAACCAGCTCAATGGCGCTAACATAATCTTCCCTCCTTAGTTGTCATCGATCTGCTCCAGCACCCGCAGATCGGACTCGAACAACAGCTTGATATTGTTGATGCCGTACTTCAGCATGGTGGCGCGCTCGATGCCGATGCCGAACGCCAGGCCGCTGTACTCGTCGGGATCGATGCCGCAGTTCTCCAGCACCTTCCGGTTTACGATGCCGGCTCCCAGGATCTCGATCCACCCGGTTCCCTTGCAGAGCTTACAGCCCTTGCCGCCGCACTCAAAGCAGCTCACATCCACTTCCACCGAAGGCTCGGTGAAAGGGAAATAGGAGGGGCGGAGCCTGGTCGTCGTGCTCTCCCCGTAAATCTTCTTCACAAACACGTCCAGCATCCCCTTTAAGTCGCAGAGCGTGATCTTCTTATCCACCACAAGGCCCTCCATCTGATGGAACATGGGGGAATGAGTGGCGTCGTCGTCGGAGCGGAACACCTTTCCGGGGCACAGGATCTTGATGGGAGGCTTCTTCTCCTCCATCGTGTGGATCTGGGCCGCGGAGGTCTGGGTCGCCAGAAGAAACTCCGGGGAGAGGTAGAAGGTATCCTGCATATCCCTGGCCGGGTGATCCTTGGGGGTGTTCAACGCCGTGAAATTGTAGTAATCGTTCTCGATCTCCCGGTTTTCAAACACTTCAAAGCCCATGCCGGAGAAAACGTCTATAATTTCATTCCGCATCTGGGTGATGGGGTGAAGATTCCCGGTCTCCCGCCCCTCCGCCGGCATGGTCACGTCGATGCGCTCCAGCTCATAGCGGAGCTTCAGTTCCTTCTCCCGGATCTTCTCATCCAGCTCGGAAAACTTCTGCTGCGCCCACTCCTTTAATTCATTGACGCCCTTTCCGAACCCCGCCCTCTCCTCGGGCGCGATATTCTTCATCTCCTTCATGAGCTGGCCGATTTTCCCTGTTCTGGAATCCAGGAATTGTTTCTTGAAGTCATACACAGCTTTGGAGCTGGCCAGTCCGTCGATCCCATCCAGGATCTCCTGCTTAATGCTTTCGAACTTGTCGTTCATCCTCTCTCTTCCTCCGTTTCCGTGAATTTAAAAAAC
>CANQCF010000135.1 GCA_947589505.1 uncultured Acetatifactor sp. | reverse complement strand
CGGGGAATAGATCGCCAGCGCCGCAGCGTCCACAATGCTGTGATTCGTCTTGATAAACTCCACCCGGAACTGCCCCAAGTTCACCGACTGCCCGAATTTTACCACCTTGCGCTTGGTACCCTTCATCAGTCCGTGCTCCGTCAGTTTATGCTCGATGATGCCCATGGTCAGGCGGGTGGCGTAGACCGGGGCATTCAGCTCTTTCAGAATATACGGCAATGCGCCGATGTGATCCTCATGGCCGTGGGTGATCACAAAACCCTTCACCCTGTCCGCGTTGTCCCTCAGATAACTGATATCCGGGATCACCAGATCGATCCCCAGCATATCGTCCTCCGGGAAAGCCAGACCGCAGTCCACCACAAGAATACTGTCCTCGTACTCGAAGGCAGTAATATTCATACCGATCTGCTCCAGGCCCCCCAAGGGTATGATCTTCAGCTTCGGGCCTGACGACTTATTCTCTTTTTTCTTTGACAAATTCATTCCTCCTAAAATGTTTCGCCCCAGGCCCCGTCCTCCGGGAAGCCCGGGCATGTCTTTTTCTTTTATCTCAGGAACCGCGCTCCAGGCGGTTCAGTCTCTCATGTGTAAACATAACAGTCCCAGCAGGGAATGCGGACTTCCAACGGCACGATCGTGTTCAGCCGGGAAATTTCCGTTCAGGAGAGCTTCACGTCCTCCAGCATACTCTCAAACACGCCGGCCACCGCCGTCAGCTCGTCGTCATCCTCCACGATGACATAGACCGCTTCCTCTGATCCCTCCTCGGACATATCTTTCAGGATCAGCGCGTCTCCGTCGCCCTCCTCCGCATCCGTGACAAGGATATAGGTCTTTCCGCCGATATTGGTCTGCTCCAACACATAAAAATCAACCGGCTCTTCTCCATCCGGTGTAAATCTGATCTTCTCCTGCTTATTCATAGCGTTACTCCCGTGAAGTCTTCTTCTCCTCGCTCTGGCCGGCCCTGCGGTCGAGATATCCCTGCAGGATCAGCGCGGCGGCAATCTTGTCCACGTGCTCCTTCCGGTTTTCCCTGCGGACGCCCGCTTCCATCATGATCTTGTCTGCCTCCACTGTGGTCAGCCTCTCATCCCAGAGGACCACCGGCAGGCCTGTGCGCCGTTCCAGTTTCTCCCGGAATTCCTCCGTGAGCTCCACGCGCACGCCCTCCGTGCCGTTCATGTGCTTCGGCTTCCCCAGAACGATCTCCTCCACGTCGTACTCTAAGATCAATTCCTCAATCCTAGCCAGCGTCTGGCGCAGCTTATTCTCCTCCTTGCGGCGGATGATCTCAACCCCCTGCGCTGTGATCAGCAGCGGATCGCTGACCGCCACGCCCACCGTCTTGGACCCGAAGTCCAGTCCCATGATCCGCATGACGCTGCCTCCTACTGATCGCCTTCCAGTTTATGGGTGATATAAAACTGCAGGATTTCCTCCACCAGCTCGTCTCTCTCCACCTTCATGATCATGCTGCGGGCGTTCTTGTGGCTAGTGATATAGGTGGGGTCTCCGCTCATGATATAGCCCACGATCTGGTTCACCGGGTTGTATCCTTTTTCCGTGAGTGCCTCATAAACTGAGTCCAGAACCAGCTGAACCCCTGTCGCCTGCTCTGTCTCAACCTTAAAAAATTGTGTGTTTCCCAAGTTTTCCATATAATACCCCTTATCCTTTACCCTCCGCGGACTGCTCTCCATCCCCGGAAAACGGCCCAATTAAATACATTTTAACTCATTTAAACTATTTTTTCAATACCCCGGCAGCAGTTCGTCCGTTTCAACTTTCGCGGCAGTCCGTCCCTACTTCCAGGGCAAGTTGTCCGTCCCTATTTTCGCGGCAGTCCGTCCCTACATCCAGGGCAAATTGTCCGTCCCTATTTTCGCAGCAGTCCGTCCCTACATCCAGGGCAAGTTGTCCGCCTCTACGCAAAACCTCGCCTGCGTGCATCCTGCACTGCTTCCCGGTGCCATTCGCTTTTCAATCGCCGTTTCCGCAGACCCCCAGCCATTCCAGCGCCCTGGCAATGCCGTCCTCGTTCACGCGACCCGTGACAAAGTCCGCCATGTCCATCACTTCTTTCGTGGAATTTCCCATGGCGATGGCGGTTCCCGCATGGCGAAGCATCTCGATGTCGTTGCCGCTGTCCCCGATGGCCGCCGTGTCCGCCAGGGTGATCGTTTCCCCGTATTCCCCGGAAGCATTCAGCGCGTCGATCAGGGCGTCCATGCCGCTGGCCTTGGAAAACCCCTTGGGCATGATCTCGTAATAGCCGTTCTCCCGGTCGATCAGGGAGAGCAGTTCCGGCCTCTCTCCTGCAAAAAGCTTCACCGCCTCCGGGTCGTCCGCGAAGCAGTAAAACTTGTCAAACTTCCCCGGGGCCTGTCCGTAACTTCCCCAGCCTTTTTCCACCAGTTCTTTCGGCATATACCTCTCCGGGGAAGCCTTTGCGATGTACCTGCGGAAAGTCTCCGTATACATGTTCGCGGGATCCTCATGATAGTTGTTCCCGCTCCCCTCCAAAATTGCGTCGATCCGGTATTTTTTCAGACCTTCCAGGATATCCAGGGCCTCCTCCCGGGAAAAGGTCTTATGTAAGATCTCTTTTCCGTGAAACAGAATCTGGGTGCCGCAGCCGCACAGGTATCCGTCGAAGGGCACCAGCTCCGGCAGCCACCCTGTGACCAGGCAGGCCGTACGCCCCGTGTTCACCAGGCAGAGATGTCCGTTCTCCTGAGCCTTTCGGATCGCCCTTACCGCTGAATCCGGTATCTTTCCCCTCTCCACCAGGGTTCCGTCGATATCAAAAAAGATCAGTTTCATGTTTTGTCTCCCTATCCTCCGTCCGTTCTTCTGTATTTCCCTGCGGACAATCAGCGCCCTGCCGCCAAGAGGTCCGGCAATCCGGCCCGCACCCCAGCGCGTCCAGAACATTTGCCTCAAGTAACGATCCCTCGATCCGGGACCGGGGCCGGCTCGCATCCCAGCAGGATCTCCTCTGTCAAAAATTCCCGGAGCCTGAGCGTCACCAGGTCGTTCGGCCTGTGTCCGCCTTCCTCTACCGCTGCCTTTACATAAGTTCCGGTATGACCTATGAGATACCGCTTTCCGCCGATAGTCTTTTCTTCTTCCAGAAGGACCTGCGCCTCCCGGCCCAGAAGTTCCCCGCGGAACGCTTGGGACTGCCTTTTTGTCAAGTCCAGCAGTTCCTCAAGGCGCCTGGATTTCACCGGCCCGGGCACCTGGTCCGGCATCTCCGCCGCCCGGGTCCCCGCCCGCCTGGAATACGGAAAAACATGCATCTCATAAAAATTCACTTTTTCCAAAAAGCTTTTGGAGGTTTCAAACTCCTTCTCCGTCTCCCCGGGGAACCCCACGATTACATCCGTGGTGATGGCCGGCTTCTCCGGCGCATAGGCCAGACGCAGCGCTTCCACGCTTCTGAGGTATTGCTCCGCAGTGTAATGGCGGTTCATGCGCCGCAGCGTCTCGTCGCACCCGCTCTGCAGGGAGAGATGGAAGTGGGGGCAGACCTTCGGCAGCGCCGCCAGACGCTCCGCCGCCTCCTGCGTAACAATCCTGGGCTCCAAGGATCCCAGCCGGATCCTGGAAATACCTTCTGCCGTATGCAGTTTTTCCACCAGGTCCAGGAGCTTGCTCCGGCCCCGGTAATCCTTGCCCGAGAGGCTTGTCCCCTGTTCCCAGGCATCTTCTTCTAAATCGATGCCGTAGGAACTGATATGGATCCCCGTCAGCACGATCTCTTTGTATCCCGCCTCTGCAATGCCTTCCACTTCCCGCAGGACATCCTCCGCCCTGCGGCTCCTGACGCGCCCCCGGGCCAGCGGGATGGCGCAGTAAGAGCAGAACTGGTTGCACCCGTCCTGGATCTTGATGTAAGCCCTGGTGTGTTCCGCCGTGCGAGTGAGGGTCGCCTCCTCGTACTCCCGGGTCCCACCGATCTCGATCACCGCGCTGCCCCCCAGGGTCTTGTCCTGAAATTCCGGCGAAGATCCTTCCAGTTTTTCCCGCTGTCTGAAGTATTCCTCTAAAATTTCCGCAATATTCCTCTTTCGGTTATTTCCCACCGCGAGATCCACCAGGGGATCCGCCTGTATCCCTTCCGGGTCCGTCTGCACATAGCAGCCTGCCGCCACCACCACGGCCTTGGGATTTTTCTGTTTTGCCCGGTGCAGCATCTGACGGCTCTTACGGTCCGCCACATTGGTCACCGTGCAGGTGTTTACGATATAGACGTCCGCAATCTCATCAAACGGAACGATTTTGTAGCCATGCTCCTGCAGACTTTGACGCATGATGTCCAGTTCGTAGGAATTGACCTTGCAGCCCAGATTGTGTAACGCAGCGCTTTTCATAACATCTCTTTTCCAATTTTTCCTTGACTTTTCCAATCACACAGACTAAGATGTAGGCAGAAGGTGTGACACAGAATAAGGAGGTTGTATTATCATGAAAACTGTTCAGATTTCATTAAACTCTATTGATAAGGTTAAATCTTTCGTGAACGACATTACTAAATTTGACTATGATTTCGACCTGGTATCCGGCAGATACGTGATCGACGCAAAGTCCATCATGGGTATCTTCAGCCTGGATCTGTCCAAGCCCATCGACCTGAACATACACGCGGAGGACGGCGCGGAGGAAGTTCTGGAGGTTCTGAAGAACTACACCATCTGACCGGAACCCCTTTCAAAAGCCCCTATTGAACCTCTTTTAGGGAACAAGAAAAGGAATCCACCCCGGAGATAAAGACTCCGGGGTTATTTTTGTGTCCCTCCCTTTTCCGGCTTCCGTCCGGAAATGCGCGGCCGCCGCTCTCTATTCCACGACGATCACTTCTTCCGTCTCCAGGGCGGTCTTCACCAGTTCCTCGATCTTCCCCTGCAGCCTTCCCTCATGCCTGCGGATCACATCCGCCTTGGGCTTTGTCACCGGATGCTTTGCCACAAAGATCGTACAGCAGTCCTCGTAAGGCTGGATGGAAGTCTCGAAAGTGCCGATCTTCCCGGACAGCTCCACGATCTCCTGCTTGTCAAACCCGATCAGCGGGCGGTACACCGGAAGTTCGCAGACCTCATTGGTGACGGCCATGGAGGCCATGGTCTGGGAAGCCACCTGACCGATGCTCTCTCCGGTGATCAGGCCAAGGCAGCCTGTCTCCTTCGCCAGGTGCTCCGCGATCCGCATCATATAGCGGCGCATGATGATGGTCAGCTCCTCGTGGGGGCAGTTCTCATAAATGGCCAGCTGGATGTCCGTAAAATTGATCACATGCAGGTAGATGGGGCCCGTGTATCCCGAGACGATCCTGGCGAGATCCACCACCTTCTGTTTCGCGCGCTCGCTGGTGTAGGGGGGCGCGTGGAAATACACCGCGTCGATCTTCACCCCGCGCTTTGCGATCATATACCCCGCCACGGGGGAGTCGATGCCGCCGGAGAGAAGCAGCATCCCCTTTCCCCCCGTGCCCACAGGCATCCCGCCGGGCCCGGGAATGATCTCCGAATAGAGATAGATCTTCTCCCTGAGCTCCACGTTCAGCAGGATCTCCGGGTTATGGACGTCCACACGCATCTCCGGATAGGCGTTCAGGATCGCCTCCCCCAGGTCCGCGCTGATCTCCATGGAGGTCTTGGGGTAACTCTTGTCGGAACGTCTGGCCTGTACCTTAAAGGTCTTATTCCTCTCCTGGTAGACCTCCCCGATATAGCGGACCACGTCCTCCCGGAGTTTTTCAAAGCCCTGATCCTCTGCGCAGGTCACGGGGCAGATCCCCCAGATCCCGAACACCTGCTTTAAGCGCGCCACCGTCTCGTCGTAATCGAATTCGGTCTGAGCCTCCACAAAGATCCGCCCCTGGGTTTTATGCACGTAAAATTTACCTTCGCACTTCTTCAGGGCGACCTTGATCTGGTGGACCAGGGCGTCTTCAAACAGATGCCGGTTCCCTCCCTTGACGCCAATCTCCGCGTACTTGATCAAAAACGATGTAAACATATCGTACCTCTCTTTTCTTTCTCCGGCAAAAGCTTCCGCTACTGCCTGGTGTACCTCCGCAGCTGGGGCAGAAGCTTCCCCAGTGTCTCCAAAGTATACTCCAGTTCCTCGCGGGTCGTCAATACCGAAAAGCTGAATCGTATGGTGGATTCCAGCAGAGACTTATCCACGCCGATGGCCCGGAGCGTGGCGGAAGGCTGGGGTTTGCGGGCGGAACAGGCGCTCCCGGCGGAGACATAGATTCCCTTCTCCTCCAAGGCGTGCAGAAGCACCTCGCTGCGGACGCCCCGGAAAGAAACGCTGACCACATGGGGCGCGGTTCCCTCCCCACGGGGATATCCGGGAAGCAATCCGTTCACCCGGGTTCCCTCAAGTTCTCCGATCCCTCTGATAAAATAACTCTTGCACTCCCCCAGTCTGCGCAGATCCTCGTCCAGATCCCGGTACAGCATCTCCGCCGCTTTCGCCATGCCCGCGATCCCGGGCACGTTTTCAGTGCCGGACCGCAGGTTCCCCTGCTGCCCGCCGCCGAACACAATGGGCGCCAGCCGGGTCCTCTCGTCGACATAGAGCATCCCAACGCCCTTGGAGGCATGAATCTTATGGCCGCTGACTGAGAGCAGGTCGATATTCATCTTCTTCGGATAGATCCTTGCCTTTCCGAAGCCCTGCACCGCGTCCACGTGAAACCTGGTGTTGGGGTTCATGCGCTTGATCAGCGCGCCGGCCTCCGCGATGGGCTGCAGAGAGCCGATCTCGTTGTTGGTGTGCATAATGGACACCAGGATCGTGTCCCCGGACATGGCCCGCTGCAGGTCCTCCAGGCTGATCCGCCC
>CANQCF010000134.1 GCA_947589505.1 uncultured Acetatifactor sp. | reverse complement strand
CATGGACGTAGACGATCCGGATCTGAAGCTGATCCTGGATTCCTTTGGTGTGAAGATTCCGGCAAAGCTATACCGAAGGGCGGAACTAAAGAGCATTAAAACGGGGATAAAAATTTTCATGTAGGTCATAAATGTAGGTACATTTTCTCAAAATCCCACAAGCCGCATAAACACTGGAAAAACCGCATAAACAAAAGGAAAGAGGGGCCAGAAACAGGCCCCTTTTCGCATCTGCAAGTGGCAAACTCGGGGTATATCATAAATGTATCCGGTCATCAATGATACTAGTGATATAATGCTCCAGTATTTGCTCACGCATTTTCGCATAATAAACAATATGCCTTATGGTTTCCTCCACTTGTCCGATTCCCATTTGTTTCTCATCATCCCCGCAGTCGATGCCCAATACACGCTTCAGATTATATTCCAGCCATTCCAGTCTGCCGTTATTGCAGTCATACAGCGTCTCCCAGTCCTCGGGCAGCGCTCCTCCGGCGCTCGCATACCCTCTCAGGAAAGTCTGAAACAGCCGGAAATCGATCCGGCATTCCTCATATCCCGACCAGCATAAAGCTGACTCGAACAATTCCATCATCGGATTGTTATAGGACAGACATTCCAGGTCGATGATCCGGTGATCCTCCCCGTTCCAGAGAACATTTTTACGATCCATATCGTTATGACAGACCGTGAGGATCTTCGGAAGTTTTTTCCTTGCGGCGTTTCCCTTCTCCTGACTTTCCACAAGGATCGCATAACAGGACCGCAGCATTTCATACAGCCGTGTATCCGCCTTTTCCATGGCGGAAAGATAAAAGTCCCAGTCCACAGACATTTGTTTATGATCTTGATCCCCAATTTTCCTGTCTGTATCATGGATCGCCGCAAGCGCCCTTCCCATCTTCCAGCAATGGGATTCCGTGACTGCGTCCGCACGAAGCGGTTTTCCGTCATAATAATCAAACAGGTAAAAATATTCGCCGTCTATCTCCTGCATTTTCCGTCCGTCAATCGTCAGGGCCGGAAGAATGGGAATGTTTCACCATCCGTTTCATTTTGCGCCTCCGCTTTTGAACTCTTACGCTGCGTAAAGTATAACAAATCTGTTCGCTCAGATAAAGCTATCATACAATTATGAAAAGAACTGTAGAAAAAGAGCAGCATACCTTAATGCAGTGTGCTGCTCAAACTATATTTTTGTGTGCTGATAGTATTTTATAGCTTTCTCTCTACCTATCAACCATCACAACGCTCAGGCCATTTTCTTCTAATGCCGTTTTCATATCGGAGGGTAAAGGCAGTTTGGCGGTACGATAGCCTTTATAATAAACTTTCTTGGTCTTTCCGTCTTTTTTGACAACCCAAACCCACATTCCATATGACCACTGGCGATCTAACTCTTTTTGATTATAGTGTAATTCCACCCGCTCAATCTCATAGAACGGAATCGGATACGGCACTCCTGTATTAAGGACCAAACAATTATCTTCGAAGAAAAAAGCTCCTGCGCCCGATCTGTTTTTATATTTGCTTCGACCAAAGACAAAAAACCATATTATAGCGGGTATAGCTACATAAAAAAACAGACCAATCAGCTGTACCATAATATTTCCATCTCCTTTTCCATAACTCCCGATTTCTTGAAAGGGCATAGGCTATCTGCGCCACATTTGTTTTTTTATCATAGCATCCGCCTGTAAATTTATCAATATGGAAGATTACATTTACGGGGGGCAAAAAAAATCTTGTGTATGTATTTACTTTTTGGTATGATGGAGTGTGTCGGGCGGCGGAGGGCCGCCGGGCATACAGGAACGTCGGAATCTGCTGTTTTTTTGGAAAAAGGAGCGCGGAAATGATTCGGATATCCCTTTGCATGATCGTAAAGAATGAGGAGAGGACGCTTTCCAGGTGTCTGGATTCCATCGCGGATCTCATGGATGAGATTATCATCGTGGACACCGGTTCCACAGACCGGACGAAGGAGATCGCGGCCCGCTATACGGACAAAGTGCTGGATTTCCAGTGGATCCAGGATTTCAGCGCCGCAAGGAATTTCGCCTTTTCCCAGGCGACCATGGAGTATATCTATACGGCGGACGCGGACGAGGTACTGGATCCGGAGAACCGGAAGCGTTTCCGGGACCTGAAGGAGTGCCTGCTCCCGGAGATCGAGATCGTACAGATGAAGTACGGAAACCAGCTTCGGTTCGGCACGGTCTACAACTACGACGAGGAATACCGGCCAAAGCTGTTTAAGAGGCTGAGGGAGTTTGTATGGGAGGGCGCGATCCATGAGATGGTGCGCCTGGAGCCCGTGATCTACGACAGCGATATCGTTGTCACCCATCTCCCGGAAAAGCCCCACGGCGACCGGGATCTGGAAAATTTCCGGAGCCAGGTGGCAAAGGGCGTCCGCCTGAACAAGAGGCTTCATGATCTGTATGCCAGAGAACTGTATATAGCGGGGAAAAAAGAAGATTTTGAGGCCGCCATGGAGTTCTTTATGGAGTCGGCGGCGGACGGGAGCCGGGACGGGGACGAGGTCATGGAGGCCTGCTGCGTGGCGGCAAGGGCCGCGAGACTGAAAGGTCAGCCCCATTTATTTTTTAAGTACGCGTCGAAGGTGATCGCCGGGGAGGGATGCTCGGAGATCTGCTGTGAACTGGGACATTTTTACGAAGATGCCTGTGATTATGAGGAGGCCGCTGTCTGGTATTACAACGCGGCTTATGAGACCCAGCCGGTGCTGAACATCGCCTGCGGGGACCGGGAGCCCCTGGAGGGCCTGGTCCGGTGCTATGAAGCGCTTGGTATGAAAGAGCAGGCGGAGAGTTACCGGGAGGAAATGAAGCGGAGGAACGCGGGAGAGAGGACAAAGAGATGAGTGCGGCAAAATGGGAAGAAAATGTCAGAAAATGTGTGCCCTATACGGCGGGGGAGCAGCCAAATAAACCGGGCATGATCAAGCTCAACACCAACGAGTGCCCCTACCCGCCGGCGCCGGGAGTGGCCAGGACGGCGGCCGGGATGGATCCTGACGCGCTGAGGCTGTATCCCAACGCGGAGGGAAAGCCTCTGGTGGACGCTCTTGCGGCGTATTACGGCGTAAAGCCGGAGCAGGTCTTTGTGGGCGTGGGGTCGGACGATGTGCTGTCCATGGCCTTTATGACTTTTTTTAACGGCGGGAAACCCATTCTGTTCCCGGATGTGACCTATTCCTTTTATGATGTCTGGGCGGATCTCTATCGGATCCCTTATCGGAACTGTCCCCTGGATGAAGATTTCCGGATCCGGGCGGAGGATTACCGGCAGCCAAACGGCGGCGTGATCTTCCCGAATCCCAACGCCCCCACGGGCGTGCTGGAGCCTTTGGAAAAGGTGGAGGAGATCATAAGGGCAAACCAGGATGTGGTGGTGATCGTGGACGAGGCCTATGTGGATTTCGGGGGTGTCAGCGCGCTGCCCCTGATCCAAAAGTACGATAACCTGTTGGTGGTGCAGACCTTTTCAAAATCCAGGGCTATGGCCGGACTGCGGATCGGGTTCTGCATGGGAAACGAAAAACTGATCCGGTTCCTGAATGATGTGAAATTCTCTTATAACTCGTATACCATGAACCTGCCTTCTCAGATCCTCGGGGTGGAGGCGGTGAAGGACGACGCCTACTTTAAGGCCACCACGGCAAAGATCATAAAGACCAGGGAGCGGGTGAAAAAGGAGCTGGGGGAGCTGGGCTTTACATTCCCGGACTCCAAGGCCAATTTCCTCTTTGTGTCCCACAGGACGGTTCCGGCAAAGGAACTCTTTCAGGCTTTGCGGGAGGCGGACATCTATGTGCGGTACTGGGAGAAACCCCGGATTGACAACAGCCTGCGCATCACCATCGGCACGGACGAGCAGATGGATGCCCTGATCGCGTTTTTGAGACGATATCTGTCCCGGTAAGCGCGTATGTACCGGAGTGCAGCGTCATAAAATGAGATACCATAAAAATTTTAGGTAAGATAGGAGAGCAAAATGATTCATTATCTGATTATCTTTTTTATTTCCATGGTTCCGCTGATCGAGCTGAGAGTTGCGGTTCCCTATGCCATCGCCATGGGGCTTCCGGTACTGCCGAGCTACATTATCTGTATCCTGGGAAATATGCTGCCGGTTCCCATCATCTTTCTCTTTGCCAGAAAGGTGCTGGAGTGGGGCGCGGATAAGCCCGTGATCGGAAAGTTCTTTACTTTCTGCCTGGAAAAGGGGCATAAGGGCGGCGCAAAGCTGCAGGAGAAAGCGGGAAGGGGACTGTATGCGGCCCTGCTTCTCTTTGTGGGGATCCCTCTGCCCGGCACCGGGGCCTGGACCGGAACCCTGGCGGCCAGTCTTCTGGACATGGATTTCAAGAAGAGCGTCGCGGCCGTGCTCATGGGCGTGATCCTGGCGGGCGTGATCATGGGCCTTGCCAGCGCCGGACTTTTAGGCGCGCTGGGCAGTCTGTTCTAGGTGTTTCGGGAGGATGGAGATGTCGGAGAGTTATACGGATTTTGCGGATGTCTATGATGAGCTGATGGATACGGTCCCCTATGAAAAATGGCGGGACCGTATCCTGCAAATGATAGAAAAATACGGGGTTTCCAAGCCGGAGAGAGACGCGGAGGACGCGCTGGCCTCCGAGAGAAATCTGGTGCTGGATCTGGGCTGCGGCACGGGTAACCTGACGGAACTTTTGTACCAGGCCGGATATGACATGATCGGCGTGGACGCTTCGGACGCCATGCTGGCGAAAGCAATAGAAAAGAAAGAGGAGACGGGATCGGAGATCCTGTACCTGCAGCAGGATATGCGGGACCTGTCCTTATACAGTACCGTCGGTACAGTGGTCAGCGTGTGCGATTCCATCAATTATATTCTGGAATTGGACGAGCTGGAGACCGTCTTTTCCCTGGTGAACAATTACCTCTACCCCGGAGGGATCTTTCTGTTTGACTTCAACACGGACTATAAGTACCGGGAAGTGATCGGGGATACGGTGATCGCGGAGAACCGGGAGGACTGCAGCTTTATCTGGGAGAACGAGTATGAGCCGGAGGAGCGGATCAACCGTTACGACCTGACGCTTTTTCTGCGCCGGGAGGGTAATTTATTCGAAAAAGCGGAAGAAACGCATTTCCAGAGAGGCTATACGGCCCAGGAGATCAGGGAGGTCCTTGCTGCGGCGGGACTGGAACTGCTGGAGATGCGGGATGCGGACACGGACGGAGAAGTCACGCCGGAGAGCCAGCGGGTGTTTGCAGCGGCCCGGGAGCGGGGAAAGGAGAGAAAATGATGTCGGATTATATTGTAAGAGCTACGGCAGCAGATGCACAGATCAGGGCCTTTGCCTGTACCATGAGGGATTCGGTGGAGGCGGCAAGGCAGGCCCACAACACAAGTCCCGTGATCACCGCCGGACTGGGGAGACTCCTGGCCGCCGGGGCCATGATGGGCAGCATGCTGAAGGGGGAGGAAGATCTTCTGACCCTGCAGATCAAGGGGGAGGGCCCGGTAAAGGGACTTACGGTGACTGCGGATTCCCAGGGACATGTCAAGGGTTACCCGATCGTGCCGGATGTGATCCTCCCGGCGAACGCCATGGGCAAGCTGGATGTGGCGGGAGCGGTAGGGCCGGGGACGCTGACCGTCATTAAGGATATGGGGTTGAAGGAGCCCTATTCCGGCCAGGTGGAACTGCAGACCGGAGAGATCGCGGAGGATATCACCTATTATTTTGCCGCTTCGGAACAGGTGCCGTCCTGCGTAGGACTGGGCGTCCTGATGGAGCGGGACAATACCGTAAAACAGGCCGGCGGGTTCATCGTGCAGCTCATGCCGTTTGCCGAAGAAGAGGTCATTCAGAAGCTGGAGGAGAATATTCAGGACTTAAAATCCGTAACCACGATGCTGGACGAAGGCAGCAGTCCCGAGCAGATCCTTGGGATCGTTCTCGACGGACTGGATTTGCAGGTCACGGATACCATGCCGGCGGCATTTCGCTGCGACTGCAGCCGGGAGAGGGTGGAGAGGGCCCTGATCAGCATCGGCCGGAGAGAGCTTCAGGATATGATCGACGAGGGGAAGGAAATAGAGGTCAACTGCCAGTTCTGCGGAAAACAGTACCGGTTCCAGGTAGAAGAACTTCAGGGCTTGTATGAGAGGGCAAAGCGGGATTGAAAGGTCAGGTATATCATTTCATACCGGAATGTTAAACGGACAAACAGCAGTATCAACAGGGCAATTTCCAATGTGGGTATCTGAAACTGCAAAATATGTGGACGACGGAATATTTTTTGGCAGATACAGAAAGGGAAAGATAAAGCTCTAAGCGGTAGCTTTTGTTGTCGGAGAGTGACTCAGAAAGCTTAAAGCCTGAAGAAGGAGATATCAATGATGGGATTTTTATTTGTCGCTCTCGGCGGAGCGTTGGGGGCAGCAGGAAGATATGCGATAAGTCTTTTGCCGGTTAAAACCAGTTTTCCAATACTAACGCTGGTTACAAATATCATAGGGGCAATGCTGATAGGATTTATTGTCGGTATTGTAAGTGACAATAATGAAGTATCTCCGAATACTGTCTTGTTTTGGAAAACAGGTGTGTGCGGTGGATTTACAACTTTTTCCACCTTTTCGCTGGAAGCGGTCACCCTCTTTGAAGGCAAGGCGTATTTAGCCGGAGGACTGTATATTTTCCTGAGTGTTGCCTGTTGCCTTATAGGGATTCTTTGTGGGAAAAAACTGTCAATGCTGGTTCATTAGAATTTCATGTGGATAATTGAAATATTGATTTAGCGGGATAAAGTTTGAAACAGAAAGATAGCGGATAGAGAAAATTAGAATTGCATAGCAAACAGACCATCACTGGGGTGGCA
>CANQCF010000133.1 GCA_947589505.1 uncultured Acetatifactor sp. | reverse complement strand
CTGGTGCAGGACGCTATCGGTTTTCAGCATATCCGGGGCCACGGGCTTTTCTGTGACGATATGGCGATCTATCAGGAGACGGAGTGGGACGGCGTCCGCACAGTGGAGTACAATTTCACATATCTGGACAGGGTGATGGACGATTACCGGTCCCTGGGGCTGAAGCCCTTTCTGGAGCTGGGATTCATGCCGGAGAAGATGGCCAGCGGCACCCAGACCATCTTTTATTGGAAGGGAAACACCACGCCGCCCCGGTCCTATGAGGACTGGAAGGCCATGGTACAGGCGCTTTTGCGGCATTTGATCGACCGCTATGGGGAGGAGGCTTATACCTATCCCATCGAGGTCTGGAACGAGCCCAACCTGCCGGGCTTCTGGTACAAGGCGGACATGCAGGAGTATTTCAAGCTGTTCCGGGAGTCCTTTGAGGCGGTGAAGGCCGTGGATCCAAGGTTCCGGGTGGGCGGGCCCGCGGTGTGCGGCGGTACGGACGAGATCTGGATCGGCGCCTTTATGGAGTTCTGCCATGAGAACAGGATCCCTCTGGATTTTGTCACCAGGCATCATTATACTTCGGAATTTCCGGATCGGGACGGGCATTACGGCTATATCGAGCTCATGGACGAGGAGGACGGTTTTGCCAACCTGCACACCACCCGGGAGATCATCGACAAATACCCGGAGTACAGGGGGCTGCCCATCCACATCACGGAGTTCAACACCTCCTATATCCCCAACGCCCCTATCCACGACACGAATCAGAACGCGGCATATATCGCGAAACAGCTCTCACGGCTGGGGGATGACAACGAATCTTATTCTTACTGGACCTTCGGGGACGTCTTCGAGGAACAGGGAGTTCCCTTTACGCCTTTCCACGGCGGGTTCGGGCTGGTGGCCAACGGCTGTATCCCGAAGCCGACTTTCTGGAGTTTTGTCTTTTTCAAAAACTTAAAGAGGGGCCAGGGAGAGTGTGTCTATAAAAATGACAATTGTGTCATTATGAAGATGGCGGACGGGGAGTACCGGGGCGTCGCCTGGAACGCGGTGCGAAAGCGGGCGGGAAACGATCTGGAGCTGGAGTTCTCCCTGGAACAGGCCCCCGGGAATTACTGTCTTCTGACGAAACGGGTGGACGAGGAGTGCTGCAATCCCTTAAAGGTATGGCATGATCTGGGCGAGCCCGCGAATCCCTCTGAGGAACAGAACGCGCTGTTAAGGGCGGCGGCCCAGCCCAAGATCGCGACGAGAAGGTTGACCGCGGAGAGCGGGGGATGCGGGAGTGCTTCCTCCGGGCGGGGATCCGACTGCACGGAAAGTATGAAGGAAAGGGCGGCTGCAGGGGAAGCATTGGAAAAACCGGCTGCCGGAATTGCCTGCGTTGAAATGGAAAATAAGTCTTCGGGCGTTCTGAAATTCAGCCTTACCCTGCCGGAAAATGCGCTGGTGTACTTTGAGGTGAGGAAGGCGGATCTGACCCCCGACCGGGGCTATCACTATGAGAAGGTGAACCAGCAGGGCGGCATCAACCCGCTGATCGGCATGGATTATCCCGACCCGGATGTGATCCGCGTGGGGGATGTCTACTATATGGCCAGCACCACCATGTATTATATGCCGGGCTGTGAGATCCTGCGCTCTTATGATCTGATGCACTGGGAGCACGCGGCCTTTGTGTACGACCGCCTGGATTCCACCCCGGCCCAGCGCATGGAGGGCGGGGAGAATATTTACGGACAGGGCATGTGGGCGGCCAGCCTCCGGTACCACCAGGGCATGTTTTATGTGGTGTTTATCGCAAACGACACCCATAAGACTTATCTGTACCGCGCGAAGGACGTCCAGGGCCCCTGGGAAAAGAGCGAGATCCAGGGCTTTTATCACGACAGCTCCCTCCTTTTTGATGACGACGGCAGGGTCTATATCGTCTATGGCAACAAGGAGATTCATCTCACGGAGCTGAAAGAGGATCTCACCGGGCCGAAGGAGGGCGGTCTGGACAGAGTGATCCTGACGGACAGCGATGATGTGTACCTGGGGTACGAGGGTTCCCATTTTTATAAGATTAACGGAAAATATTATCTCTTCCTGATCCACATGCCGAAGTCCACAGGACGCCGCACGGAAGCCTGCTTTATGGCGGAAAGCCTGGAGGGTGAGTTTACCGGCGGGGATATCTGCGACGACGACAGAGGGTACTGCGGTTCCGGCGTGGCTCAGGGCGGTGTCGTGGACACGCCATCGGGAAAGTGGTACGCAATTCTCTTTCAGGACACCGGCGCGGTGGGCAGGATTCCGGCGCTGATCCCCGTAAGATGGGAGGGAGACAGGCCCGTCCTGGGCATCAACGGAAAGATCCCTGAGGTCTTTCCTATTGAAGACAACCGTCCGGGATACAGATACGCGCCCCTCTTTGGGAGCGACGATTTTAAGGACGGGGCTGACACGAAGGCAGGGCAGGGATCGGAGTTTACAACTGCAGCGGCTGCGGAAACCTGTAGCGGGCAGAAGTCGGGCGGTAAGACAGCAGGTGCGGAGACAGGCGTTGTGCAGGAGCCGGGCGGTAAGGCGGCAGACGCGGAAACTGCGCAGGAGAAGACCGCCCAGGGCCCCAGCTTTGGATTCAAGAGTTTCTGGCAGTTCAGCCACGAGCCGGATCTGCGCCTTGTGGAGAGGGACGGCAGGGCCGGAACGGTCCGGATCACCACGGACAAACTCTGCAAAAATTTAGTGCAGGCAAAGAATATCCTGACCCAGAGGACGCTCTACCCCGGCTGCCGGGGAACGGTCACTGTGGACGGCTCCGGGCTGAAGGAAGGGGATTTCGCGGGCCTTTGCTTCTTGGAGAGCCAATACGCATACCTGGCTGTCACCAGGAGGGAAGGCGCGCTCTGGCTCGTGATGCGCAGACGCGTCCTGGAGACGGACTCCTTCTGGGGCGAGCGCAGGGATCAGGATCCCGGCCAGGAGCTGGCGGTCGTAAAGCTTTCCGGGGAGAAAGTAAAGCTCCGGGGCGAAGCGGACTTCTATTATCAAAAGGATACCGCCGGACTGTATTACAGCGAGGGGGAGACGGGCGAGTTCCTGCCCCTGGGACCTAAGGTGAAGCTCTGCTTTAAGCTGGATCACTTTACGGGAGTGCGCTTCGGACTCTTTGTGTTCAGCACGAAGGAGACGGGAGGAAACGCGGTATTCTCGGACTTCCGATATGATAAGAAGCTGGACGGTGTGTGGGAAGTGTGCCGGTAGAGGGGATTCTTTCAGATACGCCGCCCGCCGCAGAAACCTGGTTCCGGCGGAAAGCGCAAGTTACAGACAGGCCGGATCCCTGTGACGGACGAAGCGCAGAGACAAACAGGCCGGGGCGCAGAGGCCGGCGGGGCAGGGCGCAGAGACAAACAGGTCGGAGCGCGGAGGCCGGCAGGGCGGGATACGCCGCCCGCCGGGTTCGGCACGGAATGACAGGCGGCAGAGGATGCCACAGTATTGTGGTAATGAGCAGTGAGAAAGCCGCAGCAAACGATTGGACATAGAATAGGAAAAGGAGCGGATAGATGAGCAGATTGTGGTATCGGCGTCCGGCGTCGGTCTGGGAGGAAGCACTTCCCCTGGGCAACGGCAGACTGGGGGCCATGGTGTTCGGAAACCCGGAGGGGGAGCGGATTCAGGTAAATGAAGAAAGCGTCTGGTACGGCGGGAAAAAAGACCGCATCAACCCGGACGCGAAGGAACAGCTCCCCGTCGTCCGGCAGCTGATCAGGGAGGGCAGGATCAGCGAGGCCCAGGAGCTGATGGGCGCCGCGCTCACGGGATGCCCCAACAGCGAGAATCCCTACCAGACCCTTGGGGATATCAAGATCTATTTCCGGCACGCCGGGGTAAAAGTGGATGCCGCGGTGACGCCGGATCAGGCTTCCTCTTCTTATGACCGGGACAAACTTTCCTATGAGAGAAGCCTGGACCTTGGGGAGGGCGTCTGCCGGGTAACGTATTGTCTGGGCGGCGTTGAATACCGTAGGGAGCATTTTATCTCCGCTCCTGCCGACGCGATGGTGATGCGGTTCTCCGCGTCGGAAAAGGGAAAGATCAGCTTTACCCTCCGGCTGGACCGCTGGTATTTCTTCAAGGGAGTTAAGAAGACATATGAAGGGGCAGTTTCGGCGGAGGGACGGAAAAACGCCGACGGCGTCCTCTTATACGGCCGTCCGGGGGAGGACGGAAATGCCTTTGTCATGATGGTAAAGTGCAGCGTGACAGGGGGCAGCAGGAGGGTTCTGGGCGAGAGCCTGATTGTGGAAGGCGCGGATGAGGCGGTTCTGTACTTTGGCGCGGTGACAGACTACCGGGATCCCGGGGCCTCTTACGAGACGCTGGAGGAAAAGCTCTGCGCGCATTTGGAGGGTCTGAAAAAGCGGAGTTATGAGGAACTGTTAAGGGAGCATATCGCGGACCACGGAAGCCTTTTTCACAGGGTGGAATTGAAACTGAAGGGAAAAGATGACGCGGCCGGGAAACAAACTGCCGGGACAGTGGCTTCAGAAAAAACCGAAAGCCTGCCTTTGAGAGAAACGGCTGTCTCCACTGGAACAGAAAGTCTGACTATGGAAAAAACGGCAGGTTTTGCAGAAACCGGAAGCCTGGCCTCAGAATCCCTCCCCACGGACGAGAGGATCAAGCTTGTCTCTGAGGGTGCGGAAGATCTGGGACTGCAGACGCTTCTCTTTGATTACGGCCGGTATCTGATGATCGCGGGGAGCCGCCCGGGAACTCTTCCCACGACCCTTCAGGGGCTATGGAACCAGGAATTCATGCCGCCCTGGGGCGCGAAATATACGATCAACATCAACACGGAGATGAACTACTGGCCGGCGGAAGTCTGCAATTTGTCGGAATGCCATCTTCCGCTTTTCGACCTTTTGAAGATCATGCTGCCGGACGGCCGCAGAACCGCCAGGGAGATGTACGGCTGCCGGGGGTTTGTGGCCCATCACAATACGGACATCCACGGGGACTGCGCGCCCCAGGATCTCTGGTTCCCGGCCACCTACTGGCCCATGGGGGCGGCCTGGCTGTGCACGCATCTCTGGACGCACTACCTCTACACTCAGGACAAAAAGTTCCTGAAGGAGGCTTTCCCTCTGATGGCGGAGAGCGCCCTGTTCTTTGTGGACGACCTGGAGCCCTGGGGGGAGTACCTGGTGACAAATCCATCCTCCTCCCCGGAGAATACTTATATTCTGCCCAGCGGAGAGAAAGGAAGCGTCTGCCTGGGCCCTGCCATGGACAACCAGATCCTGCGGGATCTGTTCACCATCTGTCTGGACAGCTATGACATCCTCGGGGCGGAAGCAGACAGCGCGGTGATCCCGGACCTGGAGAGCATCCCGGAGCTGATGGGGGAGATCCGCAGGGTGCGGGAGAAGATCGCGCCTACGAAGATCGGTTCCGACGGCAGGATTATGGAGTGGCTGGAGGAATATGAGGAGGAAGAGCCGGGGCACCGGCATATCTCCCAGCTCTACGCACTCTTTCCCTCCGAGCAGATCACCGTGGACGGCACGCCGGAACTCGCGGCGGCGGCTAGAAAGACGCTGGAGGCCAGGCTTTCCCACGGGGGCGGACACACGGGCTGGAGCCGCGCCTGGATCATGAATCACTACGCGAAGCTCTGGGACGGGGAGAAAGCCTTTGAGAACATTCAGAAGATGCTGTCAAACTCCACCTACCCCAACCTTTTCGACATGCACCCGCCTTTTCAGATCGACGGCAACTTCGGCGCGGCGGCGGCCATAGCCAATATGCTGGTGCAGAGCAATCAGCGGCGCGTGATCCTTCTGCCCGCCCTTCCGGCGCAATGGGAGAGCGGAGAGGTCAGGGGCCTGCGACTTGTGGGGAACGCGGAAATTGAAATCGCCTGGGAGAACGGGAAACCCACCAGCTGCGAGATCCGGGCGGAGAGCGATTACCGCACGGAAGTGCGCTGGGGAGAAAAGCGCTGGACGGTGGAACTCAAGGCAGGGGAGAAAACGCAGATCCCTGTCGGATAAAGGAAAAATTTCAGGCTTGCGGAGGTCTTACACTTGGAAAAAGGCCGACCCGCAAGCCTGTCAAAACGTCAGGACAGCCTGTCAGGGAGGAAAGGCAGTCACGCCGCACAGGTGAGGAGACAAGTCTGCCAAGCAGGAGAGGTTGCCCTGCCGCACAGGTGAGGAGACAAGTCTGCCAAGCAGGAGAGACTGCTCCGCCGCACATACATGTGAAATTGACAACTTTAGACGACAGTCATTTTCTCATATTTCCCAGTCTTCCGCGATAAGTTATAGAAAGCAGAAATTTGGAGCGCTTTATGGCTTGCCGCGAACAGATCCTTTCGGATCAGACTTACGACTATATCACAGATTTTCCTATCGAAAACACGGGGGATCTCACCCCCGTAGTCTGTTATGAATCCATAGACGACGCCTATAACATCGTCTATCTCAACCGAAATCTCGTGCCAAACCCGGAGACGGACTTCTTTGAATACCAGAGCATCCCGAAATTGTACGGACTGATGCAGCAGGAGGGAGAGGAAACCCCGGCAGGGCAGGAACAGGTCCAACCAGGCGGCTTTGCCGGAACAGAACCGGCCCCAGCGGGAACGACCCCAGCCCAGGATGGCGGCCTTGCCGGGACAGAACCGGCCCCGGCGGAAACAACCCCAGCCCAGTCAGGCAGTTTTGCCACAGCAGCTCAGCCTCAGCCCTTTGACCCCACGGCGCTGGTGGCCAGCGGCATCCGTCAGGTGCAGGACCAGCCCTTAAATCTCACGGGCCGGGGGACGCTGATCTGCTTTATCGACACGGGGATCGACTATACCAATCCGGTCTTTCGGGACGAACTGGGGGATACCAGGATCGAGGCGATCTGGGATCAGACCGATCAGACGGGAGAGCCCCC
>CANQCF010000132.1 GCA_947589505.1 uncultured Acetatifactor sp. | reverse complement strand
TTGAACGGTAGACAGGAAAGGGTTTTCCTATGATAGTTGATTCATTTCATTATACCTGTGAAGGCGGGCGCGAGATCAATGAGGATTCCTTTCTGTGCAGTACCGACCGCGGTATTTATATTGTGGCGGACGGACTGGGAGGACATTCGGACGGCGAAAAGGCGTCCCTTGCGGCGGTAGATTATTTTGACAAAAACTGCTCTGGCGGATACACGGGGGAAAGCGTCTCACAGCTTTTGGAGGGTGCGAACGCGGAGGTGCTGGAAATGGGCGACGGTGGCAAGAGCACCGTCGCCGCAGGCTTTCTTGAAAAAGGATGGTTCCGTTATGCCAATGCGGGAGACAGCAGAATCTATTATTTCAGAGACAATAAGATCATAGCCCAGTCCAAAGACCATTCTGTCTGTCAGGCGTCGGTAGATATGGGACTGATCCGGCCGGAGGATATCCGGGGAAACGAGGACCGCTCCAGACTTTTAAAAGTTCTGGGGGGTGAGGAAAAACTGAACATTAAGATACACTACCCTCCGATTCGAGTGCAGAACGGAGATGCCTTCCTGATCTGCAGCGATGGCTTCTGGGATTATGTCTACGAAACCGAGATGGAGGCGGATCTCTTGAAATCCGACTGTGCGGAAGTGTGGGCGAAGTACATGCTGAAGCGTCATATTCTGCGGGGACAGAATAAGGGAGACAATTACACGGTCATCTGCGGAATGATCCATCTGGATGATAGCGATGTGTTTGAAGAGTTACCGGAGCAGCCGCTGAAAGAGAAAGGAACACGGATGACCGAAGAGCGAAGGAGCCGCCGAAGGCTTTTCGTTGAACTGGCGGTTCTGGCTGTACTGGTTGTGATCCTTTTATTTCTTCTGGTAATGACGTATCAATGATTCTGCTTGAAATAAGAGTATGTTTGCATGTATAATAGAGGAGAAGCAGTTCGATGGTAACACTGGGTAATAAACTGTTATGCTCGGCTTGTTTTTCGCCAATAAAAAAGGAGCCTTGTAAAAAGTGCGGATTTTCTGAAGAAAGCTATGTGCCGGATAGTATGGTGCTTCCCGTGGGGACGGTGCTGATGGGCAATTTCATCGTCGGCAGGGTCCTGGGGCGAGGCGGGTTCGGAATCACTTATCTTGCCTATGATGTCAAATACAGTAAAGTGATCGCCATTAAAGAGTATTTTCCGATAGAACTTGCCATGCGAAGGCGGGGTGAGACGGGACTGATGGTGCGGGACAGGAAATCCGCAGAACTGTTTAAGAGCGGCGTCCTGAAGTTTTACAATGAGGCGGGCTTTATCGCAAAGTTTGCCGACAGCGAGGGGATCGTCAAGGTCTATCAGTTCTTTTACGAGAATAACACAGCCTATTTTACCATGGAATATCTGACGGGCATGACGTTGAAGGATTATGTGATCAACTGCGGCACTCTCACAGCGGGGCAGGCGCTGCACATCGCGGATCAGGCTGCCGCCGCCCTGCAGAAGATCCACAGTCAGAATGTGCTGCATCGGGATGTCTGCCCCGACAATATTATGCTCTGCAGCGACGGCAGCGTTAAGATTCTGGACTTTGGATCCGCCAGACAGGTCTTTCCAGAGGGTTCCCAGCTTTTGACGGTGATCCTGAAGCCGGGCTTTGCGCCGATCGAACAGTATATGCGAAAGGGAAAGCAGGGGGAGTGGACGGACATTTACGCGCTTGCAGCGTCTGTTTACTACGGACTGACCAGGCAGATCCCGGAGAATCCTCAGAACAGGCTGGAGGATGATTCGGACCTGGAGAACAACAGATATCATGTTGCCCCGGAACTCTGGGCCGTTCTGTATAAAGCTATGAGGTTAAAGTACACCGACCGTTATCTCTCTACCGGAGAATTTCAAAAAGCGCTTGCAGACATTCCGATCAGACGTCAGAACATACATATATCCGGCAAGACAATTCGTAAAAGGGATGTCGACAGTCCTCTCCGTCAACTTCTTTCAAAGTTGTTCGGGGCCTGATGAGAGAAAAAGGAGCGTTATTGAAGATATGATAGAGATAAATGGGAAAAAGCTGTGCGGGAACTGTTTTTCTGAAATCACTCAGGAGCCCTGCCCCTGCTGTGGGTATGGAGAGACGAGGGAGGAGACGGATCGCAGCGTTCTGCAGGCGGGGACAAAACTGGGCGGACATATCCTGGTGGGCAAGGTAATGGGGAAAGGCGGTTTCGGCGTCACTTATCTGGGCTATGACTGCAGAATGGATAAAGTGGTGGCCGTAAAAGAGTATTTTCCCAACGGTATCGTATATCGTTCCGGCGGCACAGAAGTGCTTCTGGCAGACGCAAAGTCACAGGAGGTCTTTTCAAAGGGAGCGGATAAGTTCTACGACGAGGCCCAGATGGTGGCGCAGTTCAACGGGAATCCCAATATTGTCAGCGTGTTTGAGTATTTTCGGGAGAACAACACCGTTTATCTGGTGATGGAATTTCTGGACGGCATCACGTTAAAAGATTATGTCAAACAGCGGGGAAACCTTTCGGACGGCCAAGTGCTTTTTCTTTTGAATAAAATGGCGTCCGCCCTGAGCATCACCCACAGCGCGGGAGTGCTGCATCGGGATATTTCTCCCGATAATATCATGCTGTGTACGGACGGAAAGGTAAAGCTGATCGATTTCGGCGCTGCCCGCCAGATCATGGAGGAGAGCGCATCCAATCTTACTGTGGTATTAAAGCCGGGTTATACGCCCATGGAACAGTACACGAAAAAGGGGCAGCAGGGGGCCTGGACAGATATTTATTCTCTGGGGGTTTCCCTTTATTATGCGAGGACAGGGGTCCTGCTGGATGATCCATATGAGCGCCTGGACAGCGACAGGGAGTTTGCGGAGAACCGTCACGGGATCAACAGGGATCTATGGGCTATTTTAAAGAAATGCACGATGATCAGTACTTCAGATCGTTATGGCAGCGCCATTGAACTGAAAAAAGCTCTGGCCGGCGTTTCCGCGCCCTTAAGACCGGAACCCATTCCCGTAGGCCGGGAAGACGTCGGGAAAGACAGGAATATTTCTGCCGGGGACGCGGACAGTTCCCTGCAAACGGATGCGCCCGAGGATAGGAAAACGGAACAGATCGGGGAAGAACCGGAAAAGGGGACGCCGCAGGATCTGACCTCCGATCTTCCCGTGGACGATTCCGGCTATGACGCGACGGTCAACGTCTATAAAAAGAAAGACGGTGGGAAACGTAAAAAACGGATCGCCGCGGTCTGCGCGATCTGTGCGACCGTCGCGGTTTTGTTGTGCGCCGCTGCGGTCTTTGTCATGGTACGGAAGGGAAAAGACCCTGCTGTGGTCATCAGCTACGAAACGTATTTCGGAAATTATGGTGCAGGCAATCTGATCCCGAAGGAAAAGCTGGAAGCCTTTGGAGGAGATGTGCTTGTAACGCTGGAGATAGAGACGGTGGATCTCGTTCAGGAGGAAGACGGGAGGTTTTTTTATAAAATTCGACCTATCTCCGGGCAATACTGGTTTAATGTGAGCACCAAGATAGTTGACACGGAAGTCCTGTTATTTGATGAAGCCGGGTTCTTTTACCTGCGTCAGGATTGCAGCCGATTTTCCTTCGTGATCAATCAGAATCAGATCAGCCGGCTTCAGGGAATCGGATATAACGGAGAGGAGACGCTTGCGGGAATCTGGTTTACCGGTACGAATATCAGGATCCGATCCGCCCGTCTGGAACCGGCGCCGCAGTAAGGCCGGATTGGACCGGCGCGGATCCGGAGGAAGAGGATTCCGGACTGCCGGGCTTTAAGCGGGAGCGGCACGGAATATCCGGGAAGGGAGGGGCGGCTACGGATACGGAAAGTCTGGAAAAAAAGTTGAGAGAGGACAGTTTTTTTGACGAAGCGGCGGTTCTGGAATCCAGAACGCCTGAAATCCATCTTCTCATCAACCAGTATATCACTGACAAGAACCTTTCACATGCCGACATCATTCGTATGCTCAACGTGGAGAGAAGTTACGGATATCAGATCCTCAACGGGAAACGTACGCCCACCAGAGAACAGGTGATACGGCTGGGGCTGATCTTCCGGCTTCAGCTGCCGGAGCTGCAGAGGTTTCTGAAAGCCGCAGGCAAGCCGGCGCTGTATGCCAGAAATATGGCGGATGCAAGAGTGATCTATGCTGTGGAACACGGCTTCGACTATGACCGGGCCTGCGAGTTTGCCATGGAGAAAGTATAGGATGAGACGATGCAGAAAATATGCGGAAGATGTTCTTCTCCCGTCAGGGGGAAGTATTGTCCGGTATGCGGCTGTGACTGCGGCAGCGCCGAAGAATCTGTGGCGTTGACGGCGGGAACGGTTCTGGATCAGAGATATGTGCTGGGGCGGGTGATCGGTACCGGCGGTTTTGGGATCACCTATCTGGCCTATGACACGGAAGAAGAAAAAACGGTGGCAATAAAAGAATATTATCCGAAAGGAGTGGCTTTGCGGGGAGAGGATAATCTTTCCGTGGAACCCTATGCTTCCGCGCAGGCAGATGAATTCCGAAAAGGGATGGAAAGTTTTCGAAAAGAGGCGGAGATTCTGTCGGGACTGGAGACCCCATCGTTCACAAAAATATTTGCTGCTTTTCCACAGAACGGGACGGTTTATTATGTCATGAAATATGTCCATGGGATTACCCTGAAAGAGTATGTTTCTCAAAGGGGGAAAATCACGGAAGGACAGGCTCTTTACGCCGCCCGGGAGGCCGCGGCGGCCTTTGAAGCGATTCATGAGAGGAATGTGATCCACAGGGACTTGTCGCCCAATAATGTCATGATCGACCTGGACGGCAGATTCTGGATCGTGGATTTCGGAAACGCAAGACAGTTTTTTGCTGATGAGGGAAAAAGCATGACTGTGAACCTAAAGCCGGGGTTCGCGCCATTGGAACAGTATCAGCGTCACGGCAATCAGGGACCGTGGACGGATTTGTATTCTCTCGGCATGGTATTGTACTATGGCCTTACCTTGAAGGTTCCGGAAGATCCCATGAACAGGCTGGATGATGACAGAATCTTTCAGGAGGAGCTATCCCGTATGAATTCCGAATTTGCGGCGGTGCTCAGGAAAATGTGTAAGGTAAAGGTTCAGGAAAGATACGCCTGTGTGCAGGAAATGCGTAAGGATTTAGATAAATTGGAAATCGCTCCGGAATATTTTTAAGCTGATCAATGAATGATATATGTGTTGTTATTTTGCGTGAAACGGCGGGAAACGCAGCTTGACGAATGGTGCAGGCTGAACGATATCTGCCTTTAGAAATTTCCAGTTGTTTTTTTGGACGAATAGGGTTATAATAAAGGTAACCTGGAATGTACGATAAAGCTTGTTAATTTTGAACCTACATTTACTTTTATGGGATTCTTATATTGCCATGTGGCTGTCAAGCCCTCACTCCCAGGCGTGCCTGGAATGAGAGGATTGCAAGGGAAGGCAAAAGCATGACTGCGGTTACCCACCTAGCCTGGCTAGGAGTCAAAGAACAAGACGCGGCATTCTGGGTGTAAAGAATTACGAAGGATGAAAGGGCAGCTTTCCGGGGAACCGGGGCTGCTCCTTTTCTGTTTGGATCCCGGGAGGAACTCCGGTATTGTGTATCATGGGCCAGGGAGGGAACGGCACAGTACAGGGGGAGTGTTGAACGCAGGGTGTTGAAAAATAGACGACGGGAAACTGATAAATGCAAAATTGAGCACAGGGGGCTGAAAAGGCGGCGGTGAGCGGACAGGGGCGGATTTGGAAAAAGGCAGAGACAGAATGACTGCCGGATTATGGGATCGAAGGGGGAGGGAGCGGAATTGACAAAGAACCAAAGGACACAGTTGAAGGGGCTGATCTGTATTCTGGCGATTCTGCTCCTTCTGATCTTGTTTATCGCAAAGCTGGTGACTGAAATCTTTTCCGGAAAACCGGAGGAGCAGGAGAATCCGGAGACGCCGCCGGTTTTGGAGACGATACATAATGTCTGGATACAGGATGGTACAGAGGGGACGCTGACGGTGTTTGCCGAGGGCGAGACCAGAAAATACCCTTTGTCAGAGTTGCTTTCCATCGACGGTCTGAATGTGTCCGGTCAGAAAATCGCTGATGAGCAGGAGCCTCAGGGTACAGGGGAGTCTGATAAAGGGACGGGAGTCCTGGCGGAAGGATCCGGTATGACAGGTTCAGGAGTCCTAGCGGAAGGATCTGGTATGACAGGGACAGGAGCCCTGGCGGAAGGATCCGGTATGACAGGGACGGGTGTGATACAGGACCTGAATCAGGTATCCGGGGATTCGCTCCGGGATCAGATCGCGGATCTCACATTGACCGACGGCGTTGTGACGGAGATCCTCCTGAAGAGTGAAAAGATCCACGGGACGGTGGAGAGAGTCGGAAAAGATTTCGTGGAACTTGCGGGATACGGACGCCTGGAGCTGGATCCGGATTACCGGGGTTACCGGCTCTATGGGGAGCCGGCGATGAAGACCGTGTCGGAACTGATCATAGGATATGATTTTGCGGATTTTGTTCTATGTGAAAATCGAATCTGCGCCATTCTCTTCGCCGGAGAAGAGGCCATGGAGACCATCCGTGTACTCCTGAAAACTTCGGGCTTTGAGGGAATGTTTCACGGGAAACTTGAAATTGTTTCGGATGCGGGGCTTACGATCAGCCGATTGGGAGAACCTCAGAGCAGCGCTTCCCGGGGTGCGGATCCGCAGGTTGGAGCGGGGGTAGGCGCGGTGAGCTATGGGCCCGGGGAGGTCTGTGTGATCGACGCCGGAAGTTTTTCCGGGGACGGCGATCTGATCCTGGAGGCATCGCCCTCGGCTCTGACCGGAAAATTATACATAAACAATCTGGAGAGAAACGGCGGTACGCCGGGGTATCGGGGAAAGCTGGAGATCCGATGCACGGAGCAGGGCCTTACGGCGGTGAATGTCCTTCCTCTGGAGGAATATCTGTATGCCGTGGTTCCCAGCGAGATGCCGGCGTCCTATCCCATGGA
>CANQCF010000131.1 GCA_947589505.1 uncultured Acetatifactor sp. | reverse complement strand
GAGATCTCCGCCAGCTTCGGCGTCTTTCGCAGGGGGAACATGTTCTGCAGGATGGGCACTGCCACCGCCCCGTTGGAAAGGGCCGTGTCGATGCCGTTCACCAGGATATCCAAAAGCTGGGTCTCCGCCCACTTCTTATTCTTCGCGTCGATGATATACCAGGGGGCCTGGGACTGATTGGTCTCCCGGAGATAGTTGTCGTACACTTCCAGACACTTGTCGTAATGCTTGTTCTGCCAGAGATCCGACTGGCTCACCCGCCACTTGGTGTTCTTATCCTCCAAAAGGGTATCGATCCGCTTTTTCTGTTCCTTTTCATCGATGTGGAAGAAAAACTTCATCACCAGATAGCCGTTGTCCGTGAGCTGCCGCTCAAACATGCGGATGCTGGACAGGCGCTTGCGGTATTCCTCCCCGCTCAGCTCTCCGTGCAGGTATTCCCCCGTCACCTCGTCCATCCAGCTGCCGTCCAGGAACATATATTTGCCCGCCTCCGGAATCTTCACAAAATGACGGTACAAAAAGGGCTTTCTCTTCTCCTCCTCGGTCTCCACGCTCATTGTGGCAACCTTAAAAAAGCGGGGATCGATATTGCGGATCACCTTTCCCAGAACGCTTCCCTTTCCGGCCGCACCCCAGCCCTCCAGAACCACCAGGACCGGCAGTTTATGTTCCTTGACCTGGTTCTGCTTCGCCGCCAGCCTGCCCCGCAGATCCTCCAGCCTCTTTTCCAGTTCCTCGTCCTCCGGTCTCTCGGACCTTCTCCAGTCCTTCAGCATCGCCATTCCCCCTTTCGCGCTTTTCCCGTTCCCCGGGCAGCTTTTCCTTGTCAGATTTCAATCCATTTTGCACAGTATTTCCTATAATTAAATTTCTATCCAGTATTCTCCGTCCTGCGAATAATGAACTGCAAATTTCCTCCTGATCGGTAACAGGACTATAGAATGACACGACAACACGATAAACCACATTGCGTTCCTTATGATAGACTTTCTGATTCTCTTTGTTCTCCTTGAATTCCCTGCCGAGATAACAAGGAATTCGTTTGATCTCAGAAACTTTTCTCGTCACAGGAATGATACAGGCTATGTATCAGTATTCCTCCGCGATATCCACTTCCTCCTGCTCCTTTTCCGTGGAGACAGGGCTTAAAGGCGTGTGGCGCAGATACCCCAGCCAATAGCCGCACCCAACGATCCCGGCGCCGCCGATGATGTTCCCGATAGTCACCGGAATGATACAGTTCACAAAAAAGTTGATCACGTTCAATCCTTCCACAGATATCCCGTACCGGGGCGCCGTAAACAGGGCCGCCGCGCCAAAGTACATATCCGCCACGCAGTGCTCAAAGCCGCAGAGCACGAACAGCATCACGGGCCAGAAGCTGGTCAGGAGCTTTCCGGATACCTGCTTTGCCGCGAATGACATCCACACCGCGATACAGACCAGTATATTGCACAAGATTCCCCGGACCACAGCCTGCCCGAAGTCCAGATTGCATCTCGCCGCGCCTGCGGCCACAACGCTCTCCGCCAGCTTTCCGCCAAAGAGATCCGGGGTGCCTCCCAGGGCCACCCCCAGCGCTACCAAAGCAGCGCCCGCAAAATTTCCAAAGTACACATAGAACCAGTTCCGCAGCATCTTCCAGGCCGGAATCCTTTTCTCCAGAACCGCCAGTATGATCAGATTGTTTCCGGTAAAGAGCTCGCTCCCCGCAATCAGAACCATGGCCATTCCAGCCGGGAACACCACCGCTCCCAGCAGCTTAGCCAGGGAGGGGTCCGACACCGTGGAGGACGCCGTCGTAGAAGCGATGCCCGCAAACCCGATAAACAATCCGGCAAAGATCCCCAGGATCGTCATCTTAAAGGCGGACAGATTTGCCTTGTGAATACTGACCTCAATGTAGTTCCTCGCGATTTCCAAAGGGGAATGCAATAGGGGCCTCCTTTCCTTTCACTGCCGCGCGGAAATCCCGCCGATTCCGCCGCGATATCTAACGTGCAAACAGAAGAACTTCATCGTCTTCCTGTGCGCCGCCCTGCCAGAGCACATTCTGTAGCTGCAGACCATATGTTCCGAGGATTTTCTGCAGGCGTGCCTCATCCTCCCTTTCTTTCAGGACGACGACCACTTCATCCAGCGCAGCAAGAGATTCCGTATCCTTCCGTGCCGCCAGCAGGAAATAACCTATAGCGGGAATACAGAGAAGCGCCAGAAACTCTCTGATCCGGAGCACCCCATTCTCCTCCGTTTTCTTCCCCCGGCGGATCCGAAAGATCAGATAAGCTGCAGCGGTCAGAAGAAAGATCCCGATACAGCAGAGCCCTTCACGCTTCAGCAGAATCTCTCCAAAGGCCAGGAGCCGCTCTCCGTATCCGGACAGCCCGGCCGACAAGTTCTGCAGAGCTTCCACGCCCCGGCCGCTGGAAAACACATCGCTGACGGCAAAGGGAAACGCCGCCAAACCGATGACTGCTGCCGTAACCATGGCACGTACATAACGCCACAGCTCTTTCCTTCTCTTTTCCCTCCACAAAATGATTGCCGTCACTCCCGCAAGAATGATACAGTAAAACAGAAAAAAGTACTGCGTCCAGAATCCCAGGACCGTCACAAGGATCAACAGCTTATTTTTCCGTAAAAAACCACTCTCCTCCGTCCTGTCAGCCCCGTCGGTCTTTTCACCCTCCGGCTTTCCCCCGCATACCTTCGCCACATGGATTTCCAAAAGCGCCGTGCAGAAAAAAGTCAGCATCGCGTACATACGAATCAGGAGAACCGTGGCGAGAGCTCCTGCCGACAAGCCGTACAGAAACGCTGCGCCATCCCCGACGATCCGTCCTCCCTCACTGCATCCCGCCAGCTCCATGAACTGTCTTCCCAGCTTCATCAAAAGAAGCATAATGCCCAACACACAGACCAGATTGATTCCGCATCCCATCAGGGGCGTGATCTTTTCCTGAAAAATGGACGAGACCGTGTGCAGTACCATAAAATGCAGGGGTGGATGATTGTCGTCCTTCACATTGAAGTACACGGACAAATAATTAAAGTCATCCTCCTCATTCACTGTGATATAATCCTGAAAAGTCTCTCTCCCTATCCACACAGGTTCCTCATACACGTCCGCAGTATAAGACAACAGCTTGCTGTTCCTCCGATTCCGGAACACATCTCTCACTGTCTCAACCAGATTGGAGAAAGTTTCCCCGAAACTGTTTCCACGCAGTTCCTGCTGGACAAATTTTGCCAGACGCCCCTGGGGCTGTGTCGGAACAATCCACGGATTAAATTCAGCGTTCGCCAGTTCGAAACTTAGGAGCTCATCCATGTGATAGCCTTTTTTATTTTCGATCTCAGTCAGAAACAGAATACTGCAGAGAAACAAGATCAAAAATTCCGGCCAGTACTGCATGCTCTTTCTGAAATTTATCCTTCTTTTCATGAAATTCCCCTTCGCAGCTCTTTTATTTCCCGTCGTCAAATCCTTCCGCAAGAAAGCGGTTCCATTTCTGCTGGTTGTTCTCCATCTGTTTCTTTTTGATCCAGGCATCCCGGTCGCTGAGGATCGCAAGCATTTCGTCCGCCACCTGCTCCTGGGACGCCTGGGAGTACTGGCTCAGATACCCCATCATCCGGATCTGTGCCAGATCCGAGCGCAGTTCCCCGGACACTATTTTGCAGAAGGGTTCCGGATACCCCATCTCCAGCATCATCTCATATAACTGCATGATCCTCTACTCATCCTTTGTCCCGATTATCTTCTCCCTCTTGTGTTTTTCACTGTTGTCCATGGCGGCGCCGGCGATGAGACAGGCGATCAGCCCAATCCCGAAACCAAGTTTTGGCGCTGAGAGCACGATCCCCAGCAAGAGTCCCAGGCAGATCCCGATCACCAGATAGATCCCCAGCCAATTGCTCTTGCCTTTGACAATAGAATACTGCTCCGTATGCCGATCCCCTTCCCGATAGACGAATCCGGCTTTTCCCAGCGCTTTTACCGCCTTGTCGTTCTCATGCTCCGCCACCGCCGTCACCTCATAGACATTGGCGTGCCGGAACGCCCAGTTCACCATCATGCGGATCGCCTCCGTTCCGCAGCCCTGATTTTGGTATTCTTCTTCCAGTTCCACCTGAAGCGGCACGGTTCCGCGGACCTTCTCCCCGGCGAAGGAAGCCTTCCCAATCCGATTTTTTTCGCCTTTTGTAAGGGAAATAACCCAATCGGCGTTCCACAAGTCTGCTTCATCCGAAGGTTCTATCGTGATCCGTGGCGACTTCAGCAAATTTTTCTTATCCATATCCGGTCCTTTCCTTCAACTATCCCTTGACTGTTTCTTAACTGTGCCCTGTCTGTGTTCCTTGACTGTTCCCTGTCTGTTCTCTGTCTGTGTTCCTTGTCTGTCTCCTGTCTGTGTTCCTTGTCTGTTTCCTGTCTGTTCTCTGTCTGTGTTCCCTGACTGTTCCCTGTCTGTTCTCCCGTTTTCCCGGCAAAACCCTTTTCCGGCTGTCCCCGCTGTTGTCCGGCTATGCTTCCGCCCGCATTTTCCCTTTGGAAACTCTGGGTCGAAAACCCGGAAAGGCCGCCGAAAAATCTCATTTATTTATCATGCGGCGGATTTTTAATACCATACGTATATCAATAGCGTAATTATACCATACTATCCAGCAAAAATCACCACTTTTTTCCACCAGTTCAGCCTGTTCAGCCAGTCGCCGCAGGCGCGGCTTTGCGAATGGCGCGGGCGATATCATTATTTTTTAAGAAATATATTAGAAAGGTTTCATTGACTTTATTCTTCCAAAATCTTATAGTATTAAAGAGATCAAAGAAAGGCAGGTGGCCTGCAGATGCCGCTGATGGATGAATTTAAGGAAGAGCGAGAACAGGTAAAAAACCGCAGTTTCAAGGAGAGATGTGCCTATTTCTGGGATTACTACAAATGGCATGTGATCGGCGGTATCGCTCTCGCAGCGATCTTTGGCTCCCTTCTCTACACATTTCTGACAAGAAAGGACACCGCTTTCTACGCCGTGCTCATGAATATGTACCCCTCCCTTACGGCCGAAGAATACAAGGATGGATTCGCGGAATCCGCGGGAATTGATCTGAAAGAATACAATGTTTTTTTTGACTCGGACATGCACCTGGATCTGGAAGCTCTGGATCAGGCCACTATTTCCACCTCTCAGAAAATGACGGTATATCTGACCGCCGGGGACATAGATGTCCTGGTATCGGACACAGCCGGCATGAACCGATACGCCTATATAAACGCGCTGATGGATCTGCGGGAATTTCTGAGCGCGGAAGATTATGAAAAATACAAGCCCTATTTCTTTTATATGGACCGCGCCCTGGCAGAAGCCGCGGAAACATCCGAGAGCGAAATCCTCTATCCGGAGGATCCCTCCGACCCGGATTCCATGACTGATCCCGTCCCCGTAGGAATCCGCGTCAATGACTGCCAGGCGCTGAGCAACGCTTACTTTTTCAGCGATCACCAGTATTTTGCGGTTATCGTTAACACCGGACACCCTGAACTGGCCCACGCCTTTCTGGATTTTATCTGGGATGTGCCGGAAAATCCTTAAAACAGGATCATTCCTTTGCCAGCAGTTCCTTCAGCAGGGCGTTGACGCCTGCGGGATCCGCCTTGCCTTTCATAGCTTTCATGGTCTGTCCCACAAGGAACCCGATGGCCTTTTCCTTGCCTGCGCGGTAGTCCGCCACCGACTGGGGATTCGCCGCGATCACTTCCTCCACCGTCTTCCGCAGGGCCCCCTCGTCGTTCACTGTCATAAGACCCTTTTCCTTTACATACTCTTCCGGGTCGATATCCGAATCAAACAGGATTTCAAACACTTCCTTCGCCACCGTGTTCGTGATGGCCTTCTTTTCGTTTAATTCGATCAGTTTCGAAAAATGCTCCGGGGAGATCCGAAGATCCTCGGGATCCATATTTTTCTCTTTTAAAAGCCGAAGAGTCTCTCCCATGAGCCAGTTGCTCACCTTTTTGGGCGGGGTTCCCATCGCCACCGCCGCCTCAAAGAGATCCGCCATGCGCTTGGAACCTGTGATAATGTCGATATCGTAAGCCGGGATATCGTACTCTGCCGCGTAACGGCGGCGCTTTTCGTCCCGAAGCTCGGGCTGGCGGTCCCGCACGGCTTGGATCCATTCCTCGCTGATATGCACCGGCGCCAGGTCGGGATCCGGGAAATACCGGTAGTCCTGAGCATCCTCCTTGGAACGCATGGGATAAGAAGTCTCCTTATTGTCGTCCCAGCGTCTGGTCTCCTGCAGGACTTTTTCTCCGGACTCCAGGAGGTCAATCTGGCGGGCACGCTCTCCCTCGATGGCATGGGAGATAGCGCGGAAGGAATTCAGGTTCTTCATCTCCGTCCTGACGCCGTATTCCTTCGCTCCAACCTCCCGGACCGAGAGGTTGACATCCGCCCTCATGGAGCCCTCCTGAAGCTTACAGTCGCTGGCTCCCAGATATTGGATGATCATGCGCAGTTTTTCCAGATATTGGATCACCTCCCGGGCGCTCCGCATATCCGGCTCGGAGACGATCTCGATCAGGGGTACGCCGGAGCGGTTGTAGTCCACAAGCGAACAGTCCTCCCACTCGTCATGGATCAACTTTCCCGCATCCTCCTCCATGTGAATCTCATGGATGCCCACTTTTTTCAGAATGGGAGCGCCCTTTTCGTCCGTCTCATCCGTCTCGATCTCCACATAACCGTTGCGGCAGATGGGAAGATAGAGCTGGGAGATCTGGTAGTTCTGCGGGTTGTCCGGGTAAAAATAATTTTTTCGGTCGAATTTACAGGTTCTCGTGATATCGCAGTTCAGCGCCAGGCCCACAGCCAGCGCATATTCCACCACCTGCCTGTTCAGAACGGGCAGAGAGCCCGGCATCCCCGTACACACCGGGCAGGTGTGGGTGTTTGGTGCGCCTCCGAACGCCGTGGAGCAGCCGCAGAAGATCTTCGTCTTCGTGGCCAGTTCTACATGGACCTCCAGTCCTATGACGGTTTCATATTCTTTAGCCATGGATCCTATCCTCCTGCTTTCTGCTCTGTTCAAAGGTGTAAGCCGCGCGGATGATCTTCTTCTCCTGGAAGCATGCCCCGATAATCTGCAGGCCGATGGGAAGACCTTTCTCATCCGCCGCGCATGGCACGCTGATGGCGGGCAGGCCGGCCAGATTCACGGAGATGGTATAAATATCCGCCAGGTACATTTTCATGGGATCGGACAGGCTGTCCCCCAGCTTCGGAGCCGTAGTCGGGGCCACCGGCGCCAGGATCACATCATATTTTTCAAAGGCCCTGTCGAAAGCCTCCTTGATCAGCGCCTTCACTTTCAGCGCCTTGATATAGTATGCGTCGTAATATCCGGAGCTCAGGACAAAGGAGCCCAGCATGATGCGGCGCTTGACCTCCGGCCCGAAGCCCTGGGAACGGGTCTTCTT
>CANQCF010000130.1 GCA_947589505.1 uncultured Acetatifactor sp. | reverse complement strand
AAGGCAGCCAGTAACGGATGAAGATGTACTCTACATTCAGAGATACACAACAGTGTATCTTGAATAACAAGATAATTATACCATAGGTGGTGATGGAATGGAAGATGCAAAGTAATTAAATATCCACAAAAAGGCGGCTAATGAGTAAGTGAGGGTTTGGGATGTGGATAACTCCGCTGGATTTTAAGAAAGTGTGGATTTCTGGCGCACGCAGGAAAGATGGCGGGAAAATGTATGCTTTGCCAAATTTATTCTTTGCCGCTGGCACCGCACTTATTCAAGTGCGAAGTTTGAGGAACTAATTTAAAATATTTTTTCCATTCCAGCTGCCGTCTTCCCGGCATAAGATAACACACTCCTTTCATGACAGGTCTCCTTAACACATTTGGCAGAAATAATATGTATTTAGACTGCTCTCTGTGCTGCCGGCCGAAAATGTTTCCCTCGTCCCTTCTAAAACCGTCTGCGAAACATTATACGCTCCAACGCCATATCGTCCCCGATCTTTGCCAGGTCATAAAGCTTATTCACAGCGCCGATGTCAATTCCAGCCGGGCAGAACGCACAGTGGCTGCAGTCCACACTTTTCCCGCCTGCCTCCGGCGGGGCAGAGCATCTTCCGTCTGCTCCAGGGCGTATTTTTCAGCTGCCTTTCTATCATCAGCTGCGTCAAAACCGTAATTTTAGTTCCACCTTTGTCGGCGCCTTCACACATCCGGCAAATATGTCTCCGTCAGAAGCTTTTCCCACGATACTTCCATAATGGATTGGGATCGCTGTCTCCGGCCGGATCGTGTTCACGAGCTCCGCCGCTTTTTTCGCATCCATGGTATAAGTGCCTCCAATGGGGATCAGCGCAATGTCACACTTAACCGCCTTCGCCTCTTTTGTGGCATCCGTATCCCCGGCGATATAAATGCGTTTGCCGCCAATTTTCAAGATATAACCTACCCACTCAGCGCTCTTTGGATGAAATGGCTTTAAGCTGTTGTACGCCGGAACCGTCTCAAACTCCAGTCCCTCCACTTCCCGGCAGATACCCGGTTTTACCGTTACGACCTGCTTCACCAGCCCGGAAACCTCCCGCGCCTTATCCTCCATCTTCTCCGGCACGATAAGGACTGTCCCGCTATTAGCCGCTTTCCCGATGTCTTCCGGTGAAAAATGATCGTAATGATCGTGCGTGACCAGGATAAAATCCGCGTCATGCGGCTCTATCGTCAGTTGAAACGGATCCGCATAAATCGTCCTGCCTGCATCCTTAATGCGGATGCTGCTCTGGGTAAAAACTTCGATATTTTCTGTCATAAGGGCAGACCTCCTCCTGCTAGAACTTTACTTCCTCCGGCTCGTGAAAAATTTTGTCACTCTTTCCATTTTAGATTCTTTCACCTGCTGTTCCGCTATGTGCTTCGAAGCCGCATCAAATGGATCCATGCTGACCAAGCTGTCATTTTCCCGCAAATCAATATACTTTACCATCTCCCCTTACTTCGAAAGCCTCCGGTTTTCACTCTTTTCAGGCATTTTGATCATAAAGCTCAAAATACCGTTAAACAGCCATATCATAATCATCTCCAATCCCAGGATTACGACAAACACTGTAATGCTGCGTACAAAATGATTATTAAAAGTTTCAAATATCTTATCCCCGGTTTTCTGAGCAATGTTCATTACACGCAGATCCATATGGGTCAGCATGATGATCAGGGAATTTCTTCCGAGATATTCTATGGGCGGACATTCGCTCACCCATCTGCACAACAGCAAAACTCCGGTACTAAGACATACCGACGCCAAAAAGAACAGTACCGTATTTCCGGTACTAAGATAACGGAAAGATACCATCGTACCGAATACCTCATAATTTCCAAATGCAGCTATAGTCCCGGTCCCCGTCAGCAGGATGCCAGCTGATACCATTAAAAGCTTTCTTTCTTTCATCCATGCAGTTAAAAAGCTCACTCCTTCCCCGACCGCACAGAAAAACATTCCGACACACCCGCGACAGACAGCAAAGGATAGCTGAAGGAAAAAGATTTCCGCATTCATCTCTTTTCCAGCGAGATAATCCGGAATAGAATTAATAGAGCAAATTACGGCTGCCAGCAGACCCAGTAGAATCACGGCAGCCGGATAACGAAGTCTTTTGCGAAGGCTCTGATATCCTGTCGTTCCCACAAAAAAAGCTGGAAGAAACCATAATACCGAAACGCCGTAAAAAGATAATGAATCCCATATTTTAGAGATCATACTTACCGTTGTATACTGCGCCGGATCCAGAAATATCCCCGCCGCATCCCATAAAACAGCAATCAGGCTGAACCAGAAATAGGGTATCAATACGGAACATGCACGATCGCCAAACGTCGTCTTTGCGTCCCGTTCATACAGTTTTTTCTCTCCGATCAGCATACCGGACGCCACAAAAAACAACGGCATATGAAAAGCCTCTATCCAGAGTTTCAACTCTATTGGAATCATTTGCATATGTCCGAGAACCACCATTATAATCCCGATTCCCTTATAAAGATCAAGATATCTGATTCGTTTTGTATTCATGTTTTTTTCAATAACTTCCATCCGTCCGCGTCGGTACATAGCTTTCCCCTAAAATCCTTTTCTGTCAGTCATCTGTTCTAATCAAGACGCGTTCCAGGATCCTAGATTTTTTCTAAAAGTATGGTTTTGTGATATGACAGGCGTTTCCCAAACGCTTATTTCATATAATCAAGGAAGAGAGATTTTGCAAGGCTTACAATTTGGAAGCCATCATCTGTTCGACTCCTTTTCGTACAGTCTCTGTTACGGTAAGGTTATTTTCTTCTGCATACTTCTTCAGTTTCAGGTACTCTTTATCCGTAAAACGCACCATTACCTGATTGCAGCGAGGCTCATCCGTTTTCGGTCGTCCCATCTTAGCCAAATTACGCACCTCCTCCAGCTTATGACCAGTATACTTTCTAGTTACGAAAATGTCAACAGCATTTTTAGTTACTTAAAATTGTGGTTCCCTTTTATATCGTTCTATTTTTAGGTTTCTTTTTTCATCTTATTTTTCTAAATAATTCCTTCCACAAAAGGGTTTGCAGTTTCTACGACCTGCCTTTATCCAGAAGTTTTTACTCGATTGGGCTCCATCTGTGCAAGCACTTGTACAGCCTGCTCATGTGTGATATTTTTACCACGAACCATAAATACCGGACGTCCTGTGCTGCCTATTGCCTGGTCATAGTTAAGGTCGAGTTCAACAGCAGAGTCATTTCCATACTTCTCCTGCAGCTTTCTGTGGCTCTCTTCATCATACTGCTTGATTCTGTTCCTTACATCTTCCGCATTGTCACTCATAATCCTACCCTTCCCCAACAGGCATAGTTTATCAAACCATTATCATACCAATTCTGCATCTTTTCTTTCAGCCAAACACAAAAATCGTCATAATCCGACAGCTCAACCTCTACCGTGTACACCCAGGTTTCAAAGAAACGGGACAGCGGCTTAGAATACTCCCGGCCTGCATGTTCATAAATCTGTCGTGCATATTCAACAGGCGTGGGTTTATCAGCCGGACATTGGATCTTGAACTTGACGTGCGCCATATTCTCATATGGAATCTCCCTCCAAAACATAATCCGCCTCCCATACATCCTAAAACATTTCACATTTCCTGATCGGCCCCGCCGTGCCGGCCGCATCAGCGACGCCTATTGATAAGTCTTTCTCTCAATAAAACTTATCGATTATCTCGCATCTGCCCGATGCCAGCGCATCTCTGATCACTTTGGCGAACAACCGCAGGCCGTCCCACTTGTCAAATAACTCAATGGAGTCCTGGCGTACCCAGACCGCCCATGTCATTTCATCCAAATCGTCCGGGCTGTCTATCGTTTCATTGGCATCCACATATAACAAAAAGGTATCATATCCGCCGGAGCACATGGATATGGCCTCCCCAAGGATTTCCTCCTGCGCAGGATACTTCACAGAGAGATCCCCGCCGATGATGTAACTGCCGTCCTTGTTCATCCTGACCCACAGGATCGGAACTTTGCGAAAGAGCATCTCCTTTGGCGGCAGCTCATACATATGATTTACGATCTTAAACTTGTCGCGGTAATACTGGTATCTCTGATAACCATCTGTCTCCATGAGTCTGTCCATCTCGGCCTTGTACTCATCCCCTGTGATCTCGCCCTTCTGAAGATTTTCCTTACACTTATTCAACTGCCATCGACAATCCTCCATCTGCTGCCACAGACTATCTCCGGTTAAATTCGCAAAAATATCTCCATAGTCCGACCGCTCGATCCTCTCATTGAATTCAGATATCGAATAAGTATCTTCAATCGTCTTCAGCTTCTTAGGAGGCTTCAGGCCATCAATGTATTCCAGAATTTCGTCCAGATGCTGCCGCCAGTAATAACGCAGGGCCCCGACCAGACACGAGGCGTAATATTTGCCGTCTTTGCCAAGATACAACTGCTTTTCGAGGCCCGCTCCCTCGTCAATCACTCCCGGTTCCCTGGGACGCAAAGGGGTATAAAAATCGGTATCCCGCAAAGTTTCCATGCCTCGCTGGCCGAATACATATACTCCATCGTCCCCGCCGTATGGCAGTCCATAGATCACATAATCACCGTACGGCACCGTGGGCCGGTAAATATCTTCCCACGTACATGAGATCAATATATCGAACGGAACCTTTCTCAGCGCATCCCATACATCATCCGACAGAAAATTAGCCGTGAGGTAATTTCCATTCCGGGACTCGTCGATCAGCACCAGCGCGTACTTGAGATCCGATGAAAGGTCTGCAAAGCAGGTCCGCCTTTCCTCGTCGATGATGCTGTACCAGTCGTCCTCCATCAACTCGATCCCAAACTCCTTCAGGAGCATCCGGCTCTCCGCATCCCTGAACGGCGGACGGTTTTCTTCCTCAAAGATACTGCCGCACATAAGGGACGTGAACAGTTCCTCTCTATATAGGACTGTCTTCCCGCCTAAGTTGTCTAAATCGTTATAAAGATCCTTTTTGTTTTCATAATATTGAATTTTTAACATTGTAAGTCTCCATTCCGAAGCGTTTGCGCAGCTCTCCGGACAAAGCCGCTTCGTTTTGTGAAGCCATAATCTGGTTCCTTTTGAGTTATGATTCTATATTAACATATCATATACGCGCTTATGTCATTGAAATTTAGTTTCTCTAAAATTTAAAAAGAAAGAAACCAATTAGCAGCCGCCGAATCAAAAGCGAAAAGGACACTCCCTTTGAATGATCATTTTTAGAAAGTGTCCTTAAATCTTACTGCCCTATTCGATTGTCCCATAACCTATCAAAATCTCTTGTCAGCTCCTATCAACTCACTTCGATTTACTTCTTTGCTGTACATCTGCACGGCTTTCTGCTTTCAACATTTCAGTAAGTCCTTGAACTTACTCCGTTTCCATCAGCTCAGGCTCTTTAGCGTGGGGAAGCAGATCACGTCACGAATCGCCGGGCTGTCGGTGAGGAGCATCACCAGTCTGTCGATGCCGTAACCGATGCCGCCTGTGGGGGGCATGCCGATCTCCAGGGCATTCAGGAAGTCTTCGTCCGTGTGGTTCGCTTCCTCGTCTCCGGCGGCGAAAGCGGCGTCCTGGGCCGCGAAGCGCTCCCGCTGGTCGATGGGATCGTTCAGCTCGGAGTAGGCGTTGCACATCTCCCAGGTATTGATAAAGAGTTCAAAGCGCTCCACTTTCTCAGGGTCTCCGGGCTTCTTCTTGGTGAGCGGGGAGATGGCGAGGGGGTGATCCATGACAAAGGTGGGCTGGATCAATTTCTCCTCGCAAAATTCCTCAAAGAAGAGGTTGATGATGTCGCCCTTGGTGTGGCGGGCCTCATATTCAATATGGTGTTGGTCCGCAAGTTTCTTGGCCTCCGCGTCGTCCGCCACCGCGTCAAAATCGATGCCGGTATATTTTTTGATGCAGTCGGTCATGGTGATGCGCTCGAAAGGCTTTCCGAGGTCGATCTCCACTCCGTTATAAGTGATCACGGCGGAACCACAGACCTTCTCCGCCAGGCAGCGGAACATGCTCTCCGTGAGTTCCATCATACCCTCATAATCGGTGTATGCCTGGTATAGCTCCATCAGGGTAAACTCGGGATTGTGCCTGGTATCAACGCCCTCGTTGCGGAACACGCGGCCGATCTCGTACACTCTCTCCAAACCTCCCACGATCAGGCGCTTTAAGTAGAGCTCCAGGGAAATGCGGAGCTTCACGTCCTCGTCCAAAGCATTGTAATGGGTGTCAAAGGGGCGGGCGGCCGCGCCGCCGGCATTGGAGACCAGCATAGGGGTCTCCACCTCCATAAAGTCCCTGGCATCCAGGAAATTCCGGATTTCCTTAATGATGCGGGATCTCTTGACAAATGTCTCCCGGGAATCCTCATTCATGATCAGGTCCACATATCTCTGGCGGTACCGGGTATCGGTATCAGTCAGGCCGTGGAATTTCTCCGGAAGGATCTGGAGACTCTTGGACAGCAGGGTCATCTCCTGGGCATGGATGGAGATCTCTCCGGTCTTCGTGCGGAAAATATAGCCCTTTACACCGTAGATATCTCCGATATCGGATTTCTTGAACTCCGCGTAGGCCTCCTCGCCGAGAGCGTCCCGGGAGACATATACCTGAATATCGCCCTTGCGGTCGCGGATATTACAGAAGGAAGCCTTTCCCATGACGCGCTTGAACATCATGCGCCCCGCCACGGAGACGCTGATGGGACTGGCGTCCATAATGGCCCTTCTCTCATTGTAATCCTGAGTCATTGCCTCCCGGGCCTGCTGTTCGTCCAGTCCGTCCACATCCGGCTCTTTCCTGCCTGCAAGAAGCTCCGCCTCATGTGCGGCGTAAAGTTCCTTCACTTCATCGCTATGGTGGGTCTGGTCATATTTCGTGATCTGAAAGGGATCCTTTCCGGCCTCCTGGAGGGCCGCAAGTTTCTCCCTTCTCACCTTTAATAGCTGGTGGACGTCCTGCTGCGGGGCATTCGTATTCTGTACCTCTGTCACTTTTTGTTCTCCTTATTTCCTGTTATGAAATCCATTTCCGGAACTCTGTTTTCCAAGAAAACCTCAAACTGTTCCCTGCGGATAAAACCGGCGGCATTTTGCGCGTCCGTCTGCCGGACCAGGCAGTTCCTCCCGCCCTTTTACAGCGAGGATCTCCGATCAGCTGTTCTTTTTGATCCCCAGGATCTTGTATGTGCAGATTCCCGCAGGGGTCTCCACATCCACGGAGTCGCCCACTGAATGGCCCAGCAGCGCGCTGCCGACAGGGCTTTCGTTGGAGATCATGCCGCTGAGGCTGTTGGACTCTTTCGATCCTACGATCCTGTACTCCACTTCCTCGCCAAATTCCAGATCCAGGAGGGTTACAACGCATCCGATGTTGATCTTGTTAAAATCGACCTCGTCCTCCACAACCACCTCGGCGTTCCGAAGGATCCTCTCCAGCTCGTCGAT
>CANQCF010000129.1 GCA_947589505.1 uncultured Acetatifactor sp. | reverse complement strand
ACCACAACTGCTTTACAATTCCATCACATCAGCTTTACAATTCCGCAACATGACTTTACATACCGCCAAATCCCGATCGCCGAACAGTCGCTTGCTCGACATTTAACATTATACCACCCAAATGGGAAGAAATCTATTGTTCGTTAAGATAGTGATCGAACATAATCCCCCGCACGCCGTCGTCGTGGGACTATCTTTAAAAGCTATTTTGCAGAGTAACTGGCACCGGAGGAGAGTTGACAGAATACGAGAAGGGAATTATCATGAATATGACGATGCGTTCGGTTTACGGACGCCTGGAGGCATGGGTATGAAGATTGTGATGTTAGAGAGGAACAGCGCGGGTACGGACATCTCCGTGGACTGCTTTCAAGAGTTCGGGGAGGTAGTAATTTACCCCAATACCGTCACGGCGGCGGAGACGGCGGAGAGAGTGGGCGACGCGGATATCGTCATCTGCAATAAGGCTCCCATGAGGGAGGAAACGCTGAAAGACTGCCCGAATCTAAAGCTGATCTGCGAACTGGCCACCGGCTTTGACACCTGTGATCTGGAGTACTGCAGGTCCCGGGGGATCCAGGTGCGCAACGTGGTGGACTACTCTACCGGTATGGTGGCCCAGCATACGCTGACGCTTGCCCTTGCCCTGTCCCAGAAGCTCTTTCACTATGATGAGTATGTAAAATCCGGTGCATACAGCGCCCAGGATCGGTTTTCCAATTTCGACATTCCGTTTTATGAGTTGGAGGGGAAGACCTGGGGGATCGTCGGCATGGGGAATATCGGAAAAAGGGTGGCGAAGCTGGCCTCGGCCTTCGGATGTAAGGTGATCTTCCACTCGGTCACGGGTAAGAGCGCCTGCACGGAATATCCCCGGGTGGATAAGGAAACGCTGCTCAGGGAGAGCGACTTTTTGTCACTGCACTGTCCCCTGAGCGACCTGTCCCGGAATTTTATCGACGAACAGGCGCTTTCTAAAATGAAGCGCTCCGCGATCCTGATCAACGTGGCGAGGGGGCCGGTGGTGGACAACCGGGCGCTCTACCGTGCCCTGACGGAGGGCTGGATTCAGGCCGCGGGTCTGGACGTGGTGGAGAAGGAGCCGTTGGAGCTCTCGAATCCTTTGAGCCGGATCAAGGACAGCAGCCGGCTGATCATCACGCCTCATCTCGCCTGGGCCAGCGTGGAGGCCAGGACCAGATGCGTACAGGGAGTGTATGAAAATATTGCTTCCTTCCTGAGAGGGGAAGCGAGGAATATTGTAAATCCGTAACGGTGAGCGAAAGAAAAAGGACCGGAAAGTTCCCCCCAAATAGAGCCTGGCAGAGAGGATCCGCCGGAGTGAATAAGAGTGTTTCGCCAAGGCAGCAGAGCGATTTGGCGGGAAACATTCAGGCGGCGGAGGACTATCGCCGGAATGAGAACATTGTAAAAAGGAAAAGTTTTGTTAGCATGGGAGGAAAAGAGGGATGAATTCCAGATGGGGCGACGATATTGACGAAGAATTGAAAAAGAAAGAAAAAATATCCATTGGCTTTATGTGGAATTTTATCAGTATGAGTCACATGGTGACCCGTATCGACCAGGAGGTTGGGGAGAAAGAGGGGGATTACCCGAAGTCGGAACTCATGAAGATGTGGGGTTCCGCCATGGTGATCATCCTGATTCTTGCGATTTTTACATACAGCGTCCTGATGGTTGCCACCCTGCCATTCCTCTTTTTTTACGGGATGCTGTTTTTTAAGATATCCGGTGCGTTAAAGCGGTTCGGCTACCCCCGGAAAGGGTACTGGGCTTTGACAATTCTGCTGCTGATCGTGATCGTGGCGGTCAGCGTTACGGCGCAGCATTTCCTGTTTGGGACGGGGTTTTAAGAGTTGTTGTCGATAGGATTGGCAATATGGGTTGTTTGCATTTCCTTTTTGAAACAGGGTTTTGAGAACTGTTGTCGATGGGATTAGCGATATGGATTGTTTGCATTTCCTTTTTGAAACAGGTTTTTAAGAATTGTTGTTGATGGAATTGGTGATATAGGAACGCATTTTTTAAAAGGGCGGCTGAATGGTTGGACGTAATGAAGAAAGAGAGGTAATATTTTGATAGAAAAGATCAAGGCTTTGATGAAGCAATACGAGGAGATCATCGTTTACCTGATCGTAGGCGTGATCAACACGATCGTCTCCTGGGCGGCGTGGTTTCTCTGCGCCTACACGATTCTGGACGCCCAGGTTGTCTGGCAGAACATTGTCCTGAGCATCATTTCCTGGGTGGTCGGCGTTGTGGCGGGTTATTTTATGAACCGGATCTGGGTATTCAAGAGCCATGAGCCGAATCTGCTGAAGGAATTTTCCCAGTTCGCCGGCGGCCGTGTCGCCACAGGGGTTCTGGACCCCGTGATGATGGTTCTCATGGTCAATGTCATGAAGATCAACGAGGCGTATTCCAAGATTTTTGTCTCCGTACTGGTCATGATCGGCAATTATGTAATCAGCAAGTTTTTTGTCTTTAAGAAAGAAAAGGAATAAGAGGCTTCTGCGCAGTTTTACATTTTAAAATTAATCTTGCAATATTCAAGAAAATCTTGCGTTGTGAAACTGATTATGATATATTACATTTATAGGCACAATCTTTTGAAGGCTTGAAAAGTAGGAGATTCCTGAATGTCGGTTAATTATAATAAACTATGGAAACTGATGATTGATAAGGACATCAACAAGACGGAATTAACCAATCTTGCCGGAATCAGTACAAACGCAATGGCTAAGCTTGGACGAAACGAGGACGTCAGGGTCAATGTGTTGGAAAAATTATGCACTACTCTTGATTGCAAACTTGATGATATCGTTGAATTTGTGCCGGATTCTGAAACAGATTCCGCAAAAGATAAAAGGATAGGTAGGTGAAGATATGCCGTATAATTCTGAATTATATATGCACGAACTGGACCGAAAAGCGACGGCCGCATTGAATACATTTCCAAGGTTTATTAATCTGTTGGAAGCCTACCATGCCAATTACGATGAAAAAGCTGCTAAGATCCATTTCCTTTCGTCTGCGATTCGCCTGAGCGAAAACCAAATGCCGGAGATATATAATCTGCTCCCACCGATCTGTGACAAGTTGGGTATCGCTGTGCCGGAACTATATTATGTGAAGTCGAAGAAGATGAACGCCGCAACCGGCGGGAGCACCCAACCGTATATCTGTGTGACCTCCCAGCTGGTAGAGGAGCTCCCTTATGATTTGATGCCAAGTGTTTTGGCACATGAATGTGGTCATATCGCCTGCAAACATTCTCTTTACCATTCGATAGCGATGCAGCTTGTTGAAGGTATTGAAAAAAGTCCCTTGGCACTTATTCCTGCGATTCGGGTATTTTTAACGCCTGCGCTTGTCAGGGCGTTGCTGTTCTGGGACAGGTGCAGTGAGTTGTCGGCAGACCGTGCCGCAGTCCTTTGCGATGGCGGTGCAGAAAAAATGGTCGATGTTCTTCTTAAAATACACGGTTATGACGAAAATATTGACCGAAATGAATTTCTGAAACAGGCTCTGGATCTCAAAGCGTTTGTCAATGATTCCAAGTCAAACAAGTTTCTTGAACAAATGTTGGTTGAAAAGGAAAGTCATCCGAGAATGGCGACACGAGCCTATGAATGTTATGAATGGGCGAAATCAGCACAGTGTCAGGAAATCTTAGATGGCACCTATACGGTTAAGGCAAAGCAGGCGGAGGAAGACATCTGTTCTGAAGAAGTTGTCACTGCCGAGTTGACCGTTACTGCGGAAAATTCGCAAGGTAAGATTGATCTTGACACAGTAAATCAGGCACTCCAAAAGGTCAATATGGAGTTAGAACGCTACACCAGCAGCGCGGACAAGACCGATTACGCAGTAGCTATTGGCAGCGGTATTCTTTCGGGTATTATCGATAGTGTTTTTGTGGGTGAGTTCAAAATCACAGACGATGATATTGAGATATCTCGCAAACAGATCGAATGTTTTATTAAGAAATATGCCAATGCCAGAGGCTTTGGTGATTTACCCTTGGAAAAGGCAATTGGCGAATTGGAGAAAGCTTTTAAGGTTGCTCAAGATAATGTATGGAAGGGCGTGGATAGTGGTGTAGCCGCAATAAATCATCATCTTGCGGATCTTGCCCACCACCCAACACCTCTAGGACTTATGGCTTCTTTAGTAGTACAGTTTCTCCGCATTGGCACCTTTGTAAATCGAGAGGGTGATTGGCACTTTATTTTAGTTGAGACACATTCCAAAGATTTACTGCAAGTTCTCACCCCGGCTTTATTAACCGGAGTATTGAATTGGCTGGTTGCCATTGCCGAAAAGCGTTATGCAGAGGAAGAAGGACATGAAATACCTGAAATTTTACATAAATTAGCTCATCTGGTTGCATCAACGCCAATATTGATAGAGGTAGCAAAATGTGCTGACAACTGGTTTGGACATTTGGTTAGTGATATGGGGGGCTCTAAAAATACGGCTGGAGACGGAATGGGGATTCCGGGAATTTTTCTTTCCTTTTTATATGAAATTGCAAGTTTGCCCGGCTTGAAAGATTCAGGTCTTCCCTATTTTGTGAATGATTTATACCAAAATCAAAAAATTGATTTGCGTCATGAATTGACACTTTACAAAGCAATAGGGAAACAGACTGTTCCCATTGTTTTAAATGAGACAATGGTGCGTGTGGGGTATTTTGTTACCCATTTCGTGAGCGAGTTAGATTGTCATGATAGTATTAAAAATATTAACTGGAGCAATGTGATTCCTATTCGAAGCAGAACGGTGGACAGGATGCTGACTATTTCGTCCATGACCTTCGTGGCTGCTGATACTGCTGACGCAGCTATTCATGCCGCAATTGAATCAGGCGGGAATTGGGTATTGTTTTCCGGGAGGTTTGTCACAAGGGTCAATTATGTCGGCGCAGGCAGAACTGCTCTTGCAATCGTGAAAGAAGTCTCTAATGAGAAGAAAGAAACGCAGCTGATCCACGAGAAAATGCTCCTGTCAGAAGCAAAGGCCTCGTTATTCTTAGAACAACTTCAGGAGTTCAAAGCAAAACTGGAAGAAAAGGTATCCAATTACCTTGCAGAAGATATTTCGGAATTTATGTCAGGTTTTGATTATATGCAGCAGGGATTGGCTGCCGGAGACTCCGACCTGGTCATTCGTGGAAATGTCATTATTCAGAAGGTCCTTGGGCGGGAGCCGCAGTTTACGAATCAGGAGGAATTTGATGCGCTGATGGAATCGGAACTTCCATTGACGCTGTGATAGGAGGCAAAGAATGGCGAAAGAAGATAAAAATAAAAGCATACTTAACTCGCTTCATGGCGCTGTGGATTCTGTTAAAACATCGGTACAGAATGTAAAACTGCCGGATATTAAAGTGCCTGAAATAAAAGTTCCCGGTCAGGTTAAGGAGATGTTTCAGAAAAAGTCTTGCAAAACGGAGCAGGATCATTCAGATGAACCTATGGAAATCAAGGCTATTTCTACGCGGAATGCCATAAAAATTATTTATTATCTGATGGCGGCGGATGGTGAGATTTTTCATAGCGAAGAAGAAAAGTTTGACGCAATAGGAGCGGAATTTGATCCCGATTTTGCGGAAAATAAAGAGAAAATTGTAAATGAGTGTAAGTCCCAGATGGAACAGGTCATTGACCCGGAGGATTATTATGATGTTCTTCAGGATGGGGTTGAGCATGCACTTTCTTCATCTGTCCAGACGGAGGATACTTTCATTACTCCAAAATTGTTAATATGGGACTTGCTGACTGTGGCTTACAGTGACGAAAGCTACGACGAAACCGAGAGAAGGCTTTTGAAATATATCGTGCGTAAGCTGAATGTTAATAAGGCCGTATTTTTGGAGATGGAGAGCAGCATACTGACACTCATGGATCTGGAGAAGGAATTGTCCTGGATCAAGACGACGGACAGGCCTTACCTGACAATTGAAACCATGGTTAATGAAATTGCGGACAGGAAGAATGTAATCTTTGAGAGTGTGAAAGATTTGATTTCGCTTTGAGCCGGAAGGAGAAAATTGTATGCCATTACCGTTATTGTTTATGGGTGTCGCCGCGGCGACGGGGGCGTTTGGAGTTGGAAAAACAGTAAAGGCCAGTATTGATACCGTTAATGCTCATAACATTAATAAAGATGCCAATGAGATTGTGGAAGATGCCACAAAACTGTTGAATGCGCAAAGACTGGCATGTGGAAATTCTCTCTCTCATTTGGGAAGTGAAAAGCTGTTTGTATTAAACACAAGCATGACGCAGTTTCTTGATACTTTCACGAAAATTAAAAATGTAGATTTCAGAGAAACCGAGGGGCTTGATGAACTGCACCGGCTCCATGTGGATGAAAAGGAATTTGCCGAAATGAAGACGATGGTAAACTTTGCAGGATCCTTGGCGGGCGGAGCAGTCGCCGGAACTGCAGGAGGAGCGTTGACTGCATTCGGGGCGTATGGCGCAGCTCAGGTTCTGGCGTGCGCGTCAACCGGCACCGCAATAGCCGCCCTGCACGGAGCGGCGGCCACTAATGCGACTCTGGCTTTTTTCGGAGGCGGTTCGCTTGCGGCAGGCGGGCTCGGTATGGCAGGCGGCACTATGGTACTGGGAGGGCTTGTAGCTGGTCCTGCGCTCATGGTTATGGGTGTCGTTGCAGGCAATGCGGCTAAGAAAAATCTTGAGAAGGCATACACAAACAAATCGGAAGCCATCCAGATTGCGTCTCAGCTTAATTCAGCATCCCTGCAATGTGAAACAATCAGAAGACGAACCTATATGTTTTATAATCTGCTTGCCCGGTTAGATACATATTTCCTTCCGCTGATTTATAAAATGGAGGATATTGTGAAAATTGAGGGGGACGATTACAAGGGTTATTCCGATGCCTCTAAGCAGACGATAGCTTCCTGTGCAAGTGTAGCTGTTTCAGTTAAGTCGGTCCTTGATACGCCGCTTTTGACTGACGACGGACTTTTGACGGATGAATCTGAAAGTACGGCTACAAATGTTGAAGGATTTCTGAAAAATATGAAGATTTCATATTCCTGTTGACTGGAAATACTATATTTTCTGTTATATTTGGTATATTGCGCGGCGGTCTTCCCAGGCTCCCGCGCAGTTTTTGCTGAAACAAGGGTCTGTTATTGGGTAAAATAATGGTCTAAATCCGTTTATATCATAAATTTGCTAAATAGTACCGCGTGTTTTTAGCGGTACCTTTTTTCACCAGGAGGCCGTCGGAAACCATTTCGCGCAAAAGCAAAATAGCTGTTGCCTGAGAGATGTGCAGAGCTTGTTCAATATCTTTACGGATAACAAAGCCGTTCTTTTGACATAAGCTTACAACAGCTTCGACACGATCTTCCTTTTCTGTACTATTTTTCAGCGGGCGTATTGTTTCCCTTGCACTGTCATTTTTTTCCTTTACGTAGTTAAGATTAGGAAGAATAATTTTAAAAGCATTGCTCGTGGTCTCAATCGATGGCTTAATG
>CANQCF010000128.1 GCA_947589505.1 uncultured Acetatifactor sp. | reverse complement strand
AGCAGACCCATGAAATCGATACAAGCCTTAGCCTGCTCCGCAGTGCTGTTAGCGGTTACCGCATAGCAGGAACCCAGTGCGGAAGTGGAGTGAGCCCATCTCTTGGTTGCAGGCTGCATGGTGACATCCTGACCGTAACGAGCATCTGCCTCATCGTTTACAGGGATATCGGTCCACCAGGAAATTGCCCAATCCTGAGTCTGGGTGGTGGTATCTGTGGTGGTCTTGGTCACATCGTCCTCGGAGATATAACCTTTCTCTGCCCAATCTGCCATCAGGGTGCAGAACTCAAGATACTCAGGGGTTTCAATCGTGGAAACTACCTGATTGGTGTCTCTGTCAACGCAGACCCAGTTAGCAGTAACATCGCCGGTGAAGAAATCAAAGCTGTCAATGTACCATCTGTAGAACATTGCGGTTTTCTGGGTCAGCAGGGGATACTTCAGTCCGTCTGCCTTAGCGTCAGCCAGCATGGGCTCCAGATCAGCCAGCGTCTTAACGGAAGTGATATCCCAGTTGTGCTTGTCGATCAGATCCTGACGAAACATGAAGTCGTAGCCTTCTACATTGTCCTTATAAACAGGGATGTAATAGTTCCTGCCGTTATACTTGGTAGCTTCCCACTGATCCGCATCCATGGAGTTGTACAGCGGAGTGCCGGGCAGGAGATCGGTGATGTCATAAACCGCGCCGTTGGGAACCAGGTCGTTGGTGCCGATGGTGCTCTCCCAGCTTGCCGTCCAGAGCAGGTTGATCTCGTTGTTGGCAAGAGCCAGGTTAGCCTTCTCAGTGTACTCGCCGGAACCCACATCGGTCAGGCCGATCTCGATGTTTGTTCCCTTCTCATCCAGATATGCATTGATCGCATCCTCAACCTTCTTAACCTGATTGGTATCAGCCGCTGCCAGGTTAAAGGTTGCTCTGTAGACATTGATGTGAACTTTGTCACCGCTTCCGGCGTTTCCGCCGTTGCCGCCGGCATTGCCGCCGTTGCCGGAATCACCGGAACCGCCGCTGCCGCATCCTGCAAGCAGAGAAGCAGTCATAGCTGCGACCAATGCCACAGAAAGAAACTTCTTCTTTTTCATTTGAAAATCCTCCCTTAAAAATAAATGTTGTATATTCTAAAGAAATCCGCAATGGACTTCCCGAATATCAGCCTTTCACCGATCCCATCGTCAGACCTTTCGCAAAGTACTTCTGGAAGAAAGGATACAGGATGATGATAGGACCTACCACCATCACCACAGTCGCCATGGTCGCGGAATACTGGGGAATGGTGCCCTGCATTGCCGCCAGGGCGGATGCGGGGATGTTTCCTGCGTTCAGCAGGGTCTCGATACTCTTCTGGATGTTCACCAGAAGGAGCTGCAGAGGCTTCTTGTTGTTGCTGTCGATGTACAGCAGAGCGTTCTGCCAGTCGTTCCAGTAGGTGGTAGCCATCATGAAGCCCACAGCCGCCAGCGTGGGTTTCATCAGGGGCAGGGTGATCTGGAAGAAAGTCCTCCACTCTCCCGCTCCGTCGATCTTCGCGGAATCCATCAGCTCCTCCGGAACGCTGTTCTGAATATATGTTCTGAGAATGATGATGTTCATGGTGGTACAGCAGATCGGCAGCATCAGGAGCCACAGACTGTCCTTCAGTCCATACATGGACGTAAACACGATGTAGCCGGAGAGCTGGCCTCCGTTGAACAGCATGGGGATCATTGCGTAGATCGCCAGGAACCCGCGGAGACGGAAATCCCTTCTGCTCAGCGCATAGGCGAAAAGGCTCATGCAGAGCAGACCGATCAAAGTGCCTCCCAGTGTGACAAGAATGGTCACGCCGTAGGACACGATAAGCTGATGTCCATACCGGAGCACCGCGTTAAATCCGCTGAGGGACCACTTCGAAGGGAAATAGCTGAAACCCTCAGACGCCAGCGTCTTCTCATCCGTGAACGCGGAGATAAATACCAGGACAACGGGAAGCGCTACAATGATCGTATAGATCGTCAGGATCACCGCCAGTATGTACTGCCCGATCCCTTTTTTCTTTTTTACGCCGTACTGGAGATCGTAGAGCTTCTCCTGGGCTTTTTCCTCTTTTCTCTTTGCACTCATGTCTGCGATCCCCCCTTAGAATAATGCGTTCTCGGGTTCAATCTTGCGAACCACAAAGTTGGCTATGATGATCAGGATCAGGCCCACTATCGACTGGAAGAATGACGCCGCGGCGGTAAAGCCGAAGTTTGAGCTTCCAAGGATCTGATTCAGCACATAGGAGTCGATAACCTGCGTCGTCCTCACCAGCGTACCGCTGTTTCTCGTAACCTGATAGAACAGACCGGTGTCGGATCTCATGATGTTGCCGACGGAGAGAAGGAGCATCACGGTGATCATGGGGATCAGGGAAGGGATCGTGATATGCTTGATCTGCTTCCACTTGTTCGCGCCGTCAATCTGTGCCGCCTCGTAGAGCTGCATATCCACGCCGGCCAGAACGGACATATAGAGCACGGAGCCGTAGCCCACGCTGTTCCACATTTTCACGATGGTCAGGATCGTAGGCCAGTACCCGGCCTCAGAGTAGAAACGGATCCTGGTTCCCAGCAGATGGTTGATCAATCCGGTATCGGTGCTCAGGAACGCGTACACGAGGAACTGTACCGCCGCATAGGAGATAAAGATCGGGATGATCAGGATGCTCTGCAGGGTCGCGCCCAGTTTCTTAAAGACGAGCTGGTCGATGCAGATCGCCAGCAGTACATTCAAAAAAGTTCCCAGCAGTGTAAAGATCACATAGTACATCAGCGTGTTGGAAGTCATATTCGTAAAGATAGACTTTGACGCTGTAAGAAACTTAAAGTTTTGAATACCGTTCCAGGGGCTCCCCCAGATACCGTCCCTGTAGTTAAAGTTCTTGAAGGCCATCACCAGACCGCCCATGGGAACATAAAGGAAAAAGAACATGATCAGAAAGGTAGGAAGCGCCATCAGAACATGAACTCTGTGTTTCCATGTGTTGCGGAAGAAATGTAAAATATTTTCTTTCCGTGTCATCTTGTACTCTCCTTTACTTTTTTTGCTCTACCCCGAGCTAAGTCATATTATACAACATGATGGATAAATTGCCAAGACTTTTTTCATTTTTTGCTGATTTTTTTATGAATGTTGCCATGATAAACCTTTTTCAAAACAATTTTCCCAAATAAAATCCGCGAAATTTAGTCATTCTGCATACCTTATTTCTTGTCCCTTTTTTGAATCTCCTCCTTTACTTTCTCCAAAGGGATGGGCTGATAGCCGATCCTCTCCGCGCTGACGCAGTAGTGTCTGCTGCTGCAGGTCCGGTACTGGGGGGACCCGTGGACATGGCCGAAGAGATTTGCGTAGGGCATGTTCTCGTTCACATAAAGGGGCTCATGGGACAGGATCCAGAAGCCGTCCAGGATCACCGGGAGGCCATACGCCTCCTCAAACCCCCACTCCCGGTATTCCCTTAAGGAGGCCCTGTCGTGATTGCCTTTAATCAATATTTTCCGCCCCGCCAGCCTCTCAAGAAGTTCCCGTTCCCCTCCCGCAAGGGCAAAGTCCCCCAGGACGTAGACCAGGTCCCCCTCCTTTACGACGCTGTTCCAGTTCCGGATCAGCGCCTCGTCCATCTCCTCCGCCGTGGCAAAAGGACGGTTCTCATACCGCCGGATATTGTCGTCCCCGAAATGCGTGTCCGCGATCAGATAGATCATACTTTTTCCCTCCCGTCCGGGCCCTCGAACCGTCCAATCGGCCGGTCCCGTCTCCGCGCCGTGTTATTTCTTTTCCACCGCCGTGGAGAGAATGAGTTCCATGTTTCCGGAAAAGCGCGCCGCTCCGTAGCCTGCGGGCAGGATCAGATGATCCCCCCTCTTTACATTTCTTCCGTCCAGGACGCCGCTCCCCTGGATCACGCTGAGCAGCAGGAAGGGCTCCTCCTGTTCCAGGGAGAACTCCCCCTCCACCTTCAGCTTCCATACCTTGTAAAACTCACAGGAAACCAGCTCGTTCAACCGGTTTGCTTCCCAATCCTGGGTGTGTTTCAGGGCCTTTTTGTCGGACTCGTCCGGCACATTCGCCACCTGGATGCTCTGCTCCACATGGATGGGGCGGGGCTTTCCGTCCACCAGACGGCCGTAGTCGTAGACGCGGTAAGTGATGTCGCTGCTCTGCTGGGTCTCCAGGATCAGAAGCCCGGCTGTGATGGCGTGGATGGTGCCCGGCTCGATCTGGATAAAATCCCCTTTCTTCACCGGCACGCGGCGGATCAGCTCCTCATAGCGTCCCTGGTGGACCATGTCCGCCAGTTCCTCCCTCGTCCTTGCCTTATGGCCGATCACCAGCTCGGCGCCCTCCGGGCAGTCCATCACGTACCAGCATTCCGTCTTTCCCAGGCTGCCGTTCTCATGGGTTCCCGCGTAGGCGTCGTCAGGATGCACCTGGATGCTCAGCTTATCCTGGGCGTCGATGATCTTGACTAATAACGGAAACTCCGGGCTCTTTAGGTTTCCGAAGAGTTCCCGGTGTTCCCGGTAGAGCTGCGATAAAGTCTCTCCGGCGTACTCGCCCTCGGCGATCACGCAGTCCCCGTGGGGATGGGCGCTGATCCCCCAGCACTCGCCGTACCCGCTTCCCTCGCTCTTATAATGAAATTCCGTCACCAGACGGCTCCCACCCCAGACGTTCTCCTTAATGACCGGCTCCGGGACAAGGATCTTCTCTCTCTTTTCCATACGAATCTCTCCCCTTTCGGCTGAAAGGCCGGGATTTGCAGTTCCCCGCCGCGGCGCCCCCGCCTTTCAGCTGCATTGGATTCCGGCCCGGGACTTACAACCTCCCCTTCACCGTGACACCTCTGCCTTTTCACTGCATTGAATACCGGCCCGGCATACGAAGCGGGCGCTTTCCACCCGCAGTATGACCGCAGTCCGTTTACTTCCCCTCCTGCTCCAGGTACTCCAGATTCTTCTTCACCAGCGCACACCTCTGGGCCACGCACTCCACGCTGCGCAGGGGATCTTCCGGCGTATGGAACACATAATCCACAAGCCGGTCGATGCTGGTCCTGGCCACGTGCATCCTGGTGTCGGAGGACGCATAGTAAATATACACCTCACCGTTTTCTCTCGCAATTGCGCCGTTGGTGAAGACCACATTGGACACATCCCCCACTCTCTCCCCGGACCTGGGGCCGATGAGCAGCCCGGAGGGCTCGGCGATGACCCTGGAAGGGTCATCCAGGGAGGTGGCGAAGGCGTAGATCACATAGCGCAGTCCCGCCGCGGTGTTCCGCACGCCGTGGGCGATGTGGATCCAGCCCCGTGGCGTCTTGATGGGAACCGCACCGGCCCCGTTCTTCACCTCCGTGATGGTGTGGTACTTTCTCCGGCTGGTGATGATCTCCTCGTCGATCACGGGATTTGTGATATCCTCGCAGAGACCGAAGCCGATGCCCCCGCCGCTGCCGGTGTCGATGAAGTCGTCCATGGGTCGGGTGTAAAAGGCGTATTTTCCGTCCACAAACTCCGGGTGCAGCACCACGTTCCTCTGCTGGGGGGACCGCAGGGTCTTCAGGTTCGGAAGCCTCTCCCAGGTCTTCAGATCCCTTGTCCGGACGATGCCTGCCGCGGCTACCGCCGCCGAGAGGTCGCCTGTGGAGGTGTCCTTGCTCTCCGAACAGAACACGCCGTAGATATAGCCGTCCTCATGTTTGGTGAGACGCATGTCGTAGACGTTCGTCTCCTCCGGGCAGGTGTCCTCCAAAAGGATGGGATAGTCCCAGAAGCGGAAGCCGTCCACGGGGCTGTCGGACTCCGCCACGGCAAAGAAGGACTTCCTGTCGTTTCCCTCTACCCGGGCCACCAGATAATACTTTCCGTTTAACTCAATGGCCCCGGAATTTAAGACCGCGTTGATCCCCAGCCGCTCTTCAAAATAGGGGTTGGTCTCCCGGTCCAGATCGTACTGCCAGATCAGGGGCGCGTGGTCCCTGGTGAGCACGGGATACCGGTATCTCTCGTAAATGCCGTTGTAAAAGTCCGTGTCCACCTCATTTTTTCTTGATAAAAGCTTCTCCTGTCTCTCCAGGAGTTCATAATATTTCGGATGTACCGCCATGTCTCCCTCCGTCTGCACTTTCCCCGTGCCGGGATGTTCTCCGCATGATCTCCATGCACATTCTGCCGTTGTGATAAGGACATTTCCAGGGTTCCACGATGGGTTTCTCCAGCATGGGCTTTCCGTTCTCGTCCGTGCACCAGAACCACTCGCCGCCCTCCCGGCTGTCCGCCACATGTTCCCTGATAAAGCCCCAGATATCCTCCGCCGCATTTAAGTACCGCGTCTCCCCGGTTCTCTGGTAAGCATTGTAGAATCCCACGACGCTCTCCGCCTGGACCCACCAGACTCTCTTTGTATCCACCTTTCCCCGCTCGCACTCGTTGGCCAGGGAGTGATGGGTATAGGCCGTCCGATAAATCTCGTTCTCCAGGTCCCGGATCATGGGCGTCAGCTTCCGGGTGTACTCCGGATCCCCCAGGATGTCCAGGGTTCTCTCCGCCAGCCAGGCGGTCTCGATATCGTGTCCATAGGAGTGCAGATCGATCAGACTGTTCATGTCGTTGTCGAAGAACACCTCCTGACGGTGGAGCGCCGGATTGTAAATTTTATCTTTCAAAAGATCCAGCATCCAGCGGAGCTTCTCTCCCACCGTCTTCTCCTTCGTGGCAAGATAGTACTCCGTATAGGCCTCCAGAACGTGCAGCAGCGTGTTCATGGTCCGGTCCGCCATGACGCCGTTTTCCGAAAGCTTGTCGTTGTCCACGGGGATAAAATCAATGTCCAGGGCCTCCTTGTAACCGCCCTCATCGAAGCACTTTGTCTCAATGGTGTGCACCAGCTTCCCCGCCAGTTCCAGGGCTTCCTTCTCCCCAAAAGCCCGGTAATAAGAACTCAGGGCATACACGGCGAAAGCCTGGTTATAGGTGTGTTTCGTCGTGTCCAGGGGCTTTCCGTCGTAAGTCAGGGACCAGTACACGCCCCCTCGCTCCCCGTCATAACAGCAGTCCTTCAGAAAGGCATAGGCGTGATCCGCATATTCCTTCAGGCTCTCGTCCCCCAGCGCCAGATAGGCATTGGAAAAGAACCACAGGATCCGGTTGTTTAAGATACAGCCCTTCACCGCCTTTTGATCCACCCGGAGATCCGAATCCATCCAGCCGTAAAATCCCCCGTACTCCTGATCCCGGAGTTTCTTCCAGAAGGGGATCAGCTTTCCCGTCAGATGCTCCCGCATTTCCTCATATTTCATGTTTGTCTCCATTCCGCCGCCCTGTTTTCGGCGGCCCTGATTCTGTGGGCGTCCGTTCCCGAACTGTCCGCTTTTTCACGGCCTGAATCCCGGGGGGCGTCAGCCCCCGGCGGCCCGCTTTTTCACGGTCTGAATCCTGTGGACGTCAACCCCCGGACGGTCCGTTTTTTCACGCCCTGACTTCCTCCAGATACAGGAGTTTCGCCTGGAAATCCCCCCAGAGCCTTTCGATATTCATGCCGGCCTGCATCAGAAGGCCGCCGTTCATCACCCGTCCCGTGTCCGTAAG
>CANQCF010000127.1 GCA_947589505.1 uncultured Acetatifactor sp. | reverse complement strand
AGGATCCGGGAGATGAAGGAGCGGGGCATTGAAAACGTGATGGCGCTGCGGGGGGATCTGACCCCGGAGCTGGAGAAGACCGACCGGAGCAGGTGGGACTATCGTTACGCCGTGGAGCTGATCCGGGAATTGAAGGAAGAGACGGATTTCTGCATCGGCGGGGCCTGTTACCCGGAAGTCCATCCGGAAAGCCCGAATCAGCGGGAGGACATCCGGCGGCTGAAGGAAAAGGTGGAGGCGGGCGTGGACTTCCTGACCACCCAGATGGTGTTTGACAACAATCTTTTTTTTAACTTTATGTATAAGATCCGGGAGGCGGGGATCACGGTTCCGGTTCTTCCGGGGATCATGCCGATCACGAACGCCAATCAGGTGGAGCGGGCGGTCAGGCTCTCCGGTGCTTTCATGCCCCAGAGGTTTAAGGCCATGGTGGATAAATTCGGTTCCGACCCGGCGGCGATGCGGCAGGCGGGAATCGCCTACGCCACGGACCAGATCATCGATCTGTATGCCAACGGGATCACCAATGTGCATGTGTATTCCATGAACAAGCCGGACGTCGCGGAGGGGATCTGGAGGAACCTCTCGGATATCCTGGGAAAAAGTTTTCTGGAGTGACGGAAATGGCGGAAAATACGGTATTCGTGAGAAACTACGCGGGGGCGGAAGGTCTCTTTCCGGTCAATGAGCGGGAAGTGTGGCGTTACAGCGGGTTCCGAGGGACCCAGGACCAGGTGGCTGGGGAACTGAAGAAGGTCTTCGGCCAGGTGCAGGAGGAACTGAAGGACGCTTTTTCTTATAAAGTGTGTTTCCGCCGGATGCCGGTGGTATGGGAAGAGGAAATCGCAAGGCTCCCCTTCGGCTCGGATTCCAGGGACTTAAGACGGTGCCTCGAGGGCAGCAGCGAGATCGTGATCTTCGCCGCTACGGTGGGGCTTGCCGTGGACCGGTATATCGCGAAGTATCAGAAGTTTCAGCCCACGAAGGCGCTCCTGATGCAGGCTTACGGCGCGGAGCGGGTGGAGCGGCTCTGCGAGCTGTTCTGCGGGGAGATCCGCAGGGAGGCGGCGGAGGAGGGGCTGAAATGCACGCCCAGATATTCCCCGGGTTTCGGGGATCTTCCCCTGACGGTGCAGCGGGATGTATTCCGGCTTCTGGAGTGCGACAGGAAGATCGGGATTTCTTTAAATGAGAGTCTGCTCATGACCCCTTCGAAATCTGTCACGGCGGTCTTTGGATTGGGGAAAGATGTAAAGAGAGGACAACTATGAATGTTTTGGAATATCTGAGAGACAATCTGGTATATCTGGACGGCGGAATGGGAACGCTTCTGCAGAAGCGGGGCCTCCTGCCCGGGGAGCTTCCGGAGAGATGGAACGTGTCCCACCCGGAGGTGATCGTGGAGATCCAGAAGGCCTATTTTGACGCCGGTTCCAATATCGTCTGCACGAATACTTTCGGTGCGAACTCCCTGAAATTTGAGAGGGACGAGCTGGAAACCCTGATCCGGGCGGCGGTGGAGAACGCGCGGCGGGCGAAAGAGGCAAGCGCCGGATGTCAGGAAAAGTTCATAGCGCTGGATATCGGCCCCATGGGCAAGCTTTTGAAGCCCTATGGGGATTTTGACTTTGAGGACGCCGTTAAAGTCTACGCGGAGACGGTGCGCATCGGCGCGTCCTGCGGCGTGGACCTGATCTTTATCGAGACCATGAACGACAGTTACGACACCAAGGCGGCGCTCCTTGCGGCAAAGGAGAACTGTGATCTGCCGGTCTTTGTCTCCAACGCCTACGGTGAGGACGGGAAACTGATGACGGGCGCGGATCCCGCGGCCATGACCGCCATGCTGGAGGGGATGCACGCGGACGCCATCGGCGCCAACTGTTCCCTGGGGCCGAAGCAGCTTTCCGCCGTGGTGGAGGAATATCTGAAATATGCCTCCGTCCCGGTGCTCTTAAAGCCCAACGCGGGCCTTCCCAGGAGCGAGGACGGAAGGACGGTCTACGACGTTCTGCCGGAGGAGTTTTCTGAAGACATGGAAGAGTATATCCGCAGGGGCGTGCGCATCGCCGGGGGCTGCTGCGGGACGACGCCGGAGTACATCGCCGCCCTGACGGAGAGAACGAGGGGATTACAACCCCGGGAAGTGACAGGGAAAAACTTTACCGTGATCAGTTCCTACACCCACGCGGTGATGTTTCAGGACTCGCCGGTCCTGATCGGGGAGCGGATCAATCCCACGGGAAAGAAGCGCTTTAAAGAGGCCCTGCGAAACCGGGATATCGGCTATATCTTAGGGGAGGGACTGACCCAGCAGGAGAAGGGGGCCCATGTGCTGGACGTCAATGTGGGCCTGCCGGAGATCGACGAGGCGGAGATGCTGGAGACGGTCTGCTTTGAGCTTCAGGCCATCATCGACCTGCCCCTGCAGATTGACACGACCAACGCCGCCGCCATGGAGCGGGCCCTCCGGCGCTATAACGGAAAGGCCATGATCAACTCCGTAAACGGCAAGGAGGAAGTGATGCGGGAGATCTTCCCCCTGGTGCAAAAGTACGGCGGGCTGGTAGTGTGCCTGACGCTGGACGAGGAGGGGATCCCCGACAGCGCGGAGAGGCGGGTGGAGATCGCCCGGAAGATCATCGACACTGCGGCGGAATACGGGATCGAGAAAAAGGATCTGATCTTCGACACGCTGGCGATGACCGTCAGCGCGGACAATCGGGCGGCCCTGGCGACGCTGCAGGCCCTGCGGGCTATCCGGCATGATCTGGGGTGCCATACCTCCCTTGGGGTTTCCAATGTTTCCTTTGGATTGCCCAGCCGGGAGATCATCACCGCCTCTTTCTTTACGCTTGCATTGGAGAACGGGCTGTCTGCGGCGATCATGAACCCGAATTCCGCGGAGATGATGAAGAGTTATTATGCGTTCCGGGCCCTGCACGGCCTGGATGAAAACTGTGCGGACTATATTGAGAATATTGAAAGATATGCGGCGGCGCCGGGGACGGGTGTCCAGCCGGGGGGAGGTTTCGGTCAGAGCGGCACAGGGGGCAGTCAGCCGGGAGCTGTTGGCGGCCAGCCGGGAACAGGCGCTGGTCAGCCGGTCGGGGGCTCCGGCCAGACAGGAAAAGGTTCCGGCCCGGGGGGCGGTCAGAGCGGCCCAGAGGGCAGTCAGCCGGGGGATGGCTCCGGCCAGATTGGCACAGGAAACGGCCAGACCGCTGTTCAGAGCGGGCTGCAGCGGGCCATCGTCAAGGGCCTGAGGGAGCAGGCGGCGGAGCTGACGGCGCAGTTATTAGAGACGGAGGCCCCTCTGGATATCGTGAACACGCAGATCATCCCGGCTCTGGACATCGTGGGACAGGGGTTTGAGAAGAAGACCATGTATCTGCCACAGCTTTTGATGAGCGCCGAGGCCTCCCAATGCGCCTTTGAGCAGATCAAGAAAAGGATGTCCCGGGATTCCTCGGAACAGGTGAGCCGGGGGAAATTTGTCATCGCCACGGTGCAGGGGGATATCCACGACATTGGAAAGAATATCGTGAAGCTGATCCTGGAAAACTACGGTTTTGACGTGTGCGACCTGGGACGGGATGTGCCCCCGGAGAAAGTGTTGGAAGCGGTGACGGAGCAGCAGGCGCCCCTGGTGGGCCTGAGCGCCCTGATGACCACCACGGTCCCCGCCATGGAGGCCACCATTAAGCTTTTGAAAGAAAAGGCCCCCTGGGCAAAGACGGTGGTGGGCGGCGCGGTGCTGACCCAGGAATACGCGGATAAGATCGGCGCGGACTATTACGCCAAGGACGCCATGGCGACGGTGCGGTACGCCATGCGTGTGACCGGAGGAGAGGAAGAGACATGAGAGTGATCATTGTTGGCGGCAGTAAAGTGGGATACGCCCTGACAAAGCATATCTGCGAAGAGGGATTCGACGTTGTGATCATCGACAAGGACGAGGAGAGGATCGGGCAGATCACGGATGCTTTCGACTGCAACGGCTATGTGGGAAACGGGGGAAGCCCGGGGCTCCTGAAAAAGGCGGGGATCGGTTCCGCCTCCCTGCTGATCGCGGTGACAAAGTCGGATGAGACGAATATCATGTGCTGCGGCGTGGCGAAGAAGCTGGGCGTGAAGAGGACCATCGCCGCGGTGAGGGGCCCGGAGTACGGGGAGGACAGGACCTTCTTTTTCTCCAATATGGGTGTGGACATGCAGATCAACCCGGAGAAGTCGGCGGCGGAAGAAGTGGCAAAGCTGATCAAGTACGCCGGGGCGGTGGAGATCGAGCATTTCGGGGACGGGAACGTAAACGTGGCAACGGTGCAGATCCGGGAGGACAGCGTCCTTGCGGACGCCCTCATGCCGGAAGTTCAGTCCAGGCTTGGTGCCCAGATCCTCGTCTGCGCCATCGACCGGGGCGGGAAGATGATCACCCCGAAAGGAAAGCACCAGATCAAGGCGGGGGACAAGATCACTTTCGCCGCCGCGGGGGAAGAGACGGACAAGGCCCTGAAACAGCTGAATATATTGAAAAAGGTGGTCCGGAAAGCCGTGATCGTTGGCGGGAGCAAGCTGGGTTACTATCTGACAAAAAGCCTGCTGAGCCAGGGCGTGAAAGTCACTCTGGTGGACAGCGATCCGGCTCGGTGCAGGGAACTCTTGCAAAAACTGCCGAAGGCGGATATCGTGAACGCCAACGGCGCGGACGCAGAATTTATGGAGAAGGCGCTGAAGGGCGCGGACGCATGTGCGGCCGTGACCGGCAAGGACGAGGAAAACCTGATCATCTCCATGTTTGCGAAATCCTTCGGCCTCCAGAGAATTGCGGCGGAGATCGACAACCAGGACTATGAGGACATGCTGAAAAAGAGCGGCATCGACCATGTCTTTTCCACCCGGGACGTGGGCCTGGGCGGGATCTTAAGGGATGCAAGGCTCCTTTCTATCGGCGGAGAAAAGGATAAGGACAACGTGATCAAGCGCCTTTACACCTTAAATTCCGGAAAGGTGGAGGCTGCGGAATTTGAAGTGGACGGGGACTTTAAGCTTCTGGGAATGGAGTTTAAGAACCCCGGTTTCGCCTTAAAGTCCGGCGTCCTCATCGCCATGATCGTCAGAGGGCAGGAGACGATCGTGCCGGACGGCGCTTCTTCCCTGCAAAAAGGGGACCGTATCTTTGTGGTGTCCGCGGAGCACAAGATCGCCCGGCTGGCGGATATCCTGGCATAGAGAGGGGATGAAAAGATGGAACATATTTTAGCGGGACTGCTGTTCATTCTCTTTCTCGTGGTGCTGTTTGGGATCCTCAACGAAAGGACCCTGCGGATCTCCAATGATATCGCCCTGGTGTTGTTTTCCTTTCTCTTTGCGGCCGCAGCAAAGTTCCTGGAGTGGATGGGACTTGTAAATTTCCAGGAGACCATCGTCGGAAACATCGCGGGGATCGACCTCCAGGAATTTCTGATGGAGGGCGTGCTCTGCTTTATGCTGTTTTCCGGGGCCAGCGGCGTGAACTTCAACCGTTTTGTGAAAAACATCAAGTCCATCAGCCTCCTGGCGCTGTTGTCCACGGTGCTCTCTTCCTTTGTGTATGGGATCCTGTTCTATGGGATTAGCCTTCTGATGCACCTGGATTTTTCCATCTGGCTCTGCGTGCTCCTGGGGTGCATCGTATCCCCCACGGACCCCATCGCCGCCACCAGCATCTTAAAGAAGGCCGGGCTGTCCAAGAACGTCTCCACGGTGATCGAGGGGGAATCCCTGTTCAACGACGGCACCGGCGTGGCGGTGTTCGTCTGCATCAAGAATATCGTGAACAACACCTCGGACTTAAGCTTCCCGGTGCTCATGGCAAAGGAGCTCCTGGGAGCCATCGCCATAGGGCTGGCGGTGTCCTTTGTACTGTTTAAGCTTTTGAGAGCTACGGACAATCCCATGTTCCACATCTTCATCAGCCTGCTGGATGTGACCAGCGCCTATCTGATCTGTGAACACCTGGGCTGTTCCGGCGTCATCGCGTCGGTGGTCTGCGGGCTCTACTTTTCCCGGAACATGGCGAAGAACGAAGAGTGGCGCAGGGTGGTGGATCCCAAGGACTGGTACGAGGATTTCTGGCATGTGGCGGACACCATGTTTAACAGCGTGCTGTTTATTCTGATCGGGCTGGCCGTTTGGAACGTTCCCAAACACCGCTATTTGGTTCTTTTGATCCTGTCCGCGGTGGCCATCAATTTTATCGCCAGGTACGCGGGGGTGGGGATCTCCTCGCTGATCATCGGCAGGAAAAAGATACCGAACCGGTACAGCATCGGGGAATTTACCATGCTGATGACCTGGAGCGCCTTGAAGGGCGGCCTTTCCCTGGCCCTTGCCATCAGCACCCAGGAGTTCCTGCCGGAGGATGCATATCAGGTGATCCTGATCATGACCTGTGTCACAATGTACTTCACGATCGTTGTGCAGGGATTGACCACGGGGAAAGTCTTTTCCATGGTGGAAAAATGGAAGGCGGACCGGGTCAGGTAGTTATGGGACAGATTTGACTCAGAAAAAGCCGGTTTCTTCTTTCCTGTGGGAGAGGATTTTTCGGACGGAGTTTGGCAGTGTGTCCTGCAGAAACGGGAGGCGGGCAGGAGGCGTCGTCGTGTCTTTGGGAAACGGAAAACGGGCAGGCAGCGACGGTGAGTCCTGTGGAACCGAAAACTGACGGAAAGCAGCGGCAGATCCTGTGGATGCGGAAAATCGCGCAGGCGGGGGGCCTGAGGCAAAAATACATTTAGGAGAAAGCAATTATGGCATGGTATGACGAAGCGGTATTTTATCACATTTATCCCCTGGGGCTGACCGGGGCGCCGAAACAGAACGAATACGGGGAGCCCCAGCACCGCCTGCGGCAGATCTTTCCCTGGATCGCACACATTCGGGAGATCGGCTGCAATGCCCTTTATATCGGACCTCTCTTTGAATCTGTGGGCCACGGCTATGAGACCACGGACTATAAAAAGCTGGACAGCCGCCTGGGGACCAATGAGGACCTTGCGGATTTTGTGAAGGAATGTCACCGGCAGGGGATCCGGGTGATCCTGGACGGGGTGTTCAACCATACCGGCAGGGATTTTTTCGCGTTTCGGGATATCCGGCAGAACCGGGAGAACTCCCGATACCGGGACTGGTACTGCAATGTCAATTTCTGGGGAAACAACGAATACAACGACGGGTTTTCCTACGACAACTGGGGAGGCTATAATCTTCTTGTGAAACTGAACCAGAGGAATCCGGAGGTCCGGGACTACATCTGCGACGTGATCCGCTTTTGGGTCCGGGAGTTTGACATCGACGGCATCCGGCTGGACGCGGCGGATGTGCTGGACTTCTCTTTTATGCAGGCTCTCCGGGTTGTGGCAAACGAGGTAAAGCCGGAGTTCTGGCTGATGGGGGAGGTGATCCACGGGGAGTACAGCCGCTGGGTCAACGAGGGGACGCTGCACTCTGTGACGAACTACCATCTTCACAAGGCCCTGTATTCCGGCCATAACGACCACAATTATTTCGAGATCGCCCACACGGTAAAGCGCCTCTGCGACATGGGCGGGAACCGTCCGGGCGGCCTGAAACTGTATAATTTTGTGGACAATCACGACGTGGAGCGGATTTATACGAAGTTGAGCAACAAGGCCCACTTTACGCCGGTACATATCCTTTTATACACCCTGCCGGGGGTCCCTTCCGTCTACTACGGCTCGGAGTTCGGCATAGAGGGCCGGAAGGAAAAGTGGTCGGACGATTCCCTGCGGCCCGCCCTG
>CANQCF010000126.1 GCA_947589505.1 uncultured Acetatifactor sp. | reverse complement strand
CCTTTCCCATTTTTACCTCGTTTCTGCGCTGCACACCCCGCCTTTTGGAATTGTGGCACAGCGCGTCCACAACCGGTCTCCAGGCTGCTTTTTTCAGCCTGAATCCTCTCCTTAAGGCAACTGCCCCTGCCGCAGAAAAACATGGTTTTCCTGCGTTTTCTCTCCGCCTGGCCTTCTCTTCAAGCGAACAGGATTCCTCTCAAACTTCTGTTTATCCAATTTTAATTTTAAATGATTTCTCTCTTTCTCGCTCCTCATTTTTTTGTTATTAGCTTGCCAGTTTTTGTCTTTTTATTCCACTGGGTCCCCATAGAGTACGCCCCTGCTGCCGGTGCCAATAAAGAAGCGTCCGAAGACTCTCTTGTCCCCGTCGATGCTGTTGATATCGCCGAAGCACTGGCGGTCGTTGTTCAGCTTCTGAAAAGTCTTTCCCCGATCCAGACTGCGGTAAAAACCGTAGACGCCGCCGATATTGGCGTTGACATACAGGGCTTTCTCCTCCCGCATGTAATCCCCGCCCGGGCGAAGAAGTCCAAGACCAAGGTGATAAAAGCGGTCCGCCGGGTTTCCAAGCCGCTCAGCCCTTACGACAACCGGGGTCTTCATCGCTGTCTCGCCGGAGATCCAAAAGCGCTCCGAAACAGCGTTTTCACCGGCAATTCCGGGAGTATGCGAAGCCCTGCTTTCATCGGAAGTCCCCGCCCCGGCACCGAATCCCCAGGACTTTTCCTCTCCCAGTTCGTATTGCAGCCTCCAGAGTCCTTTTTCTCCTGCTGCAAAATAGATCACGCCGGTTCTGCCGCTCTCCGCGCGTACCTCCGTCTGATCCGCACAGTCAACAATCGTAAAGTTGATCTCCTGATCCAGTCCCTGAACGTCCGCCTGCCAGAAAGTCGAACCGCCATCCCGGCTTACATACAGATCCGAATGGTCACCGAAGCCGTAAAAGATATCGCTGTTCATCCGATCCGAAAAAACCTTGAAACCGCCTTCCATCTTCTGACGGCCCTCCCGGTCAAAGACCCGGATCTGCCGAAAGGTCTTCCCCTGATCATGGCTGGCCACTACCATATCCAGGGGCAGGCGGATCCCCCGGGCAACGGACCACACAAGGTTCTGCCCGTCCGGGGACATGGCCACCCATCCGCTGTTCACATTGGGCCGCTCGATCCAATGCAGGGCCTCGTCCAGCTTTCCGCTGAGTCCAAAGGGCATGGGCAGACGCTCAAAACTCTCACCGTTATCCCGGGACAGGATCAGGCCGCCCTTGGTCATACCCGTCCAATTTCCCCGTGGAGTCACTGCGATCAGATTCGGATCCAGATCGGAATAATCCGCGTTCAGGCAAGTCACGTAACGGTTTCCCTCCGCGTCCGCGAAGGAATTTTCGCAGGGCTTCTCCAGATCCCGGAAGGCAAAACCGCCGAGATCCCCTAAAATATCCAGAAGCAATACCTCTCCGGAAGGCGGCGCGTACACGTTAATATGCACGGTCTCCTCCACGCCGTCTGACCAGTCGGTGAATTCCACCGGGTCCGCCAGAAGGTTCCGGGTGCGGAATACGCCGGATCCCGTGTTGAACCAGGCCTGATTCGCGTCATTTGGATCTATTTTCAAGTCCGACATCCAGTGGACCATGGAATGTCTGCTGTTGTACTCCGGCTTCATATAGGAGGTCCGAAGCGTCACCACGCCCACGTCCAGATCATGCAGGATCTCCTCCCAGGTTTCTCCGTAATCCCGGGAACGGTATATGCTGTCCCCCTTGCTCTTTCGAATGGTAGAGCAGATCACCAGCCCAGGCGTCTTCAGATTGACGTCGATCCCGCTGAAGCCAAGGTGCAGACAGGGCTTCACCGCCCCCGGATAATCCGGCACGCACCGCTGGTCCCAGTCGGGCGTAACATCCCGGACCGCGCCGATCACAGTACGGCTTCTTCCTTCCTGCATCACCTGCTGAAACTCATACCGCACCACATGCCCGTCCGTGACCTTCCCCGCGTCACAGCTGTAACCCAGCTCCGGGCGGTAGACCGCCTCGCATCTCGAAGCGAACGTCACATACAGAAACCTCTGGTCCACGGCATACCTCTGGGCCACCGGTCCACGAAGGACCTTTGGACCGCCGGGAACTTCCCCCGGGCCCATATACTCCGGCTGCCAAAGAGTCTCAAAGTTTTCCCCATCGTCATAGGAGACGTAGAGCGCCGCGCCGCTGCGGTCCTCGCTTTTCTTTGTGCTCACGCCCGCCGCCCCCACGATCAGCGCCGCGCCGTCCAGACTCTGGCCCACAAAAGTCAGATAATCCTCCGGCATCGCCGCCAGTTTCTCCCAGCTTTCCCCGAGATCCCGCGTTCTCCACAACCCCGAGGTCTGGCTGGCGAAATACAGCGTGTTCTCCTCCCGCTTATCGACGATCAGCCGGTACCCCGTCCCCCGCCCCGGAAGGTTCCCGTGAACCGGCACAGGTATCCGATAGTGCCGGAAACTTTCTCCGTAATCTTCGGAGACGGAAAACTTTCCCGCCGGTTCGTTCCAGATCCCGCTGACGATGCAGACCCGTCCGGGACGGCGCTGGTCCACAGCGATGGCAATGGGGTATGTCTCCGCCTTGTCCTCCATGGTGACGTGATCGCAGAGACTGATCCATCTCTGGGTCTCTCTGTCAAAACGGTAACTCCCGCCGATGTCCGTGCGCAGGTAGATCATCCCCTCCACTTTCGGCTGGAACACGAAACCCGTGGCATATCCGCCGCCGGGTATGGGAGCGTTGCGATACCGATAGCGAAGCTCCTCTGTTTTTTCACTCATATGATCTCCATTCCTCCGCCGGATCGCCGGCGGCACAAATCCAGCAGGCCGGAAGACGCGTAAAAAAATGACTGATCGGCGTCAGGCACGGCTTTGCGGACCTTATCAAGATATTACTATCCACGATATCAATCGTATCAGTTCTCACGCAAAGATGCAATGCCCCCTGTCGCCTTTTTATCCCCTCATTTTGTCATGTTGTCAATCCCGGTTTTCCCTCCCCCTTTCCGAAATTACACCTGCCCGACGCTTTCTGTTTTCCCCCGGGAGCTCTATTTGCCCGACGCTTCTTTTTTCCGGAAGGCACCCCGCCCGACATTTCCCGTCAAATTCCGAATTTTAACCCGCGGGTGTCTTTCCCTCCGGATCAGAAAGAGCGCCCGCCGCCGGTCCCAACACCGACGACAGGCGCCCGTTTCCGATATTACGCCCAGGTTTCTTCTGCCGTTTTATCCCTGAGCCGCGGGGTAAACCGTCTCCACCTCCACTTCCTGATAAGGGATCTCCAGCGCGTTTGCGCCGCCGAGAAACTGCTCCCGCCATTTTTCATAGTCCGAACGGTCCACGATCTCGGCATTGTCGTAATGTCCCTCCCAGTCGGATGGCAGCAGGAAATAGACAAAGCCGTCCCCATCAACATCTGTCCCGTCCGGGAATTGCCCGATCCCATAAATGGAATCCGCTATCTCCCGATCCCAGCCGTCCACGGCTCCCGCAAATTCATAGCTGTCGGTCTCCGGCTGATACCGATACATATTATAGGGCCACAGGAACCGATCCCCGGCCTTGCCCTGATTATGAGACCAGCCCGCCTGAATAGCGCCGTTGTCATAATAAGTCACCAGCGGAAATTCCGCCAGCTCCTCCCGGAACACACCGTCCTCGTATGCGTAAACCTCCTCGATCATACCTGCCGTGATCGTGTCGCTGAACTGAAGGATAAACTCGTCCTTTCCATCCCCGTCCACATCGTACACCGCATAAGAGAATTTCTCAGGAATGAACCCATATTGACGCCCGTCCGGGAAGGTTCCGTCGTAGCTGAAGTTTTCGATGGCCTTGACAAAATCCGCAGGCAGGCCGTCCCGGTCAAAATTCACCGGTTTTCCGTAAGGCTGACCGTTATTTTCCGGTTTTCCCTCTTCCACCGGTCCATTATACGGAAGATTCATAAAGTTCACGACGCTGTCTATGGTCAGCTCCACCAAGGCGCTGGTTGCCGCCTCTGAGACCTCCCTGCGCAGCTGAAACTCAGATCCGGTATTCTCATACACCCGCGCCTCAGCCTTTTCCGGAATCGATCCCGTGATATATTCATAGTCCGTGATCGCGACAATATCCTCATCCCCGTCTCCGTCCACATCCCGGAACCCCACCGCGCTCACCGAATAAAAAGTTTCACCCGCAGCGCGCTGGTTGCCCTCGCAGGTTCCCTCTAAAACCTGCCGCACAGTGCCGTCGGAATTCAGCAGGGCAAACACCACATCCCCGGAGGGATCCGTTCCCCAGTCCGGTTCGTAAGAGACAAAAATCACCTTCCCGATACCGGAAAGTTCCACTTCGAAACTCTGGTCTTCGATCCGCCGGCTGTCGGACAATCCGTAATCTTCCGGGAGGGCGGTCACCACGTTTTGTCCTCCCACATTTCCCAGAGAGCCGCCGGCAGTTCCGCCCTCCTGCGTACCTTCCTCCCCGGTTCCGCCATTCTGCGTTTCTCCCTCTCCGGCTCCGTCTTTCTGTGTGCTTCCGCCCGGCGCCGTACCTTCTCCGCTTTCATCCGCGCCGATCTGTTCCGACTCCTGCGAATCCTCTTTCCCGTCCTCTTTCGCTTCCGTCAAAAACAGTGCGCACAGCCCAACGATCACAACCACCGCCGCTATACCGAGGCCCCGAATCGTCTTCTTGTATTTCATGATATTCTTGATCCTGGAGCCAACATCGCCCTCGTCAAAGCAGACCGGGGCAGCAAAGATCCTTTTTCTGTAGGTCGCGCTTTCCTCCGCCATACGAAGGAGCGTATAGGCGTACACTTTCCGCTGCTCTTTTCCCATCCCCCGAATGACTTCCTCATCGCAGGCTTTCTCCATATCTCCCGAGAACAGAACATAGGCGATCCAGACAAAAGGATTCAGCCAGTGGATCACGCACACGATATAGACCAGCATCTTAAACAGCGCGTCTTTCCTCTTGATATGCATGTTCTCATGGGCGATAACGCACTCTGGATCTTCTTTCTGCATAAAAAGCGGAAGATAGATCTGGGGGCGGATCAGGCCGAAAACCATGGGGATATTCGTTTCCTCCGTCCACCAGATATTATCCTGATAGAAGACGCTGACCCGCAGTTTCTTTTTCAGGGCAAAATAAGAATACAACAGGCGTCCCAGCAGCAGACAGAGACCGGCCAGCCATATGATCTCTATCACATCCCGGATCCCCAGTTTTTCCGGGGTGCTGTCGCCTTTCACTCCGAAAAGTCCTGCCTCTCCCTGTCCCGCCTGTGAACCCCCATTGTTTCGGTCCTCTTTTGAAGGGATCTGAGCCGGGACTTTCCACGCCATTTCTGCGGGATCTGCGTCCCAGACGGCAGCATCCATATCCCCCTCCGTCCACGGATCCCCCGGGGTTATCCCGTCTCCGGCATCCCGCACTTCTTCCGCCGTATCCGTATGGTTCCAGAATCCGAAGGGCAGGCTGATCTTCCAGGGAAACAGGAAGAAAAAGAACGCCATGGCCCAAAGGCCCATGATATATTTATGACTGACGCGCAGCTTTTTCAGCAAAAACCGGACAAGAAAAACCACGCAAAGAATCAGGATCCCCCGCCCGCTCATACGAAGCAGTCCACTGGTCAAAGTTTCCATGATCATTTCACCTTCCTCTCTATCAGTTTTCCTCAATGATGCGTTTCAGCTCTTCTATCTCTTCCCGGGAGAGCTTTTTCTGGGAGACGAACGCCGCCACAAAATTGGGAAGCGATCCGCCGAAAGCCCCTTTCACAAACTCCTCGCTCTGTTTTGCCTGAAACATCTGCCGGGAGACCTGGGAAGTCACTACGCCTTTTTCATTTTTGAATATACCTTTATCACACAGCCTTTTCAAAACCGTATATGTTGTGGTCCTCTTCCAGTTCAGCTCTTCCTGGCAAAGCGCCGCCAGCTCCCCAGAAGCGATCGGTTCCCTGCTCCAGATGAGCTCTGCAAATTTCATCTCGATCTCCCCTAATCTGTACTCTGTCATAATGCCCTCCTGTCTACTGCTTGTAGAATTTATATTTTTATTCTACAGCTAGTAGACAGCGTTGTCAAGACCTTACTTAAAATTTTATCAATATACGGCAGTTCTGTATTTCCCTCTTCTTTTTTGAACGGAAAACCTTTGCGGTCGTAAAAACCTCTGCGCCGAAACTCTTGACAGACAAAAAAGTACCCTGATTCTCACGAACCAAGGTACTTCTCTTTCATCGATGTTTTATATTTTCAGATCTTTTCCCACAGGACGCTCACAGCGGAGCAATTTTCGTCCCGGCAATTCCTCTTTCGATCAATCGATCACATTCCGGACTCCGATAATCTTGTTGCCGTACTCCGCATTCTGGATACAAATTCCTTTCCTGCTGTTTGCCGCGTGAACGATCTTACCGTCCCCGATATAGATCGCCACATGGGTGCAGCTTGCGCCGCCGTTACTGCTATAGCAGATGATGTCGCCCTTTTGGATCTCGCTATAGTCCACCGCACGGCCTGCGGACGAATACTGACTTGCCGGTGTCCGGCCCAGAGAATACCCGTATTCCCCGAAGATCAGCTTTGTAAATCCGGAGCAGTCCGTACCATTGGTCAGACTGTTGCCGCCATTCACATAGGGATTTCCCACAAACTGCTGCGCATATGCTACCAGGGAGTCCCTCAGCTCGCTGTTCGTAGAATATCCTGCCGCCGGAGTCACCGTAGTAGTCGTGGTATTCTCGGGCGCACTGGCCTCCTGCTGCCGCTTTCTCTCTTCCAGGGCTTTCTGCCGGGCGATTTCCGCCAGTTCTTCCTCTATGGAAATCGCATAGGAGAATTCTTCTATAACCTCCGTATAATCTGCGGAAACATAACCGGTCTGTCCGCCGGAATACTCCACCTTCTGCCAGTCTCCAAGATCTTCTATGATCTTTGCCTTCTCTCCATCGTTCAGGTAGCCGATCCTTCCCGACTCTATGGAGGGCTCCTTTCGAACATTCAGCCTGGATGCATGAACCAGGGCGTAATGTGTAACATAATCGTCTATCACATCGGCTGCATCCTTGCCATACAGGAAATATTCTGCCTTGATATATCCCTCCAGGCTCCCGCTGGTCACATGAAACCATTCGTTATTCTCGCCAACTTTCTCGATCACATGGGCAACCGCCCCGTTGTAAATCTTTCCGAGAACTTGTCCATCCGTGCTGGGGATACTGCGGACATTCACATAGGAATCCACCTTGGCGATAGCCAGATCCGCATACTCGCTCTCCGCCTCCATCTCCTCCAGAAGCGCACGGCCGGCTTCCAGGATCGCCGCCTCATCCTGCTCCGCCCCCAGGAGATTCCCCTGGGCGGGATCCAGATTGATTCCTGCAAAGCTGGAAACATCCTCCCCGGTAGCCCTGCTCTCCAGAACAGGAGCTCCCGCAAACAGGGCCATTGTAATTCCCATACAGAAAATAACCGATACTGATCTATGTAAATTCATGAAACCATCCTCAAGCGAAATCCTTCGCGCTTTCTCTCGTGCTCCGCGAAATCCTTTTCTCTAACCTAAGCCCGCCATCCCTTGCGGCCTTCATCCCTACGGCGGAAGAAAAACAGGAAATCCGATTTTCCAAATTCTGCAAATCCCGCCACGCTTCTTATTCTACTTCATATGCAACAAAAAATCAATCCTTTTGTCGCAAATTTGTAATATTTTTGTAACAGTTCACTCGTCCATACAATAAGAGGCAGATTCGTGCTTGCACGAAAATCTGCCTCTTATTATATGGACGAAGGGAGCGCCATCTTATGAGCAAAGACAG
>CANQCF010000125.1 GCA_947589505.1 uncultured Acetatifactor sp. | reverse complement strand
CCGTCTACTACGGCTCGGAGTTCGGCATAGAGGGCCGGAAGGAAAAGTGGTCGGACGATTCCCTGCGGCCCGCCCTGAATTTGGAAGACTACCGGGAGGCGCTGCAAAATAATTCCTGCACCGCGCTGATCGCCGCACTGGGAAGGATCCGGCAGAACACGCCGGCCCTCTCCTACGGGGATTATCGGGAGCTGACCCTCACCAACCGGCAGTACGCTTTTGCGAGAAGTTACGAGGGAAAGAATGTCCTGATCGCGGTGAACAACGACGACGCCCCTGCCTCCTTCGATCTCCCTGCGGACGGCGGGGAGGAATTTTTGGGAGCTTTGTCCGGCGACCGCGTAAAGGTTCAGGACGGCAGGATTCGGGTGACGGTGATGGGAAACGGGGGGGAGATCTACCTTCCCCTGGACGGAAAGACGCCGGAAGGAGGGTTTGAACCTGTGTCCGCTGTGATCCTGACGGAGACGACCGGCACGGTTTTGGATGGCGCGGGAACTTTGGAGAAGGCGGAAACTGCGGCGGAAGGGCAGGAAAGCGCGGGAGGTCCGGAAGAAACAAAAGAAACGACACAGGCGGAAAGCTTGGAAGCAGCAACAAAAAAAGAAAAAACGGAAAGCCCGGAAGCAGCAACAGAAACGGAAAAGACGGAATGCCCAGGCGAAGCGGGAGCACAGGCAGCCTCTGGGGAGGTTCTTAAAGAGACGGAAAAACCGGACTGCGGAAACGGGGCGGAGAGGGCAACGACGCCGGAACAGAGCGGGGACTCTCAGCAACAGTCAGCGCCCGCGGACAAACCCTACGAGGAGATGACCATAGAGGAGCTTCAGGAGGCGATCCTTGCGAAGATGGCAAAGAATGGACCTGTCACTGAGCAGATGCTTAAGACGGTCCGAGAGAATGTCTATCATGATTCCCTGGTCAACTGGGTGAAGAGCTTCCGGTAGGAGAAGCCGGATTTTGGCTGAACCTGACGGCTGTCTTTATGAAAGAGTAAGCCGGTATTTGTTGCAGGGAAGCATACAGTAACTTGACGCCTGTTTTTAAGAGTAAGCCGTTATTTGTTGTATGGAAACGTACAGCAGATCAACGGCTTCTTTTAACAGAGGAGAAAGAAGGGTAGAAAAAACAGCAAAAAGGGGCGGGAAAATAGCTGCTTTCGCTTGAACCGGAGGTCGTATCATGCTATAATAACCTTGTGTACCTGTAGGGTGGCGGCAATTCTGCTGAGCCCTGCGGGGGACTATGAGGTAGACATATGAGCGATACATTGATATCCGTATTGATGCAGTTCAGCAAGTATTTTCACAAGATCATCAAGGCGAATCTCACGGAGGACACCTATACCTTTCTGCGCAATGAAAAGGCGATGGAGGGCGATCTTACCGCGCCTGTTGTGGAGGGGCAGGGCTTTGCAAAGCTGTGGGACTCCTACTACCGGGGAGCGATGGTTCTTGCGGACGACAGAGCGGATTTCAATCAGTATTTTGAACTGGGGCACATCCGGGAGTTCTTCTGGAAGTACCACGGCAGGGAGCGCTACTGGCTGAGGTTCAGGCGGCGCGTCAGGGGCGAGTACCAGCCCATCCGTCTGGAGGTGATCCCGGCGGAGGATTACCGGGACGACAATCAGAGCGTCATCCTCCTGATGCAGGATCTCAGCGGGAAGATGTACGAGGAAAAGAATTATCTGGAGGAGCTGCTGCAGTGCCTGAGCGAGAACTACGAGGCCATCTATTATGTGGACTTTGACCGGGACACGATCAAGCCTTACCGCATCAGCCGGGTGATCGACGAGCATTTCGGGGACTTTTTCCGCACCGGGCCGTCCTATGAGGAGGCCATGACCCGTTATATTAAGGCGATGGTATCCGGGAAGGACCAGAAGGAAATGCTGGAGCTGGCAAAGCCCGGAAACGTTCGGGAACGGCTGAAGGGGAAGCGGGCATACTCCCATGAGTACCGGGTGGAGCGGGACGGCACCCAGCGGTATTTCCGGTACAAGATCTCCAACGCGGAGGGCACCGGGGAACTCCACCGCGCGGTGGTGGGCTTTGCGGACGTCAGCGCGGAGAAACAGGGGAAATTAAACTATTATAAGACCACGAAAAAGGTCCTGATCGTAGAGGACGAAGAGACCAGCCGGGGAATCCTGGCCTCCATTCTGAGCGAGCACTATTCGGTGGTGGAGGCGGAGAACGGCGTGGAAGCGCTGCAGATCCTGGAAAAGCAGTATGAGGACATTGCTGTTGTGATGACGGATCTGGAGATGCCGAAGCTGGACGGGTATGAGCTGATCAGCTGCATGAAGGATTCTCCCAGATACAGCGATATCCCCGTGGTGGTGATCACTTCCAGCAGGCTGGCGGAGACCGACCGGGTTGGCGTGGAGGTCCGGTGCCTGGAGCTGGGCGCTTCGGATTTCCTGTTGAAGCCCTATATCGCGGACGTGGTGATCAACCGCGTTAAGAGCCTGATCCGTCTGCGGGAGTCTACCGCCATGCTGAACATTTTGGAGAAGGATCCGCTGACCGGGCTCTACACAAAGGAATTCTTCTTTAAGAAGGTGGAGCAGTATCTTGCGGATCATGCGCAGGAAAATTATATCATGTGGGTGTCGGATATCCAGGGCCTGAAGATCATCAACGAGAAGTATGGCCTGGAAAAAGGGGACGAGGTCCTGCAGGCCATGGCGGAATCCGGGGAAAAGTATTTTCCGGGCTTCCTCTTCGGCGGCCGCATCGAGGGCGACAAGTTTGCCGCGCTGATGCGGGAAGCACAGTGGGAGGACACGAACGCGCTGAATGCCGTCGTCAATGCTAACAACGACAAGATCTTTCCTGTGCCGAACGTAGTGATCAAGCACGGCGTCTATCACATTGACAGAACCGTGAACGTCACGCCCCAGGGGATGTACGACAGGGCGACCCTGGCGCTGCAGAAGATTAAGAGTCAGTACGGCGTTTACGTGGCGGAGTACAACGACGAGCTCCGCAAGGATCTTCTGGTGAAGCAGATGATCGTGGAGAGCGCGGACACGGCGCTCAGGGAAGGGCAGTTCTTGGTGTACTATCAGCCCAAGCACGATTTCCACACGGATCAGACCTGCGGTGCGGAGGGTCTGGTGCGCTGGATCCACCCGGAGCTTGGCTTTATGAACCCGGCGCTGTTCATCCCGCTGTTTGAACAGAACGGATTTATCACCAAGATGGATTTCAATATCTGGGATCAGGTCTGCCGGACACTGAAGAAATGGCAGGCGGAGGGCGTCCCAGTGGTTCCGGTTTCCATCAATGTCTCCCGGAGGGATTTCCAGACGGAGGATCTGGCGGGAAAGATCATGGCACTGGTGGACGGGCACGGCCTGGATCACTCCATGATCCACATCGAAGTCACGGAGTCGGCCTACTCCGACGATCCGGAGAAGATCACCGAGACGGTAAAGACCCTGCACGACAACGGGTTCGTGATCGAACTGGACGATTTCGGAACGGGGTATTCCTCCATGACGGCCCTGAGCAATCTGGACCTGGATATCTTAAAGCTGGATAAGAGTATCATCCAGAACGACATCCCGGGTTCCGAGAAGAACATCCTGGAGTTTTCCATGCAGCTGGCGAAGATGCTGAAGTTAAAGACCGTGGCGGAGGGCGTGGAGACCAGGGAACAGATGGAGAGGATCAGCGCCCTGGGAGGGGATTACATCCAGGGATACTATTACTCCAAACCGCTCCCGGCGGATGAATTTGCAAAGTACCTGATGCGATAAAGAAAGGAATAAGGGCGCTGACACCGGAAGGGTGCCGGCGCTCTTGGCATAAATAAAAACATACTCGAATAATGAAGGAAGAGGACTGCGCGAAAATCCATGAGATGATGGCGTTGATCGGAGCAAGTTTGCGGGCGGGAAGTCCGGCAGGAAAGGTGAAAGGGCTATGCAGTACAGAAAAGACAGATACGGTAACGACATCTCCATTCTCGGGTACGGCTGTATGCGGTTTACCCGGAAAGGGGGAGGGATCGACTACGAGAAAGCGGAGGCGGAGGTCATGAGCGCCTTCCGCCAAGGGGTCAATTATTACGACACGGCCTATCTCTACCCCGGGAGCGAGGCCTGTCTCGGAAGGATCCTGCAGGAAAACCAGATCCGGGACAAGGTGAAGATCGCCACAAAGCTGCCCCAGTACATGGTGAAGAGTTCCGGGGCTATTGACAACTTTTTTGAGGAAGAGAGGAAGCGCCTGCGCACGGATTATATTGATTATTATCTGATGCACATGCTGACGGACATTGAGTCCTGGGAAAATTTGAGGCGCTGCGGAATTGAGGACTGGATCGCAAGGAGAAAGGCGGAGGGGAGTGTCCGGCAGGCGGGTTTTTCCTTCCACGGCAATACGGATATGTTCTTGAAAATCCTGGATGTCTACGACTGGGATTTCTGTCAGATCCAGTACAACTATATGGACGAACACGCCCAGGCGGGACGGGAGGGCCTTCTGGCCGCGGCCGAAAAGGGAATCCCCGTGATCATCATGGAACCCCTTCGGGGCGGAAAACTGGTCAATATGCTGCCGGAGGAGGCGAGGAAGCTCATAGCCGGACATGAGAAGCAGAGGACGGCTGCGGAGTGGGCGTTCCGCTGGCTCTGGGACCAGCCCCAGGTCACCTGTGTGCTCTCGGGTATGAACTCGCTGGAGATGATTGATGAAAACGTCAGGATCGCCTCCCAGGTCCGGCCGGGCGAGTTCGACGAGTCGGACTTTCAGATGATCGAAGGGATCAAGGCCGCCATCCAGTCGAAGGTCAAAGTGGGCTGCACGGCCTGCGGGTACTGTATGCCCTGCCCGAAGGGCGTGGACATTCCCGGCACCTTCCGCTGCTACAATGAGATGTTCACGGAGAACAAGTCCCAGGGACGGTTTGAGTACGCCCAGGTGGTGGGACTGCGGAAGGAATCCTCCTTCCCGGATCAGTGTGTCGGCTGCGGGAAGTGCGAGTCGCACTGTCCCCAGCACTTGGAGATCCGCCGCCTTTTGAAGGAGGCGGACAAAGCGCTCAGGCCCTGGCCCTATAAGGCGGGGATCTCCCTGGCAAATAAATTTATCTTGAAGGGCGGGAAGAAAAAGAAGGAAGAAACGGGTTCCGGAGAAAAACAGGTTTCGGAAAGGGAGACAGGACGGAAGGAGAAATAAATAGATCCCGGGGTGAGAAGCAAGACGAAAGGAAGAATGGGCCCCGGAAAAGGAGACAGAACGGAATAATGAATGAACAGGCCTGCCCGGCTTACAGCCGGGGCAGGTCTTTTAAGTTGATCACATAGGGATGGTTGTAGACGTAGTTTAGGTATTCCGGGCTGTTCTGCTCGTGGATGTGGATGGTGTGCCAGGTCAGGAACCAGCACCAGTCCACGCCCTTGGCCATGAGAAGGCCGGGTTCGGGGATGGGGCCGTTTTCATGGTGGCAGAGGGGCATTTCTTTTGCCGTCTGGGTTTTTACCCATTCATAGAGATCTTCGTGGATTCCCTCGGAATAATCGTCACAGCCGGCCACGTCCACGTAGGCGTCGCCGGGATAGTAGCCCTCCGCCTTGGTGCCGGAATAGCCCAGGACCCAGATCAGGTTGTGCAGTTGGTGGACTTCCGTATAGCGCTTGTACATGAGCCGCCAGAGCTGGATGAAAGCGGCGCTGCCGCCCTTGCCCCACCAGAACCAGTCGCCGTTGAACTCGTGGAGGGGCCGCCAGAGCACGGGGATCCCCTCGTCGCAGAGTTCCTTTAAGGCCGCGGCGGTGCGGTCCAGGTTCGCAAGGAGCCCCTCGTACAGATCCGTGCCGGGGGTGAGGAGCTCCGCCAGGTCCACGGATTCCTTGCTTGAGAGGTAGCCGGAGCCGTGGGGCGGGATCCCCCAGTGCCAGCAGATGGAGACGATGCCTCCCTTTTCGTACCAGAGCTTTGCCCGCTGATTGACGCCCTCAAAATCATTGCTGATATAATCCAGGCCCAGGATGGCGGGCTGCTGTCCGGTGATCTCCTGAATATAGCGGAGTTCTTCCCCGTGGTTGTGGTCCAGGGGAAGCTCCTGCTGGCCGGAGAGGATGCCATGTCCCCTGACTGACCAGAGGTAGTCATAGAGCCGCCGGGCGGCAGGAATGGCATGGGAATCCGTCAGAGTGTGAGCCTCTGAAGTTTCTGAGGGAATGGCGGATCCTGTTTGAGCAGAAAGATTTTCAAGCATAATTTCCTCCTTTTGTTTCTGTGCTGCGTTTCACGTATTTGCCGGCCGAAGGCATCGTACATTTCCGGCTCAGGACAGCCGCAGAGGATCGGAAAATCAAATCATTCGGCTTCCTTAGTAGGAGCATCGCGAAGCGGACGGAAATGCCGGAGCTTTCACGCGGCCGTGAATTTTTTCGCAAATTTTGCACAGAAATGAAAAAATAAACAAAAATTAGTTAAATTTAGCTAAAAATAAATCCTGGTTTCGAAAATCATAGCATAAGAAAAGGTCTGTGAAAAGAGGAAAATAACAAAAAAACCCAATTCGTTAAAATGGATAAAAAACGCTGCCTATTATTGTGAGAAATGATGAAATCAGTGATTTTTATATTTTTTTGAAAAAGTTTCCTTGCAAAACGGAGGGAGAAAGGGTATGATGGACTTGTAAGCTAAATGAAACTAAAAATACTTAAATAAATCAAGCGCCAATGCCACAAAAGTGGCGGAAAGAGAGGAAATTATGAGTGAGAAGTCGAAGATGATTGCCCCTGCGGTACCCAATGTGCCCTGGCAGGAACGGCCGGAAAAGATCGTGGGAGCGCCTATCTGGCGTTACGCCGAGAACCCCATCATAGGCCGCAACCCCATCGAGGGAGTGGCCAGGATCTTTAACAGTGCCGTGGTTCCTTACGAGGGTGGTTTCATCGGTGTGTTCCGGGGAGAGCAGACCAACGGCGTTCCCTATATTTATATGGGAAGGAGCGAAGACGGGATCCACTGGAACTTTGACAGGAACAAGATCGAATTTGTAGACGAGCAGGGAGAACCCTTCATGCCGGTGTACGCTTACGACCCCAGGCTGGTAAAGGTGGAGGACACTTATTATATCATCTGGTGCGGCGATTTCTACGGCGCGGCCATCGGCATGGCGAAGACCCAGGACTTCAAGAAATTCGTCCGCATCGAGAACCCCTTCCTGCCCTTCAACCGCAACGCGGTGTTGTTCCCAAGAAAGGTGGACGGGAGATTCCTCATGCTGAGCAGACCTTCTGACAGCGGCCACACGCCTTTCGGTGACATCTTCCTCAGCGAGAGCTACGATCTGACCTACTGGGGGAAGCACAGGCATGTGATGGGCCGCGGCAGCGAGTGGTGGGAGTCCGTAAAGATCGGCGGCGGAGCCGCTCCTATCGAGACCAGCGAGGGGTGGCTGCTGTTCTATCACGGGGTGAGCGGCACCTGCAACGGTTTCGTCTACAGCATCGGCGGGGCGATCCTGGATCTGGAGAATCCCTCCATCGTGAAGTACCGCTGCGAGAACTTCCTGCTGACCCCCGAGGAGTGGTATGAGGAGAGGGGTTTTGTGCCGAACGTCACATTCCCCTGCGCCACCATCCACGACCCCGAGAGCGGAAAGATCGCGATCTATTACGGATGCGCGGACAGCTATGTGGGCCTTGCCTTCTGCTATTTTGATGAGATCATGGCATATATCAAAGAGCACAGTGTTGTGAGATACGACGACACGGATATCGGTCGCCGGTAGGGGAGGACACTGTCTGCGGCAATGGCTGGCCGGACTTACAGGTCATGCCCTGCCGCAGGATCTTAGATTTCAAAACGGCATACCCCGCGTCATGGAATCATGGAATTGGGAGAACGGGAATGCCCTGATGAGACAAGGAGGATTTCAGATTTCTATGGGAGCACAGTGGATCAGCCCGGCGGACCAAAGGATCGCCTACACCGGAAGGATCGAGTTCCGGGAGCCGGAAGCGCCGGTATTTGCGTATGCCTGCAGCAATTTCCGCTTCCGG
>CANQCF010000124.1 GCA_947589505.1 uncultured Acetatifactor sp. | reverse complement strand
TTTTCTCCCCGCCGGGCGGCGCCGGCCACATATCTCCCGTAGAGCTGCAGCATTTTATCGGAATACACGCTGATCTCCCCCCGCAGGTAAGTCTCATAAGAGGTGTCCTCGGGATTGTCCTCGTAAGTGTGAAGGCTCCTGGCGTTGCCGACCACCCCGGGGTATTCCCTGGAAAGCGCTTCCACCATATCCATCTGAATACGGACGATCTGCTCTATGACAGCCTTCTTTTCCTCGCTGAGCTCCGGGAGCTGATCCCGGAATTCCGCGTACTTCTCCGGGGCGGTGCTCTCCATCATCCGCCCGTATTTCTCCGTGATCAGATTGTGCCCTATGCGGTATTCCCTGTTAAAATCATAATAATACTGCATCAGCATCTCCCGGTCCCAGGTCAGATACTGACTCTTCCTCATGATGGAAAATGTGGGCCAGTCGTTCTGGCAGTATGCCCTGCCGCCCTCGTTCTTCACCTTGTCAAAAGCCTCGAACTCCAGCCGCACCACCTTTTTCACCAGCTCCTCCAGACTGTCACGGGCGATCCCTGCCTTAAACAACAGCTCCTCCACATGATGATCCAGATAGGGATCCACGTCGCTGATATCGCTCTTTTCATACAATTTTCCGGCGAAATACTGCCCCAGCTCTTCCACGGCGCCTTGAACCGCCTCCGCCGGCTCCCCGCAGGCCGCCTTGCTCTGGATCTGATCCAGGAGGCGGACCGCCTCGGAGCTGCCATCCATGCAGGAAAGGCTCTTATAAAGCCATTTGTCATGGGGCGGGTAGACGTTTTCCATGTGATGATACAGCTTCATCGCATGCTTTAGGCAATCCGACAGCATGATCTCCGCCGTAAGGGCGTCCTTCCGCTGAAGCATCCGCCCATAGTTGTACTGACCGCACTGGGAAAAGCCCGCCGCTTCCCGGGCGATCTTCAACAAACGGATATCCGCAGGGAGCCCCTGTTTCAGGCGGTTCCGCATGGCCGTAAAGATCCCCTCATCATCCCGGAAAATCTCCCCGTTCACACAGGCGGCAAGGGCGTACTCTTCCACTCCGTCAAAATCGATTTCCTCATAAACATCCGTGCCCAGGAATTTCCGATAATAGTCCGAGATCCTGAGGACGCCTCTCCGCCCCTGTCCCGTGTACGTCACCCGCCTCTCATACCCGGCAAACTCCCTGGGCAGTTCGTCGTAAGCCTGCTGCAGCTTCTCCCCAATCTCTTCGTATGTCTCGTCGCTGAGCCACATGCAGAAGTCCGGGCCGTAATCATGATCCGCGGAAAGCTCGTCGTCAAATCCAAAGCAGTCCGACCCCTCCCCAGAAAGCCCCACGGCTATCTTCGACTCATACCCCGGGAATTTTTCCCGAATCATGGCCGCCCCGTAAGTCTCATAATAGCACCTTGCCAGCTCCAGGCCGTTCCTCGGCGCTTCTTCGTTCTCCCCGCTCCGCTTTTCTTCGCACATATCACAGTTCTCCTTCAATCTGAGATACTGGCCGTTCTGCCCGAAAGTCTCCTCTACAATCCGCAGGGCCTTCCGAAAAAAGCCCTCCGCCTGAAGGTAATGTCCCCTCTTATAATAGCAGGTCCCCAGGGCCGACAGCGCCGCGCAGTAGTGGGGATCCCGCAGACCCCTGGCCTGAAAGAGCTTGACCGCGGTATCCGCATATCCTTCCGCCTCCTGATAGCGCCCGGCGGCAACGGCAGTGTTTGCGAGATTTGCGTAAGTGACCGCAATCTCAAAACCCGCGCCGTTCTTTTTCGAGATCTCCAAAGCCTTTGACAAGTCTGCCTTTGCAGCCTCGTAATCCGACAATTCCTGATACAGAAGACTCCTGTTATTATACAGCCCCGCCAGGAGCATGTTGTCCTCCTTCAGAACGCCCTCTCTGATCTTTGTTCTATATATATCATCTGTTATTTTATAATATTGCAGGGACTCTTCATATTTTCCTATGGATCTGTATGCGTTTGCCGCATTCAACGCGGTGGTCGCATGGGAGATCGTCCCCGAAAGACCCATTTTCTCCGTCAGGGCGAGGGCCTCCCCGATAACCTTCAGCAGCGGTTCCGCCTCCGACGTCTGACGGTAGTAGCCGATCAGCTCATTCAATAACTTTAAGGAGACATCATCCCGGTTCCTCTCCTCCGCCTTCTGCAGTTCCCGCAGCATATAACTCTCCGCTTCCTTCGGCTGATTCGCGTCAAAAAGCTTATCGATTGTATCAAAAATAATATCTTCTTTTATTTTATCATAGGTTTTCCGTAGTCCATCTTTCAAGGAAATATATTTAGGGTTTAACTTATTCTCATAGAGACTCACATATGTTTCACTCTCTTCCAAAGTCATAGGAAAAGGCAGCGGGATCTGGCGGTCCCGGATCTCCTCCCGGGAAATCAGAACTTTCTCAAAATCCCTGTCCACGGCATAGCGCAGAGCCTCGCAGAAGCTCTCATAGGTCACTTTTTCCGGCCCGCAAAGATTGACCGCCCCATATCCCGGCTTTCTCTCTGCCGAATCTCCGACGGCAGAAAATTCCTCGCAGATCCCCAGCAGGATCTTTGCCGCATCCTCCACATACACCATCTGAAAGCTGCCCTCTGCGTCCTCCGGGCAAAGGATCTGCCCCGCCTGATCGATCCAACGGAAAAAGATCCCCTCCCTGGGCGCGTAATTATCCGGACCGTATAAAAAAGCCGGTCGAACGGATACACAGGAGATCCCATACTCCCCGGCGCACTGCTCCAGCTCCCTTTCCAGTTCCACTTTCCCCAGAATATAGGCTCCCGCCTCTCCGCCGAAGTCCCTGCTCTCCAATTCCCCGTTCTCATCCAGAGGTCTGCCCGTGCCCCTCCGATAGACGTCGCATGTACTGACAAAGAGATACCGCTTAATCTGCTCGCCCAGTGCCTTCAGGACCTGTCGTATGTCCCCTTTCTGATAAGCGCAGAAATCTACGACCAGATCAAAGCCTTTCCCGGCAAGGCTGCCCGCCTCCAGACCATGCCGATCCGCATGGATCTGCTTTATATGCTCCGGGTGAGAAAAATGCACCTCTTTTGTCCCTCGGTTTAATAGTGTGAGTTCATGCCGGCCGCACGCCAGCTCCGCAAAGGCCTTCCCCAGAAAATAGGTCCCGCCTATGACTAAGATCCGCATTTCTCATTCCCCCATTCACGAAACCTTGAAACAGAATAAAAAACAATAGCCCCAGAAGCACCGGGGCCATCGCTTTCTTTTCAGAAAATCACTCGTATATCGGTTCGAAATCGTCTCTGTCGTGGCCGCACAGCGGGCAGACAAAATCCGCGGGAAGCTCGCTTCCCTCATAAACATACTTGCAGATCTTACACCGCCAACCCACGATCTTTCTCTCCTCTTTCACAGCCTGGGGTTTCGGCTTTACCCGATTCTGATAATCCGCGTAAGTCAGGGGCGCGTTTTCGCTCAAAAGCTTCGCGTCCAGAACTTCGCCGATAAACAGCGTGTGGCTTCCCAGATCCATACTTTCCACTACCTTGCAGCTGATCACCGCACAGGTCTGCCAGCCCAGATAGGGAATCCCGTTTAAATCTTTAGGGAATGTGATCCCTTCCATTTTATCCACATTTCTCCCCGACTGGAAGCCAAAGTGCTTGATCGTCTCAAAAGTGCAGGTATCGTCAAGAAGGCTCAGCGCAAAAATACCGCTTTCTTTGATCAAATCACAGGTGTAATTGGTATTCAGCACCGAGATTGCAACCCTTGTAGGGGAATTTGCCACCTGCATGCAGGTATTGGTGATGCAGCCGTTGACCTTATCCCCAGCCTTTGACGCCAGCATAAATACTCCATAGCTCAGTTGATACAGTGCTTTCTTATCCATAACCTGAACCCTTCCTTTCCAATGATCCCCTTCAGATAATCCCCTTTGGACCACATTCAGCCTGTCCCCTGCTCCACCCGCACAGCCGCGCTTACCGCCGCCCCGCGAATGTCCCTGCTCCCTGAACGGTATCGCCTTCCCTTAGTCTTTCCAAACCTTTTCCCAGTTATGACCCAAAACTCGTTTCCATAAAGGCCCGTTTCTGCCAACGCCCGGATATCCCCCGGTCTTTAAAACAACGTCGCGTCCGTCTCCTGGATCTCGTTTACCGCTGCAACAGCCGCATTGTATGCGGACCTGAGTGACTCCATCTCCTCCTCGCTGGGCCTGTTTCCCGCCCGCAGAGCCTCCGTCACGGTCCCGGCGATCCCCATGAGTTTATACAGGGACAGATTTCCAACCATACCCTTCATGGTATGGGCGTCCCGAAACGCCTCCTCCAGATTTCCGGCCTCCAAATGCTGCTCCAGATCTGCCATCACCGTATTTGCCGGGAACTTGAACAAAAATTTCTTAAAAAGAGCCTCGTTGTTCATGAACCGCTCCTTCGCAGACGGAATATCGATTTCCTCCAAATAGCTCATCGGTTTTCTCCTTCCAACTTATCAGTCTTCTCAGTTTTACTTAATATACAATACCAATTTACCATTATTTCATAAAAAAATCAACCTGTCTCTTTGCCCCGTTACTGTCAAGTATTCGTTGGCAACTTTTTTCCCATACGGTCTTCCATGCCTTATCATTCGTTTTTTAATATCCTGCCATTGCAAACAGTTTCCGAATATCTCCGCGGGCTTTCCCTTCCAATCCCACTACATGTCCAGTCTTCGGGTATTCATACCCTTTCCCGTCTTTCCGGGGTGCCTTTGCTGAAGAGAGGATCTCTTCATACAGTTCTTCGACCTTCGCTTCCTCAAATACTGGTAGTTCTAGTGCCTTTGTTACTTCTTCCAGTTTCCCGCTGCATTTCTTTGCCAGGATCTTAGCTAAATGATTTCCGCCTCTTACGCTCCAGCTCCTATGGTGATGTTTCATCCGCCTCGCGATCACGCTCCATATATGGTTCTCCATGGTCCCCATGTTCCGGTATTCCAGTCCTTCCGGCGGCTCCGGCAGCTTAAGCCCCTGGGACTGGTAGGGCAGCAGCCCCTCACGGTTGTTCTCATAATACCTCAGCAGCTCTTCCGCATCCGCGATCTCTTCCTCTTCCCCCAGGCTGTCTTTATAGATCTCCAGGTACTGGAACATTTCCTCTATCTTTTCTTCCTCCAGCAGTTCCAGCACCGCCTGCTGAGCCCTCCTGTCATGCAGTTTCTCTCTCACTGCCTTGTTCCGGTGGAACGGATCCAGTTGGAAACTTGTACTCTTGTCCTTCACCTTCTTTGTCCAGGAGGCCCCGTCCGCGTTCAGGATCCGCTGCTCCACTTCATCAAGGTTATTTTTCTGTGCGATTGCTGCCTCCCGGTACTCCTGGAACTCCTTCGCCTTCTCAAACCCTGCCACTACCACTTTGTCCGGAAGGATATATCGATCTTTCCCCGTCTTCTTCCATCCGTCATAGGCGATCCCGACCTTGATCTCGGCCTTGTCCTGCCTCTGATCTTTCCGGTCCTTCCCCTGCAGCTTTACATAGACACCGTCCGCTTCCTCAAACAGCACTGGTACCTCTTTTTCTCCACGGGGCTTCCCGGCTTTATATGCCTTGACCAATTCCTCTTCCTCACGGCATACCTTCTCTCCCAACGACTGGATCACGTTCCATACTCCCATGGCGCTGATGCTCTGGCCGGTCATGGCGCTGATCTTTGCGGCACATTCCCGGTATGACAGCTCCGTGATCCCCTGCACCATAAGCTCCACCATGTTTGTGGAGATCAGTCCCACCGGATCCAGTTCCAGGTTCTCATCCAGGAGGTACACAAAGCGTTTTCCGTTCACCCCGTCCGTCACTTCATAGACAGTCCTCCGGTAGTCCACTTCCCCGAAGATGGTCTTTATGGTAGTGCACCGCAGACCCTTGTTCCGGTATTTTGCCTTATCGCGCTGTTCCATCAGCTGCCTGTCATACCTCTCAAGGATCTCCTTTGCGCACATCCGGCAGACCTGGCATCCCAACTCGTAAATTTTTTTCTCCAAGTCCTTGAAACTCAGCCCGTTTTCCTTTATCATAATCCTATCATACATCTCCTTACGTTTAGTCTAGGCAACTTAATCATAAGGCAGATCTGTATGATAGGGAAGAGGCTTCGGCCTCTTCTTTTTATTTTTGCCAATGAAAATTATACTCTAAGCTTTGCCCCGTTTGTCCTGAAAAACCGTCATTAAATAATACGGCCTTAACAGTTCTCTGCCCTGCCCGCCGTCAATTTTCAGGGAAATGGTCTAGCATACAACGCCAGTTCCTGATTTTCAAATACACAAGTCATTCCAGCCTCTTCCAGTTTCCTTCGAATCAGACCTTCCGGATGAACCATGATATATCCTGCCCTGACGTTCTCCAAATTGTCATAAAAATCCTCATAGTCCAAACTTATCCCGACACCGGCCGGCAAGGCAAACAAAAGACCGTAATAGGTGCTCACTGGTTCGCCGGGGACAAGCGCACTGGAATCCGCTGTAGGCATGGCAACTACATTTTCGTATGATACCTGTTCCGTAACAGAAACAACTCTTGCAAATTCTTCCCGAAGCTGCTCCATGTAACGGACATACTCATCGTTTTGATATGGCGGCGCATCCGCGTTGCCGATCCGCACAAAAGCCAAAAGGCAGAGAAGTGACAGCACTCCATTTACGGGCAGTCGTGTCTCCATTGCCAGCAAAAAAGCATTCGCCATTATAAGCGCAAGAATATGCCGCGCGCCCACACCGATATCATACAATTCTATTAAGCTTATCAATATTAAAATATTTCCCAGAAACGTTATCAAAAACATGACCGGTACCGCCCTATGACAAATTCTGCGGTAAATGCAGACCACCGCCATCGCCAGTAATTCCACAGCCAAGAGCAGATAATACCACCCTGCTCCCACGCCATTGTAACGGACAGCATACCACATCAGATGCGCCATCTCCCAAAAGCTTGAAAACAGATAAATAATAATCCCCCATAAACCCCTATCAAACATTCTTGAAAAAGATACCGCGCTGCTGAAATAGGTGGAGCAGAAAAAATGATTGTTCAAAAAAAACAGCCCCAGAATCATAAGCGCCAGCACAGGCAATAAGACCTGCCATACTCGTTTTCTGTCTTTACAGGCTTTCCAGAATGGGATCAGAAACAGTACTTCATAATAAGGCCGTCCCAACGCCATATAACAAATGAGCAGGGTGCACATCGCCATAAGCGCCGTATCGGGAATTCTGGTTCTCCGATTCCGATTTGACAAAAGCGCAAGTCCCATCGCGGTGACAAGTAAAAGCTGCGCGGTCACGGACGCCTCGATCGCGCCGGATAAAAGGTAACGATTTATAAACGGGTTTAGAAACCAAAAAAGGGAAAACAGGCCCATCTGTCTCCGGTTCGGGCGAAGCAGCAGATACACTATCGCGAGAGAAACTACGCAAAAAAAGATATTCGCATAAATAGGCGAGACATAGTCCCAGCCCAACACTCCTCCCCACAAACAATATGGCAACAGAGGCTGCAATCCCCAGACGCCCAGCGTGCCATATAAAGCCCTGGACTGATTATACCCAAAATATCCCCGCGGCATCCCATAAGATAGAATTCCTTCTATCTGCTTATAATAAGTAATCTCATCGCTCCAACCTCCGAGAGGAAGATAGACATCCCAAAACATCTTTCCATCTTTTAAACAAAATAGCGCAACAGATAAAAAGGGTGTAATAATAAAAAGGATTACCCCTATCATATATAATACTTTTCTTTTTTTTACTCCAACCATAAATGAAAAATCTCCTGTCGGTATCTTCATAATTGAAAATAGCTTGTAAGTCATTATAGCAGATTATGCCAAATGATGTAAAGAGGTGTAGAATTACAATACCACTCCGAAAAAACCACCCCTCGACTTTTTGAAGCAGAGAGATGGTTTTTTATTTGAATTTGATATTTTATCATCGCTTAAACGTTTGTTGTCAAACCCTGCCTTGTATGCTAAGATACTTTACAGGGAACAACCGTGTTGCAGGGTGGGCTGACCGTCTA
>CANQCF010000123.1 GCA_947589505.1 uncultured Acetatifactor sp. | reverse complement strand
GAAAACAGCCATTTTTGCTATATTTGTGTGAACTTTTCAAGGTGCTGGTCAGGGCTTATTCGACCCTAACATCATCCCATGCTTTCCAGTGCCGCCGTGCTTTCCGGTCCGTCCCTCAATTTCCGGCGCTGCCGCACTTTCCGGCCCCATGCCTTCCGGTGCCGCCGCGCTTTCCGGTTCCTCCCTCAATTTCCGGCGCTGCCGCACTTTCAGGCCCCATGCCTTCCAGTGCCGCCGTGCTTTCCGGTCCGCCCCTCAATTTCCGGCATCCCGCGCTTATCTTTGCACAAGAAAAAGGTTGTGGATTCAGCAAACTTGTGTTATGATAAGTCATAGTCGTTCAAACCGCTCCGCGCCATCGCAGGGCCGTGCCTCAGCCGGCATGGGATCCGACCGCGCCGCGGAAGATGAAAGGGTAAAACTATGATGAATACAAACGTTTACGCATTTCTGGCAATCAGTACCGGCCTCATCGTCGCGCTGATCATCCTGGCAGTTGTGGCCGCCATTGTGGCCGTCCTTTATTTTCTGGGCAAAAAGGCCCAGAAAAAGCAAGAGGAACAGCAGGCGTTCATGGATGCCAATAAACAGACCGTCTCCATGCTGATCATCGACAAGAAGCGAATGAAGCTCAAGGATTCCGGCCTGCCGCAGGCAGTCATCGACCAGACGCCGAAGCTTCTGCGCGGCTCCAAGCTCCCCATCGTGAAAGCAAAGGTGGGCCCCCAGATTCTCTGCCTGATCAGCGACGAAAAGATCTTTGACTCCATTCCCTTAAAGCGGGAGGTAAAGGCCACCGTCAGCGGGATCTACATTACCAGCGTAAAAGGTCTCCACGGAAAGGCGGAGGCCGCGCCCCAGAAGAAAAAGGGATTCTTCAAGCGCGCCCTGGAAGCCGCCCAGGAAAAGGCGGGCGCAAAACCCTTAAAGTAATAAACAGATGGAAACCAGCCTCGGAATCCTCCGGGGCTGTATTTTTATCTGCTGACCCGGATAACCAGCCGGTCCCTGCTGGCCTCCTGTTCATCCTGCAGAAGTCTGTACTGAATGTCCACCGTCAGTTCTTCCTCCGTCTCCCTGACCGTCAGCTGATCCGTCCGGATCTCCAGGCGCAGTTTCCCATAGGGCGTAGGGTAATCCACAAAATGCCCCGGGACGTCCGGAGCCGTCTTGCGGTAGACCATCTCCAGAACCGGGCGGGACGTCTTTTCGTCGTCTCCCGGCAGGCTTCTCCGCAGCGATACCTGCTCCTCAGAAATTTTCAGCCGGCTGGAAAAGAGTATGGCGTTTTCCCTGCCGTCCTCCCCGATCCCCTCTTGAAAGAGAAGATAATAACTTTTGTTTCTATAGTAGCACCTGGCGGGAACCGCAGTGGTAATCTCCCCCTGCCCTCCGACGATCTCCAGCCGGACGTCGCCCTCCAGATTTTTCTTCTCCGCATCCCGCTCCATAGTCAGAATTCCTCTATATTGACTGTCTTCGCGCTTAAAATTCCGTACTTAATAATAGAATTTGCAAAGTTCTTAAATTTATCGGCTCCGTCGCTGACATAGAACTGGTATTTATTCTCACCCAGCGCCGCGGCCGACTCGTTCAGAAGCCCCTTTGCCCCCAGCATCTCCTTCAGCTCCCTGGCAGTCTCGTAGGCGGGATTTACCAGGGTGACTCCCTCGCCCATGATTCTCCCCACCGTGGCCCGGATCATGGGATAGTGGGTGCAGCCCAGGATCAGCGTGTCGATATCAATGTCAATCAGTTCCGCGAGATAGCGCTTCGCGATCTCGTCTGTCACCGGATCCTCCCAGAGCCCTTCCTCCACCAGAGGCACGAACAGAGGACAGGCCTTGCCGTATATGGTCACATTTTCGTTCAGTTCCTTTATGTACTGCGTATAGATCTGGCTTCCGATCGTCGCCTCCGTGGCGATGACGCCGATCCTCCCGTTGCGGGTGGTCTGCGCCGCCACCTTTGCACCGGGCTTCACCACCCCGATGATGGGGATATCGATCTCCTTTTCCAGATCCTCCAGCGCATAAGCGCTCGCCGTATTGCAGGCCACCACGATGGTCTTCACCCTGTGAGCCTGCAAAAAGCGGACAATCTGACGGGAAAACCGCGTGACGGTCTCTTTGGACTTGCTTCCGTATGGTACTCTTGCGGTATCCCCGAAATAAATGATCTTCTCATTCGGGATCTGCCGCATGATCTCCCTCGCCACGGTGAGCCCGCCCACGCCGGAGTCAAAGACCCCTATGGGCGCCTCCCGCAAAACTGCCTGTTCCACACTCATAGATGTAACCTTTCTGCCCTGCTTTTTCCACAGGGCATTCCATATTTCCAGAAACCTGCTCTTCAGCCGTATCTCTCCCGGCTTGGCCCCCAGAACGGCCTCGTACAGCTCCAGTCCGTCCTGCTCTTCTTCCGAAAGACAGCCGTCCTCCGTATATACCCTGCACACCTCCGGGCTCCAGATCAGCTCCGGAAACAGACAGCCCCAGAAAAAGACAAAGCCGGTCAGGACTGCTGCGCCGTGCCAAAAAATGTGTCTCTTCATCCCACATACTCCTCTCGGAAAATGACTTTTCTTAAGGAGTATAGCCCGGTCAGGCCGTCTTTAATCAGACAGTGTCCTGCCGTTTTTCCTTGTCCAGACGGATCTGCCGGATGATGGCCTTCTTCTGGTTGTCGATATGTTCCCTGGCAGCACTGCACGCCGTCTCTTTATCTTTGCGCACAATGCTCTCATAGATTATTCTATGCTCTTCCACAAGCCTTTCATGCTGACTGAAATCCTTAATATACTCAAAGCGGTAACGGTACATCTGCTCGGACAGGGTGTTCACCAGCTGCACCAGCCGCCGGTTCCCCGTGGCCTGGACAATGATATCGTGAAGATCCACATCCGCCTGGGCGATCCGCTTCACATCCCCGCTCTTTACCGCCTCTTCAAAAACGTCGCAGGCCTCTTTCAGCTTTTCCAGCTCCGAATCCGTAATGCGCTCGCAGGCCAGCTCCACACAGAGCGCGTCCACTGCCCGGCGTACCTCCAGGACGTCGTTCATGCTCTTTTCCGTGATCTGTGCCACCTCCGCGCCGCGCCTGGGGATCATGGTCACAAGTCCCTCCAGCTCCAGCTTTCGGATCGCCTCCCGGATCGGCGTCCGGCTCACCCCCAGCCTGTTCGCCAGATGAATCTCCATCAGCCTCTCCCCCGGCTTCAGCTCCCCCGTCAGGATCGCCTGGCGCAGAGTGTTAAACACAACGTCCCGAAGGGGCAGAAACTCATCCATCTTTACATTTAAATTGTCCTGCATTTTCCCCGCCTTTCCCGCCGTCACGCGTTCACAAACTCTGTCACAAAGGTCTGTGGCGCCAGGTTGTCCTCACGGATCCTCGAAAGCGCCTTCTCCGCCTCCGATACCGTCTCAAAGATCCCGAACACCGTAGGCCCGCTGCCGCTCATAAGGCTTCCCTTCGCGCCGCACTCCAGCATCAGGCTCTTGATCCGGCCGATCACCGGATACCGCTCAACCGTCACCGTCTCCAGCACATTTCCCAGCCGGTCCGTAATTCCGGCAAGATCCCCTCTGCGTATGGCGGAAAGCATCCCATCCACATCCGGGTGGGACGGGATCGCATGGCTGTCCAGCTCCTGATACACATCCCTCGTCGATACGTTTATGGCGGGCTTTGCCACGAGAAGAACCGCTTGAGGCACGGGGGGCAGGGGCGTTAAGATCTCCCCGATCCCCTCTGCAAGCGCCGTCCCGCCGAGAAGACAGTAGGGAATATCCGCCCCCAGCTTCACCCCCAGCTCCTGCAGCTCCCGCAGACCTAATCCCAGACCATACAGTTCGTTCATGGCTTTCAGGGCCGCCGCCGCGTCCGTGCTGCCTCCGGCCATCCCCGCCGCAATGGGAATGTTCTTTTTTAAGGAGACTTTCACCCCGCCGGAAATGCCGTAAGTCTCTTTCATCAGCGCCGCCGCTTTATAGATCAGATTGTCCTTTTCCCCGGGAAGTTCTCCGCTGTCGGCGGTTATGGTGATCTCATCCTTTGTCTTTTCAAACCAAAGCTCATCGAAGATTCCCACCGTCTGCATGACCATCCTCACCAGATGATACCCGTTCTCCAGCCTTCCCGTTACATCCAGACTCAGGTTAATCTTCGCGTACGCCCGGATCTCATACTTATCCATTGTCAGTCCCCCGCGTCCCCGATCTCTTTTTCTCTATCGTTTTTCTATATCGTTTTTTTCTATCGATTTTTCTATCGTTCCCTCTTAAAACCGGCCGTAAAATCCTGTGCCTTACAGTGCCTGTCCATAGACAGCCGCAGCGGTTTTCTGTGTTCTTCCGCCCTGCAATCCGACACATGATTGCCTCTGCTGCTCTTTGCGCTTTTTCGAACATGCGGCGGCTTGCCTCCTGCATCGGCTTTTATCCTGTATATTGTATACATTGATATTATAGTACGACTCTGAAAGGGCTGTCAAACGCTTTCTTGCTTTTTTGCCCTTTTCCGATATCTGTCTCGCTTTTTACTTCTGTTTCTTTTCGTACTCCCGAAGCATATTTTCTATTTTTCCGTCAAAAAATTCGTCCAGCGTCTCCTGAATGATCTGCAGTCCAAATTCCTCTCTGTCATAACCTGCCCAGACCATCCGCCTTGCCCTTTTCACGATCCCCCGAACCTCCAGGCGCATCAGCAGCGTATTCAACGTCTGCCTGCCCCAGTCTTTGCCGCTGTCCTGGAACATTTTCAGCAGATCTGTCTGCTTTATGGGACCGTCCTGCTCCCAGAGCATCTCCATGATCTCCTCTTCCGTCTTTGACAAATGATACTTTTCTTTCACAAAAACTCCTCCTTCCAACCTGTTCCTGCCATTTTTTCATCACTCCGCATAGTTTGTCCCTGCCGGGCCTTCCTTATCCCCGCTGTCCCGCGCTGACGCCGAAATCCTCCTCGCTTTCATTCCACATTTATTCCGCTTTTCTTTCCTCTTACTTTTATATTTGTTTTTCGTCTATATTTTTAATGATTATTATATTGCTTTTACGTTATATCCGCAAGGTGTTGGAAGTTTTTATAATGTTTTTACATACTATATCTATATTCCGTTTTTATTTATCTAAAAGAATCGTCTTATTTTAGATACTATAGATGTAACGGAGGTATGATATACTTATGACTGAGATAAATGAAACATTACAGAAAATCAATGAATTGATGAAAGAGCGGAACTGGTCTTATTACCGACTGGCCAAGGAAGCCGGTATTCCCTATTCTTCCCTGAACTCCCTGTTTCTGAAGAACAACCAGCCTACTATTTCCACGCTGGAAAAGATCTGTGAGGGCTTCCATATTTCCATGTCCGAGTTCTTTGCCTCTAAAACGCCTTACCGGCCGGAATCCTACCGCTTTTCCAAGGATGAACTGGATATGATCGAGATGTACCGAAGCCTGAATAGATCTGAAAAGAAAATTGTGGTTTCTTATCTGAAGGGATTCTGCCATATACCGCTGTAGGCTGCGCAAAACCCGGCTTTTCCCGGTTGTATCCGGACCCGGGCCGGGGAAACACCGATCATGGTCAAAAAACGCCGCTTGCTGCTGCGCAGACGGTGCAGAGCCAATTGTTGTGAAATGATATGTTTTTTTGTGTCAAACAGCGATTTTCCTATTGATTTTTCCCCGGAAATTTACGATAATAGAAGTACGATCATGGAAGATCGTAAATATACGGTCTGTCGAAAAGACAGGCAGAAAGGATGGTATCAAATGAATGTAAACGGAGTTACATCACAACCTGCAGGCAGCTACAGCTATCCCTCCGCTGTGACGGAACAGTCCGCTGCCGAAGTCTCCTCCGCCGCGAAGACGGAAGAGTCCGGCGTTGTGTATGAGCCTTCCAAAGAAAGCCAGACCGCATCTGCAAAAAAGACCTATAAGCCCAACACAGATCTGGTGAACAAGCTGAAGGCCGACGCAGAGGCCAGGACCGCCCAGCTCAGGAGCCTGGTGGAAAAGATGATGACCAAACAGGCAGACGCCTACGGTCAGGCAAACGACATGTGGAGTCTTCTGCGCAGCGGAAAACTCTCTGTGGATCCCGCGACCAGGGCTCAGGCCCAGGCGGACATCGCAGAGGACGGATACTGGGGCGTTAAGCAGACCTCCCAGCGCATCCTGGATTTTGCAAACGCGCTGACAGGCGGCGACCCCGACAAGCTGCAGGACATGCGGGACGCGTTCGAAAAGGGTTTCAAGAAAGCCGAGAAGACTTGGGGCGGTTCCCTGCCGGATATTTCCCAGCAGACCTACAAGGCCGTCATGGACGGTTTCGACAAGATGGCGGAAGACGCCGGCGTCACTTTCAAAAACTAGTTTTTATTACAGAGACAACGAGGCTGCCGTGGAAAACCACGGCAGCCCTTTTTTCTCCGTTTCCAAAGCTGTTCCCGCGTCGTCATCCTGCCAGGAACTTTCCTCGCTTTCCCTGATACAACAGTCCGGCCGAATACCAGCTCTCCATAGTTTCAGGTCACACTCCCTTGACGATCAGGATCTTCTGACCGGGCTTTACTTCCTGGCTGCTCATCTCGTTCAGCTCCATCAGGCTCTGCACCGGAACGTAATAGCGTTTCCCGATGTCCCAGAGGTTATCCCCCGGTTTCACCACATAGATCGCCATGCTGGGAAGCTCTGACAGCTTCTCACTGTCCAGCGGATATTCCGTAACCGCGTCGATCACCTCCGCACTGATCCTGCACAGCGCCGTGGTAGAAAAGCAAACGATGGCCTTGACATCCAGCTCCTCCCCGTCCAGCATGGTGACAGTGAGCTGCTCCAGATTCGTCTGGATCCTGCCGGGCTTCTCCCCTTCCTTCATCCCGGGGATTTCCAGCGTATATTCAAAGGGCAGCTGGGCCCTCACACACTGATAGGGCTTCTCGTCGTCATCGGTAATGCAGAGCGCCTTCACAGACACGTTCCCCCGGAGCAGGATGCCTTCTTCCGCCGTCTGGACATTCGTCACCTTTGCCTGAGCCTCGCTTCTCACCAGCTGCAGCACCTTCGCTCCCTCGGGGAGCTTCACATGGTCCGCAACCTTGGTTCTTCCGGTGACGCATCGCAGGAGCTGTTCCAGTTCCGCCTTCTTCTTTTCCCCGCAGATCTCCCGAGTCACTCCGTAGATATCCGTGATCAGGCTGACACTCTTTTCCTCATAAACGCAGATCCGCATATCGACGGTAAGTTCCAGCCCAAAAACCCGCTGCTCCCCGTCCAGATCCGGTCTCGGCGTAAGTTCCCACTGGCCAACCTGATAGCGCACATCCGGCGCCATGCCCTCCCGGCACCCGGAACAGGCGATCTCCGCGGAGACCGGCGCGGTGCTCTCGACGATCTGTACGGAAGGACTCTCTCCCTCCCCTTCATACATGACAAAGACATGCAGATCCCCCTGCACATATAATTTTTCCTCGCCCAGACGGAAGGACATCTCTCCCGGCTCCACGCTCTTCCAGAGAATCTGGCTGATATTGGGGTAACCGGCGGGCAGCGGAATTTCCTCTTTGACGCGCAGTACATCTTTTTTGCACATGGCGACCTGCGTCAGCTCCACAGGGGTCTGCCTGTACTGCACAGTCTCCCTGTTGTCCTCGGGGCAGGAAACCCCTACCGGGATCTCCTGGTCGTAGATTTCCTCCACAAAGGCGTTCAGGGAGATCACGGACTGCACGCTGAGCTTCCGGGAATTGATCACGCCTACGGTGAGATCCTCCACCTCCCCGCATACCGTCACGGTATCCGTGGACAGGAGACCCTCCATGCGGATCTTTTCCTCAAACAGGATCTTCCCCTCCGTGCAGACAAGACGGCTCCCGTCCTCCTGGGTGTGGTACAGCACGGAAAAGATCAGACGGCCCCTCACGGAAACCGCGTCCGCGCTGGCCCGGACCTCCTCGATCACCACGCTCCCTTTCTCCATACAGAGAGAACTGATATCGGGCTTTGTCTCCGGCAGATTCATGTCGTCCTCCAGGGAGAGCTGCGTCGATCCCTCCCTGCAGACGCGATCCATATGTATATTCTGTTTAAGCAATTCCATGCGGGACACCTCCACATAACATGTGATACTGTATGTATATGTG
>CANQCF010000122.1 GCA_947589505.1 uncultured Acetatifactor sp. | reverse complement strand
AGGATGTTCAAGGATTACGTCAACGCCCTTTCGGATGAGGAGGAGTAGAGATGTCGTTTCTGAAGAAACTGCGGGGCAGGGAGAAGGCGGAGCATTATTCGGACATCACGCTCTGGGTGGTGCTGCTTTTTCTGCTGGGATTTGGCATGCTGATGATTTATTCGGCCAGCTCCTACACCGCCTTTAACGAATACGGCAACGCCGCCTATTACCTGCAGCGTCAGGGAATCGCCGCAGTCCTGGGACTTGTGGCCATGGTGGTGGTTTCCTATATCCCCTATCACTTCTGGGAGAAATTTGCCCTCCTGGGATATGTGGTTTCCGTAGGCCTGATCCTTCTGGTGAAGACCCCGCTGGGCGTGGAATCCCACGGGGCGAGAAGGTGGCTTAAGACCGGTATCCCCGGTTTTAACCTGCAGCCTGCGGAGGTGTCGAAGGTGGCCATGATCCTCTTTCTGGCGGTGCTGGTCTGCAAGATGGGTTCCTCGGTCCGCAGGCTGAAAGGATTTTTGGTGATGCTGGGAGCGCCGCTTCCCATTGCGCTGATGATCTGGAAGATCACGGAAAACTTAAGCTCCGCCCTGATCGTGATGGCGATCTCCATGGTCATGATCTTTGTGGCCAGCCCGGATTACAAAAAATTTATCTTCCTGGGACTTGGGGTGATCACCGCGGCGGTGGGGCTGGTGCTCCTGATCCAGAACACCACGCTGCTGGACGGCTTCCGCTCGGAGCGTATCCGGGTTTGGCTGGATCCCGAGAGCGACGTGGAGGACACGGGGTTTCAGACGATCCAGGCGCTGTACGCCATCGGAAGCGGCGGAATCTGGGGAAAGGGCCTGGGCGAGAGCATGCAGAAGCTCTCCTTCCTGCCGGAGTCCCAGAACGACATGATCTTTTCTATCATCTGTGAGGAGTTGGGACTCTTTGGGGCGGCGGCCATCATCTTCCTGTTCGTGGTGTTGATCTGGAGGATGGTCATCATCGCAACTAACGCGCCGGACCTCTTCGGGGCCATGCTGGTGGTGGGAGTGATCGGGCACATCGCCGTCCAGGCGGTGCTGAATATCGCGGTGGTAACGAATACCATTCCCAACACCGGAATTTCCCTCCCCTTTATCAGTTACGGAGGTTCCTCGGTCATTTTCCTTCTGATCGAGGTGGGATTTGTCCTGAGCGTTGCGCGCTCCATCGAATTCCTGGATTAAAGGAAACAGGCTACAAATGGAAAGATTCGACATAGAATAGAGTAATTTCCAACAGTTCAGGTGTGGAATGGATTCTATTCGGGTGCAGGGAGGAATCGCACTAGAGGGAAAAGTCAGGATACAGGGGTCCAAGAACGCGGCTCTGCCGATTCTCGCAGCCTGTATTCTGGTACAGGATCAGGTCTTTCTGAAAAATTGTCCCAGGATCGCGGACGTGTACGGCATGCTGCGGATCCTGGAGAGCCTGGGTTGCCGGGCGAGATGGGAAAAAGAGGGACTGCGCATCGACACATCCGGCCTCTCGGACGGATGCATGCCCCGGGAGGCCGTGACAGGAATGCGTTCTTCGATTTTCCTGCTGGGTCCGATGCTTGCCAGATGCGGACAGGTAGAGCTGGAACATCCCGGGGGATGCGTGATCGGCGAGCGGCCTATCGACATGCACTTGAAAGCGCTTGCGGAGATGGGCGCCGTCTTTGAGGAAAACGGGGGGACGATCACCGGACGGGCTGACCGTCTCCGCGGCGCGGATATCACACTTTCGTTTCCCAGTGTGGGTGTCACGGAGAATGTCCTCATGGCGGCGGTTTTTGCGGAGGGCACCACAAGGATTGCCGGTGCGGCCAGGGAGCCGGAGGTTCAGGCATTGTGCGAGTTTTTGAACCTCTGCGGGGCGGATATCCGGGGGATTGGAAAGCCGGTTCTGACCGTAGAAGGGGGCGGATCGTTAAAGGGATGCTCTTACCGGATCCCGGCGGACCGGATCGTGGCGGGGACCTACCTCCTGGCAGGGTTTGCCGCCGGGGGCAGCATTTTTCTGGAAGACGCCCCCTTCCGGCACATGGAGGCGGTTCTGGATACGGCGGAGAAAATGGGCGCCTGTCTGGCGGTGACCAGGGAGGGGATTTACGCCCAGTGTCCCGAGAGAGCGGAGAATATTCCCCGCCTTCGGACGGACGTGTACCCGGGGTTCCCCACGGACCTGCAGTCCGTGCTGCTTGCGGTGAGTTGTACCGGAAAAGGGGATTCGATCATCTGTGAGAGTATTTTTGAGAACCGCTTCCGGGTGGTGGAAGACCTGCAGTCCATGGGGGCCAAAATCCAGCGCCTCAGCGAGAGGGAAGTCCGGGTATCGGGAGCCTACCGGCTGAGGGGGAAAGCGGTTTCGGCTCGGGAGCTTCGGGGCGGCGCTGCGCTGACGGCGGCGGCCCTTGGCGCTGAAGGCGAAAGCGTGATATCCGGGCGCAGATATATCGACCGGGGATATGAAAATATTGCGAGAGATCTGAGGGAATTGGGAGCGAGGATAGTCTGTGAATAAGCGAAGGAAAAAATGGATCTTGATTTGCCTTGGCGTTCTGGCAGTCATAGCGGGGACTTTATATGCGGGGAATTATATCCTCAGCACTTACCATGTGAACACGGTGTATGTGGACGGCAACTTCCATTACTCCGACGAGGAGATTCAGGAGATACTCATGGGGGGAGTGCCGGAAGTGCTGGGGACAAATTCTCTGTATCTCACTCATAAATATAAAAACTGGGAGGTAAAAGACATCCCATTCATCGACGCGGTCACGGTGGAAGCACTTGCGCCGGACACCGTCAAGATCACGGTGTACGAGAAGGCGCTGGCCGGCTACATCAAATATCTCGACGCCTATATGTATTTTGACAAGGACGGGTATATCGTGGAGAATTCCAGCGTCCGCACCACTGGAATCCCGCAGATTACGGGATTATCCTTTTCCTACGCGGTTCTGGGACAACCTCTGCCCGTGGAGGATCCGAGGGTGTTTGAGGACGTTCTGACCATCACTAAGCTTTTGGACAAGTATGAGCTCTCGGCGGACAGGATCCATTTTAAGGGGGACGACATCACGCTTTACTTTGCGGAGGTGGAGGTAGCGCTGGGAAACGAGAGGAGCCGCCTGGAAAACAAGATCATGAACCTTCCTCAATTTATGGAAACACTGGAGGGAAAAAGTGGAATTCTCCACATGGAAACCTATGATGAAACCAATGGAAAATATATTTTTAAGCCTTCGGAATAAATTATTTATCTTAATTTTGTAAAAAATAGGTTGATAATTCCCGAAAATAATTATATGATATTTTATATGGGTAAAAGCAAGGCAAAGGAGGACAGACCCTTGATTGAAATAAATAACAATGAAGTGGAAGCGGCTGCAAAGATCATTGTGGCAGGAGTAGGCGGAGCGGGCAATAACGCTGTGACCAGGATGGTGGATGAAGGGATCACTCTTGTCGATTTTGTAGGGATGAATACGGACAAGCAGGCGCTCAGGCTGTGCAAGGCTCCAAAGACGATCCAGCTCGGCGAAAAACTGACAAAGGGGCTGGGCGCCGGCGCAAAGCCTGAGGTTGGCGAGATGGCAGCGGAGGAGAGCAAGGAAGAAATCGCATCGTCCCTGGCAGGCGCGGACATGGTGTTTGTGACCTGCGGCATGGGCGGCGGTACCGGAACCGGAGCGGCTCCTGTGGTCGCGAAGATCGCAAAGGATCAGGGAAGCCTTACCGTTGGCGTCGTGACAAAGCCCTTCCGTTTCGAGGCAAAGACCAGGATGAGCAATGCCCTCGCCGGAATTGAACGGCTGAAGGAAAACGTGGATACCCTGATCGTGATCCCGAACGATAAGCTTCTGGAGATTGTGGACAAGCGCACGACCATGCCGGACGCCCTGAAAAAGGCGGATGAGGTTTTGCAGCAGGCGGTTCAGGGGATCACGGATCTGATCAATGTACCGGCGATCATCAACCTGGATTTTGCGGATGTACAGACCGCCATGAAGGACAAGGGGATTGCGCATATCGGTATCGGCAGCGGAGAGGGGGACGACAAGGCGGAGATCGCCGTTAAGATGGCGGTGGAGAGTCCTCTTCTGGAGACCTCTATCCGGGGCGCAACCGATATTATCTTAAATATTTCCGGGGATATCACCCTGTTTGACGCAAACAACGCCGCAAGTTACATACAGGAACTCTGCGGGGAAGAGCTGAACGTGATCTTCGGCGCAAAGTATGATGACAGCGTGAAGGATACCTGTAAGGTGACGGTGATCGCCACCGGCATTACGGACAATATGTCCAGCTTCAGCAGCACTTTTGCAAAGAAATCCTTTGCCCAGGGGATCGGTTCGTCCGTTTCCAGGCCCGGTGCTATGACGGGGGCTACAGCTTCCACCGCGTCAAGGGAAACTGCTCCTCAGAATTCTCCTGCGCAGAAGACGGTGATTCAGACTTCGACTGCCGTTCACAGGCCTGTGGATCTCAAGAGCAACGTCAGCGAGAAATCCCTGAAGATCCCGGATTTCCTGCAGCAGAAGAAATAAGAGGGCGGCAAAGAGAATAATATGTCGGATTCAGCGGTAAGAACCAGTTTCTTACCGCTCTTTTTTTGACAAAATTTGAGACAGGTGGCCTTTATAATAAATGTGAAGGATGACCGAAGGAGAGAGGATCGGCCGGAAAACGGCGGCCTGAAAGGGCGGAGCATCGGCGCAAAACCAGGCAGACGGGCCGGCGCCGGATAAGACGCGCTGTATCAGAGGGCGAAATGATTTATGAGATTTACCTGGATAGTCTCTTTGTGGAGGTTCTGCTCTGGAATTATTGCGTTTTAAGCCTGACAAATGCCGGGTTTTACAGGGCTTCCGGCAGATGGAAGATTTTTTGGGGAGCGGTTTTCGGAGCGCTGGGGTATCTTCTTCCCCTGTTCCTTCCCTTTCCGCCATCAGGCAGGATCGCATTTGCAGCGGCGGGCTGCGGCGGAGCGCTATGGTTCACATTCTCTGTGAAGAGCCTTCCTGTTTTTCTGAAAGTGTTGGGAAATTACCTGAAATATGCCCTTCTCCTCGGAGGAAGCATGCTCCTTGTGCTCCGGCTGCCTTTTGCCGGGATGCGGGGCAGGAAATTGTTTCTCTCTCTTTTGACACTCTGCCTTATGACCGCAGCGGGTTTTGCGGTGCAGCGGCGGAGCAGCGCAGAAAGGGCAAAGAACACGGGCAGGGCGGTACTGATGCGAGAGGGAAAGAGAATCTGCGTCGATGCGCTTGTGGATTCCGGAAACAGTCTGACGGAACCCATCAGCGGCAAGCCCGTCTGCGTATTGGATCAAAACACGGCGCGGGCCCTGTGGGGGGAAGGAGTGCTTCAGACGGGCAGTTCTCCCGAGGGGGATGAAATCCCGTTTCGGATAATTCCTTATCGGAGCGTTGAAAAAAAAGGTGTGATGAAGGGTTACCTTCTTCCGGAAATGCGCCTGGAGCTGGGAGGGCCTTCCGTAACATTTTATGACGTCTATATGGCGGTCAGTCCGCAGGATCTCACAAAGGAGGAGGGGAAATGCCGGGTGTTGATCCATCCGGCGATGATATCGCAGAACCGGCAAAAGAATCAGTCAGAAAAAGAAAGAGAGGCGTTTACAAAATGATTCTACATATTGTCCTGCCCGGTAAACTCCAATTCAAATGGTTCCGCAGGGAAAGATTTAAGACAGTGCAGAAACAGGGAGGGGACCTTTATTATATCGGCGGTTCAGACGTGCTGCCGCCTCCCCTGGAGCCGACGGCAGAGACCTACATGATCAGCGAACTGGAGACGGAACATAAAGAGGAGGCAAAGGCGACCCTGATCGAGCACAACCTCCGGCTGGTGGTATATATTGCAAAAAAATTTGACAATACGGGCGTGGGCGTGGAGGATCTGATCTCCATCGGAACCATCGGTCTGATCAAGTCCATCAATACCTTTCAGCCCAGCAAGAATATCAAGCTGGCTACATACGCCTCCCGCTGCATAGAAAACGAGATCCTCATGTATCTTCGGCGGAACAATAAGACCCGGCTGGAGGTCTCCATCGACGAACCCCTGAACGTGGACTGGGACGGAAATGAGCTGCTTCTCTCGGATATTCTGGGGACGGATGAAGACGTGATCTATAAGGATATTGAAAACCAGGTGGAGAGAGGGCTGCTGAAAAAGGCATTGTCAAAACTGACGGACCGGGAAAAACTGATCGTCAGCCTGCGCTACGGACTGGGCAGCCGCGACGGACATGAGATGACACAGAAGGAGGTTGCGTCCTTTCTGGGAATTTCCCAGTCCTATATCTCCAGGCTTGAAAAGAAGATCATGCGCCAGCTGAAGCGGGAAATGAGCTTGCAGGAATAAGCCTTCGACCATTTTCCGGACATAAGGAGTACTTTGACTGGGACGCCGGAATGCTTTCGGATGCCGGGCGATCCGGGATACAGGAATGCTTTCGGATGCCGGGTGTTCCGGGACGCCGGAGCGCTTTTGCTGCCGGGCTTTGGGGCTTGCGCGGCGGAGAAAATGCGTCTATAATAAAAACAAATTCATTCCTAAGAGAAAGGGAAAGCGTATGATACAGAGAGAAGATATCTTATCTATTGAGTTCCTGAAAAAAACGGAATATACGGGATGTCACCAGGGGATGCGCTACCGGCTGGAAAAACAGGAAAAAGAGGACGGGGAAAAGGAGCTGCTCGTCACGGTCTGGCCCGAACCCTTTAATTTTTTTACAACCCCGGAAGAGAAAAAGACCCGGCAGACATTTACTTTCGACGAGGATGGCGTGGCGGATGCCATTGCCTGGATGAACGACCTGCTCTTTACCCAGAAGGAGAGATGGGACGGCGCGGCCCGTCATTGGAGCGATTACGGCAAGGGCGGGACGGAAGAATCGGCGAAATAATGCCTGGGACGGAAGAATAGAAGACCATAATGGCTGGAACGGCCGGGAAGAATGAAAAAAGGCGGGGAGTGCGAAAAGACTAAAAAATAATTGGAAAAAGACCGGATAGGGATTGAGAAGACTCGCAGAAGACGGCCGGAAAAGAAAAAGTGAGACGGAGAAGGGGACAGTTTTCAGGATTGGAAGACTGTTCTTTTTTTGTGTGAAATGGGAGACATTTCGGTATAATTCCTATACGTATGGAGCATACTACCACTAGTCCACAAAAGATAGCTAGACTAATTTGCGCAGAGGTATCCAATGGCTATCGGTAAAGTAGAGATCTGTGGAGTGAACACCTCCAATCTTCCCCTTTTGACCCCGGAACAGAAAACCAAATTATTTGACCAGATCAAATCCGGCGATGAAGAGGCCAGGCAGAAGTACATTGAGGGAAACCTTCGCCTGGTGCTCAGCGTCATCAAACGATTTTCTTCCTCCAATGAAAACGTGGATGATTTGTTTCAGATCGGCTGTGTCGGCCTCATTAAAGCCATAGATAATTTTGATACCACGCTGAACGTAAAATTTTCAACATACGCCGTGCCAATGATCATCGGAGAGATCAAGCGTTTCCTCCGGGACAACGCCAGCAGCATCCGGGTTTCCCGCTCTTTGAAGGATACCGCGTATAAGGCGATTTATGCGCGGGATCAGCTCACAAAACGCAATTTGAAGGAGCCGACGGTGGAGGAGATCGCCAGTGAAGTGGGCATTTCCAAGGAGGATATCGTCTACGCCATGGACGCCATACAGAGCCCTATGAGCCTCTATGAGCCGGTCTATTCGGACGGCGGCGACGCGCTGTATGTCATGGATCAGATCAGCGATAAGAAAAACAATGAAGATACCTGGACAACGCATCTTTCCCTCAGCGAGGCGATTAAGAAGTTAGGGGAGAGGGAACACGAGATTATCCGGCTCCGATTTTTTGAAGGAAAGACCCAGATGGAGGTGGCGGAACTGGTGGGAATTTCCCAGGCGCAGGTTTCCCGGCTGGAAAAGAGCGCCCTGCGGACGATGCGGAGTTATCTGTCGGCGTGACATCAGCGGGAAAATCATACGGTTTTTTTACGCCCGGATCGGGAAAAATTTGAAATGGAATGTCATTCGGGGCCGCAGCGGCATATAATAATGATGAAAACGCTCCGGAGGCCTGCTATGCTGTTTTCGGAATTGAAGTGCAAAGATGTGATCAATATCAAGGACTGTAAAAAGCTGGGGAGGATCTGCG
>CANQCF010000121.1 GCA_947589505.1 uncultured Acetatifactor sp. | reverse complement strand
CCGGAGCTCAGGACAAAGGAGCCCAGCATGATGCGGCGCTTGACCTCCGGCCCGAAGCCCTGGGAACGGGTCTTCTTATACATGGGATGCAGGCTGTCCTCCTCCGCACGGAAACCATACTTGATGCCGTCGAAACGCTCCAGGTTGGAACTGGCCTCCGCCGCCGCAATGGTATAGTATGTGGGGATCGCGTACTCCACAAGGCTTAAGTCAAACTGCTCCACGACCGCTCCCCTCTCCTCCAGAACCTTTGCAGCGGAGAGCACCGCCTGCTTGACCTCCGGGTCCAGTCCCTCCCGGAAATAGTCCCGGGGGATCCCGATCTTCATTCCTTTCACATCCTCCGGCAGGGCGGAAGTAAAGTCCAGATCGTCCCGCTCCAGGGAAGTGGAGTCCTTTGCGTCATGGGACGCGATGGTCTCCAGCACCGTCGCGCAGTCCCGCACATCCTTGGTCAGGGGGCCGATCTGATCCAGGGAGGATCCATAGGCAATTAACCCATAGCGGGAAACCGTCCCATAGGTGGGTTTCATCCCCACGACGCCGCAGTAGGAAGCGGGCTGCCGGATCGATCCTCCCGTGTCGGAGCCCAGAGCCGCAAAACATTCCCCTGCTGCCACCGCCGCCGCGCTGCCTCCGGAAGAGCCCCCGGGCACATGCCCCGGATCCCTCGGATTTTTTGTGGCGCCGAAATAAGAGGTCTCCGTGGTGCTTCCCATAGCGAACTCGTCCATATTGGTCTTGCCGATGATCACCACCCCGGCCTTCTCCAGATTCCGCACCGCTTCCGCGCTGTAAGTGGGCACGAAGTTCTCCAATATTTTCGAAGAACAGGTGGTCAGAGTCCCCTCCGTACAGAGATTGTCCTTAATGGCCATGGGAACTCCCGCCAGGGGACCTTTCAGCTCCCCCGCGTCGATCTTCGCCTGCACTTCCTCCGCCCTGGCAAGAGCCTTCTCTTTTTCCAGGGTCACATAACAATTCAGCTCTTTCTCCTTCCCTTCGATCCGTTCAAAAACCGCTTCCACCGCGTCCCTGACCCGGATCTCTCCACCGCGGATTTTTTCGCTCAGCTCCACAGCTGTCAATTCCAAAATATCCATACTCTCTCTCTTTCCGCCCGGCCCACACAACACATGTTTTTCTCTGCGCCGTCCTGCTCCCTATGGCTTCTTTCTGTCGCTGGCTTTCTATGCCTTCTCCCGGTTTTCTATGCCTTCTCTCCGACTCTTTCCGCGGCACCCGAGTCCTCTCCTGTTTTTTCTCAGCGGCTCTCTCTCCGGGACCCTCTGGTTTCTTTTTCGTCACCCGGCTCTCTGGAACTTTCTGGTCTCTTTTTCGTCACCCGGTTCTCCGGAACTTTCTGGTCTCTTTTTCGTCACCCAGCTCCCCGACGCACTTTCTCTTAGCAACTGACCCACTCCGCATTCTCACTGTCACGGTGCAAAAGATCCGTCCCCAGGCTACGCCGTGCCAATATTCCCTGATTTCTCCGTGTTCCAAAAAAATCACAGGCATCGTCACGCAAAAGTCTTCGGCACCCGGAACATATTGTCCTTGCACCCGGGAGCATTTTTTAAGATGTTGGCGCTGTCGTCCCCATTGGTGACCACGTCCTCCCGAAACACATTCTGCACCGGGAAAATATGGGACATGGGCTCCACGCCCTCCGTGTCCAGCTCCGCCAGCTTATCGATATAGTCCAGCATCCGGCCCATATCCTTCTTGGCCGCTTCCTTCTCCTCCGGGGACAGGTCCAGCTTAGCCAGGATCCCCACATATTCGATCGTCTCGTCGTCAATCACATTTGCCATACTCCACCTCTGCCGCTTCTCTGTTACTATCGTTTCTCTGTTTCTATCGCTTTTCTATTTCTACCATTTCTCTTTTTACTATCACTTTTCTATTTCTATCGCCTTTCTGTCACTATAATTTCTCTGTCAATTTCGCTCCGCACAAAAACCAGCGATCTCACAATCTGCTTTCTGGTTTGTACTCTCCTTCACTCTGGCTTTCTTTGCGTTTTGCTTTCCCTCGTTCTCGCCTTTCTTCAGCTTCGCTCTCCTGGAGTTTTACTCTCCTGCGGCTCTGACTTCGGTTTGCTTTCCTTGGTTTTTACTTTCCCTCGTTTTTTCTCTCTTTCGGTTTTATTTTCTTTCCGTTTTCAATCCGCCGGTTTGCTTTCCGGCGCTCCGAAACAGCACTTGCAAGGGAAGCGCCGCTCCCGCGCCTCTCAGTCCCTGATCTTGATATGCGCCTCTCGTAGCTGGGTCTCCGTCACTGTGCCGGGAGCGCCGCACATCAGATCCTGAGCGGAACCGCTCATGGGGAAGGCGATCACCTCCCGGATGTTCTCCTCGTTCCTGAGAAGCATCAGCATTCGGTCAACCCCTGGCGCCATACCCGCATGAGGGGGTGCGCCGAACTGGAAGGCCTGATAGAGAGCCCCGAACTTTGTCTTTAAGGTCTCCTCGTCATAGCCGGCGATCTCAAAGGCCTTGACCATGATGTCCATGTCATGGTTCCGCACCGCGCCGGAGGACAGCTCCACCCCGTTACATACAATATCATACTGATAGGCCAGTATGTCAAGCGGATCCTGCTCCTGGAGAGCCTTCAGCCCGCCCTGTGGCATGGAGAAAGGATTGTGGGTAAAGCCGATCTTCTTTGTCTCCGGATCCAGCTCATACATGGGAAAATCATTCACATAACAGAAGCGGTAAGCGTTCTTTTCCACCAGCTCCAGCTTTTCGCCCAGCTCCGTCCGCAGCTGGCCCGCATAATAATTCGCCTTCTCCTCCTTATCCGCGATAAAGAAGATCGTATCCCCGGGCTTTAAGTCCGCGATCTGCGCCAGCTCACCCTTGTATTCCTCGGGAATAAACTTATCGATAGGGCCCTTGTAGGACAGATCCTCCGCCACCTCCAGATAGCCCAGGCCTCCCATGCCCATGTCCGTGGCGAACTTCAGCAGCTTTTCATGGAAGCCCTTGCTCATCTCCGCATGGACGCGGATGGCCCGCACCGTGCGCTTGTGGAAGGGTTTGAACTCACACTTCTGGAAAAATTCCGTGACATCCAGGATCCGCAGGGGATTTCGCAGGTCAGGCTTATCCGTGCCGAACTGCAGCATGGCATCCCGGTAGCTGATCACGGGATAGGGCGCTTTCGTCACGGAATAACCCTCCGGCGCAAACTTTTCGAAAGTCGCCGACAGGACCTCCTCCCCCACCCGGAACACATCTTCCTGGGTCGCAAAACTCATCTCAAAATCCAGCTGATAAAATTCTCCCGGGGACCGGTCCGCCCTGGCATCCTCATCCCGAAAGCAGGGTGCGATCTGGAAATACCGGTCAAAGCCGGAGGCCATCAGGAGCTGTTTGTACTGCTGGGGCGCCTGGGGCAGCGCGTAAAACTTTCCTTTGAATTTTCTGGAGGGAACGATATAATCCCTTGCCCCCTCCGGGGAGGACGCGCAGAGGATGGGGGTCTGAATCTCCAAAAATCCCATCTCACTCATCTTCTGCCTGAGGAACGCGATCACCTGGGCCCGGAAGATGATATTGTCCTTTACCTTTTTGTTCCGCAGATCCAGATACCGATAGGTCAGCCGCACATCCTCCCGGGTCTCCTTCGAAGTCTGGATCTCAAAGGGGAGCTGCCGGTAAACCTTCCCAAGGACGTCGATGGAATGGGCCTCCAGCTCGATGGTTCCCGTGGGGATCTTGGGATTGTAGGTATCCTCGTCCCGCTTTTCCACCACGCCGGCGACGGAGATACACATTTCCTTCACGATCCCCTTCAGAAGCCCCTCCTGACGGAGAACGACCTGCAATACGCCGTACATATCCCTGAGATCGATGAAGGACACGCCGCCGTGGTCCCGGATGTTTTCCACCCATCCCGCCATCCGCAGCTCCTGTCCGATGTGCTGTTCTCCGATCTCGTTGATCCGCAAATCCCTATACATACCCGATCCTCCCTTAGTCTTCGGCCGCTCCGCGCAAAATAAAAAAATCCCGGAATACAAATACATGTATTCCGGGACGGATAGACTTTTACCCGCGGTGCCACCCACAAATTGTCCGACCCCATTGTCGAACCTCTTAACGCACTTAACGCGTGCCACGAACCGGCCTGGCAGGCTACCCATTCTTTCCGCCGCCTGTTTCAACCGATCTGCTCCGGAGTGTTCCCTTTGCCGCTTCCTTCGAACGACGCTTTCAGTCCATGACGCCGTCTCCCTGACGCTCTCCCCGGCAAGAGTCTCCTTCACCGCATTTACAAAATGAATATCTTGCAAATCATATTATGCCCTTTTTTCAAAAATGTCAACCAAAAATTTTTCTATTTATTCTGTTCCCTGTAAAAATACAAGCTCTGCATTTCTATACTCTATGCAAAGGATTATAGAAAGGACATTTTTCGGCTGAGCTTATTTTTCTTTTCTATAGCATCGTATAAAGGTTCCGTCTTGATAGGAATCCTTTCCAAATTCCTCGTAGATCCACTGCATGATCCAGGTATCTTCTGCCACAGCCATTCGTCCCTCCATGCACTCCACAACCACGACATTTGGAATCTTGTCCGGATTTAGTTCCCAATATCGCAAAAGTTTTTCATTATAGGTCGGCGTACAAATCGTAGAATCCACACAGATGTTTACATCTTCATACAAATATGCGATTGTGCTCGTCAAATCGCCACCCACGATGATCACGTTGTCCCCGGGTCTCACCATTTCCTTCCACTCCTGCATGTTCTTATTCATAATGTAAGGACCCATATAGTCCGAACATATTCCACAAGCCGGACCGGAACGCACCATATTCCTTATTTCAAAAATATTACGGTTATAATTTGTAAGCTGTTTGGTTTGAATCAAAAAAGCGTTTCGAAAAACGATCACATATAAAATTCCGATAAAGATCCATTTTCCATACTTGTCCAAAGATTTCTCATGCACCCATTGTCCGATCGCTGCGATCGACATGCACACGCCAAGAACCATATATTTCAAAGCATGATTAAAACCCAGATTCGTGAGAAAAAGTGTAGCAAATGTGCTTCCTATGCTGATTGCTATCCCAAGACGGATAACAAGCTGTTGCTCCTGCAATTTTTTATGAACAACAATCCCCAGACAGATTAACGGCAGATACAGATCCTCTAAATCCAACAGAATCAGCGCTCCCGTCCTCGGCTGATAATAACTTACATGAATCAAACACTTTAAGACACTGATCGCGGACAGGAAGACAGCATACAGAGCCACAAATCCCTTCCATGAAATATCTTTTTTCGTCAATCTGCGGCGTATCCAAAGCGTCAGAATCGTGATGACCGCTATTCCGGAATAGTAGACAGCAGCCATCAAAATCTCCTGTCCCACTATATTCCACTTACTGTCAAGATATCCCGTGTGAGTATCGTCCCCTCCAATAATCCTCCCAACACATTCCAAAAACAAAGCCAGCCCCAGTTTATTCACATAATAAAGTACAAAGCCTCCTCCTGCTGCAACGCAAATCCCTGTAAACAACAGAAGAGCCCTTCTCTTTCTCTCGCAGTACTTCCACAAAAAGACTGCCGCAATCGGATAGACCAGTACACAAGACGGATAAGACAGAACCTCCAGGCAGAGGAAACCTGCCGCTAAACAAAGCCACCCCACTTTATTTTGATCCTGCAGAAACCGGAACAGGCAGCAAAACAGGCAGATGGAAAAATACACCTGCATATTAGAAAATTCGGGCAAAAGAAGGCCTTTCGGACTTAAAGCCATAAAAACGATCCCAACGGCAGTCAGGATCCCAGAAGGGAAATGCCCTTTCAGCGTTCTAATCAGAAAGAGCAGGACAGCCAGTTTCAAAACCAATCCTGAAGCGTGCAAAAACAAAACCACTCCTGTCAGTGTTCCCGCAAGTGTCTCCCAAACCCAGATCAGACCGGCACACAAAAAAGCTGATGTCTGGTGCGGCTCCCACATTTGCAGTAGTAAACCATCGCCCTTAATCATCCGATAGGATTGCACGATGGCATATTCCGAATCCACCGTGTAATCTACAAAAATCCCTTCCAACATGATCAAGGCGACTCCGGCGATCAGAAGCCATGTTCCAATCTTTTCTGCCACACGTCCCATTATCCACTCCTTATATCTTCATCGCCTTGATCCGGTCCACCGCTTCCACAGTATTCTCGTAACTTCCAAACGCCGTCAGGCGGAAATAATGCTCGCCGCTGGGCCCGAAGCCGGATCCGGGCGTGCCGACCACATTCGCATGCTCCAGGAGATAGTCAAAGAATTCCCAGCTGGTCATGCCGTTCGGGGTCTCCAGCCAGATATAGGGAGCATTCACGCCGCCGGAGACCGTGTAGCCAGCCTCCTTCAGACCGTCGTAAATGTACTTCGCGTTGTTCATGTAATAGGCAACCTGCTTCTTCAGCTGTTCCCTTCCTTCAGGAGAATACACGGCCTCGCCGGCCCTCTGGATAATATAGGGCGCGCCGTTGTACTTTGTCCCGTGACGCCGTGCCCAGAGTCCGTGAAGGGCGACGCCCTCCGCTTTCAGATCCTTGGGAACCACGGTAAAGCCCAGACGAACGCCGGTAAAGCCCGCGTTTTTAGAAAAGGAACGCAGCTCTATGGCACAGGTCCTGGCGCCCTCGCACTCATAGATCGAATGGGGCACATCCGGCTCGGAGATATATGCCTCGTAAGCGGCGTCATAGATGATCACCGCGCCCACCTTGTTCGCATAGTCCACCCACTCCTGGAGCTGCGCCTTGTTGACGGTGGCTCCCGTGGGGTTATTGGGGAAGCAGAGATAGATCAGATCCGGCGTCTCTTTCGGGATCTCCGGCGCAAAATGGTTTGCCGCGGTACAGGGCATATAGATCACATTGCTCCAGGTCTCCGTGTTTTTGTCATAACTGCCGGTCCTCCCCGCCATGGCGTTCGAATCCACATACACGGGGTACACGGGATCCCCCACCGCGATCTTGTTGTCCAGGCTGAAGATCTCCTGAATGTTGGCGGAATCGGACTTTGCCCCATCGGAGACAAAGATCTCGTCCGCGCTGATGTCGCAGCCCTTTGCTTTATAATCCTGGTCCGCGATCACATTTCTCAGAAACTCATAGCCCAGATCGGGGGCATAGCCGCGGAAAGTCTCCGCCTTCCCCATCTCGTCCACCGCCTTGTGCAGAGCGTCCAGAATGGCCGGGGCCAGCGGCTGGGTCACATCTCCGATGCTGAGCCTGATCACCTTCGCCTCGGGGTGTGCCGCCTGATATTCTCTCTGTTTTCTTCCCACAGTGGAAAAAAGATAGCTTCCGGGAAGCTTTAAATAATTATCGTTTACCTTTACCATGTCTCTCTCCTCTCCTTGTATCGCAGGAAAACCTTCTGCGGTCAGATCTCGTCCGGATACTCGCCCTGGAACACAGTCACTGCCGGTCCGGTCAGAAAAAGATCCCCGTCCTCCCGCTCCCAGGCGATCCGCAGTTCACCGCCTAATAGTTTAACAGTTATTTCCCTATCCGTCAAACCTTTTTGCATGCAGACCGCCGCAGCCGCGCAGGCCCCGCTCCCGCAGGCAAGCGTCTCCCCGGTCCCCCGCTCCCAGACCCGCATCTGGATCTCTTCCCGGTTCTGCACCCTGACAAACTCCACATTGGTCCGGTCGGGAAAACAGGGGGCGTTCTCCAGGACCGGTCCCTCTTTCTCCACGGTCCAGGGTTCCTGATCTTCCAGCAGCACGACCGCATGGGGATTTCCCATGGAAACCCGAAAGAGCTTTCTGGAATAGATCACCGTCTCCGCCCCCAGAACCGGCCGGCCCATATTGACCCGCACCAAGCTCTCCCGTCCTCCTTGGGCCGCCTTTTCCGGCAGGAGCGAAAGCGGCATTTCCTCCCCCTCCAGGATCTTCACGCTCCGCACCTGCCCCCCGCTCTCTATCCCAAATTCGCGCGCTTGGATCATTCCCCGGTCATACACATATTTCGCCACGCAGCGTATCCCGTTGCCGCACATCTCCGCCCGGCTCCCGTCCGCATTGTACATCTCCATCTTGAAAGGCGCCTGTCTTCCCGGCAGAATCAAGATCAGGCCGTCCGAACCCACGCCGTAATGCCGGTCGCTGATCCGCCTTGCCAGGTCTCCCCTGCGCTCTCTTGGAATTTTTTCCCTCTCTCCATCCACAAAAACATAATCATTTCCACAGCCCTGCATCTTTGTAAAGTGCAAAACGATACCCCCGGATCACTATCCTGTCGGGATAATCTATGAATCCGGGGGTGTTTTCATGACCGCAGCATCATCAGCACCATCTGGGCGGTCTC
>CANQCF010000120.1 GCA_947589505.1 uncultured Acetatifactor sp. | reverse complement strand
ATCGGATCACGGAAAGGAGAAAAAATATGTTTGATGCGAGGAATGACCATCCGAAGGCTCCGCTCTACAGGGAAGCGTTTGAGCATGACAACTGCGGAATCGGCGCCTGTGTCAATATCAGCGGTAAGAAGACCCGGGAGACGGTGGAGAACGCCCTGAAGATCGTGGAGAACCTGGAGCACAGGGCGGGCAAGGACGCGGAGGGAAAGACCGGCGACGGCGTCGGCATCCTCACCCAGATCCCCCACGCCTTTTTCGAGAAGGAGGCAAAAAAGCTGGGAATCACCCTGGGAGAAGACAGGGAGTACGGCGTTGGAATGTTTTTCTTCCCTCAGGTGGAACTGGCCCGGAACCAGGCGAAGAAGCGCTTTGAGATCATCGTGGAAAAAGAGGGCATGGAGTTCCTGGGCTGGAGGGAAGTGCCCACTTTCCCGAATGTGCTGGGGCATAAAGCGGTAGAGTGCATGCCCTGCATCATGCAGGGATTTATCAAGAAACCGGCGGATGTGGAGAAAGGCCTGGCTTTCGACCGGAAGCTTTATGTCGCCCGCCGGGAATTTGAGCAGTCCACGGACAACACCTATGTGGTGTCCTGTTCCAGCAGAACCATCGTTTATAAGGGAATGTTCCTGGTGGGGCAGCTCCGGACTTTCTACGCGGATCTGCAGAGCGAGGATTTCCAGTCCGCCATCGCCATAGTGCACTCCCGGTTCTCCACCAATACGAACCCCAGCTGGGAGAGGGCACATCCCAACCGCCTGATGGTGCACAATGGTGAGATCAACACCATCCGTGGCAACGCGGACAAGATGCTGGCCCGGGAGGAGACCATGAAGTCCGAGCATTTGAAGGGGCAGATGTACAAGGTGCTCCCCGCCATCAACAAGACCGGTTCCGACTCGGCCATGCTGGACAACACCCTGGAATTCCTTGTGATGAGCGGCATGGAGCTGCCCCTGGCGGTGATGATCGCCATCCCGGAACCCTGGGCAAACGACAAGGCGATGTCCCAGACCAAGCGGGACTTTTACCAGTATTACGCCACGATGATGGAGCCCTGGGACGGCCCGGCCTCCATTTTGTTCTCCGACGGAGACATCATGGGCGCTGTGCTTGACCGGAACGGACTGCGTCCTTCCCGGTATATGATCACGGAGGACGATACCCTGATCCTCTCCTCGGAGGTGGGGGTTCTGGACATCGATCCCGCAAAGATAAAAGTGAAGGAACGCCTGCGCCCCGGCAAGATGCTCCTGGTGGATACCGTGGGGGGCAAGGTGATCGATGACGAGGAGCTGAAAGAGCACTATGCCCGGAGGCAGCCTTACGGCGAGTGGCTGGACAGCAACCTTGTGTACTTAAAGGATCTGGTGATCCCGAACCAGAGGGTGCCGGAATATACCTACGAAGAGAGACAGCGGATGCAGAAGGCCTTCGGCTACACCTACGACGAGCTGAAGACCAGCATCCTTCCCATGGCGAAGAACGGCGGAGAGGCTATCGCGGCCATGGGTGTGGATACGCCCCTGCCCGTGCTCTCCAAGGCAACCCATCCGCTGTTCCATTACTTTAAGCAGCTGTTCGCCCAGGTGACCAACCCGCCCATCGACGCGATCCGGGAGGAGATCATCACCAGCACCACCGTTTACATCGGCACGGCCGGGAACCTGTTGGAGGAGACCCCGGACAACTGCAAGGTGCTCTCCATCAACAACCCGATCCTGACCAACACGGACCTTCTGAAGATCCGCTCCATGAAAGTGGAAGGGTTCCAGGTGGAAGTTGTCCCCATCATCTACTATAAGAATACCAGTCTGGAGAGAGCCATCGACCGTCTCTTTGTAGAGGTGGACAGGGCCTTCAGCGAGGGGGCGAACATCATTATCCTCTCCGACAGGGGCGTGGATGAGAACCATGTTCCCATTCCCTCCCTCCTTGCGGTGTCCGCGCTGAACCAGTATCTCGTGCGGACGAAGAAGCGCACCCGGGTGGCCCTGATCCTGGAGTCCGGCGAGCCCAGGGAAGTGCATCACTTCGCCACGCTCCTGGGATACGGGGCCTGCGCCATCAACCCTTATCTGGCCCAGGATTCCATCCGGGAGCTGATCGAAAACCACATGCTGGATAAGGACTATTACGCGGCTGTGAACGATTACAACAGCGCCGTGCTCCACGGGATCATCAAGATCGCGTCGAAGATGGGCATCAGCACCATCCAGTCCTACCAGGGCTCCCAGATCTTCGAGGCCATCGGCATCTCCCCGGAGGTCATCAGCAAATATTTTGGCACTACGGTGAGCCGCGTGGGCGGCATCACCTTAAAGGATCTGGAGGAGCAGGTGGATGAACTGCACTCCCAGGCCTTCGATCCCCTGGGGCTGGGCTCTGACCTCACCCTAAACAGCCCCGGACACCACAAGATGCGCAGCGGCGGCGACGAGCACCTTTACAATCCCGCCACCATCCACATGCTGCAGGAGTCCACAAGGCGGGGCGATTACAATATGTTCAAGCAGTACACTGCCATGGTAAACGACGAGACTTCCGTGAAGAATCTCCGGGGCCTGATGGATTTCAACTATCCGAAGAAACCCATCGACATCGACAAGGTGGAGCCGGTAGAGTCCATCGTCACCCGGTTTAAGACCGGGGCCATGAGTTACGGTTCCATCTCGAAAGAGGCCCACGAGACCATGGCCATCGCCATGAACCGCCTGCACGGAAAGAGCAATTCCGGCGAGGGCGGGGAAGATCTGGAGAGACTGACCATAGGGCCCGACGGACTAAACCGCTGCTCCGCTATTAAGCAAGTGGCCAGCGGACGCTTCGGCGTGACCAGCAGATATTTAGTGAGTGCGCAGGAGCTGCAGATCAAGATGGCCCAGGGCGCGAAGCCCGGCGAGGGCGGGCACCTGCCCGGCGGAAAGGTTTATCCCTGGATCGCGAAGACCAGGCACTCCACCCCCGGCGTGTCCCTGATCTCGCCGCCCCCGCATCACGACATTTACTCCATCGAGGATCTTGCCCAGCTGATCTTTGACCTGAAGAATGCCAACAAGGACGCCCGGATCTCTGTGAAGCTGGTGAGCGAGGCGGGAGTCGGCACTGTCGCCGCAGGCGTGGCGAAAGCGGGTGCTCAGGTCATTCTGGTGTCCGGCTATGACGGAGGCACCGGCGCGGCGCCCAGGAGCTCCATCCACAACGCGGGACTGCCCTGGGAGCTGGGACTTGCGGAGACTCACCAGACGCTGATCATGAACGGCCTGAGAAATAAGGTCCGCATCGAGACGGACGGAAAACTCATGAGCGGCCGGGACGTTGCCATCGCGGCAATCCTGGGAGCGGAGGAATTCGGCTTTGCAACGGCGCCCCTGGTGACCATGGGCTGTGTGATGATGCGTGTCTGCAACCTGGACACCTGCCCCGTGGGCGTGGCCACCCAGAATCCGGAGCTCCGGAAGAACTTTAAGGGGAAGCCGGAGTATGTGGAGAACTTTATGAAGTTTATCGCCCAGGAGCTTCGGGAGTACATGGCGAAGCTGGGCGTCAGGACCGTGGATGAGCTGGTGGGCCGCACGGATCTTTTGAGAGTAAAAGAAAACCTGACCGGGAGACTGGCGGAGATCGACCTGTCCCAGATCTTAAAGAACCCGTATCAGGACAGCCGTATGAAAGTGACCTTCGACCCGAAACAGGTTTACGACTTTGAGCTGGAGAAGACCCTGGATGAAAAGGTGCTCCTCTCCCAGCTGGGAAAGGCCATCGAGACAGGGCAGAAGCGCAGCATAGAGGTGGATGTGAGCAACACGGACCGGGCCTTCGGCACCATCCTGGGAAGCGAGATCACGAAGAAGCTGGGCGATGATGTGGAGGAGGACACCTACCGGGTGTTCTGTAAGGGGGCCGGCGGACAGTCCTTCGGCGCCTTTATCCCCAAGGGCCTCACCCTGGAACTGGTGGGAGATTCCAACGATTACTTCGGCAAGGGCCTCTCCGGGGGCAAGCTGGTGATCTATCCGCCGAAGGCCAGCCGCTTTAAGGCGGAGGAGAACATTATCATAGGAAATGTGGCGCTCTACGGGGCCACCAGCGGAAAAGCCTTTATCAACGGTGTGGCGGGAGAGCGGTTCTGCGTCCGCAACTCCGGCGCCATCGCGGTGGTGGAGGGCGTGGGCGACCACGGCTGCGAATATATGACCGGCGGCCGGGTGGTGGTTCTGGGCACTACGGGAAAGAACTTCGCGGCCGGCATGAGCGGCGGCATCGCCTATGTCCTGGACGAGGGCAACGATCTCTACAAGAGGCTGAACAAAGAGATGGTGTCCTCCCATGAGATCACTTCCAAGTACGATATGCTGGAGCTGAAGGGGATAATCCAGGAGCATGTGGCAATGACCGGCTCCAAGAAAGGCAAGGATATCCTGGATCACTTTAACGAGTACCTGCCGAAGTTTAAGAAGATCATTCCCCATGACTACGAGAGAGTGCTGAAGACCATCGTGCAGATGGAGGAGAAGGGCCTCAGCGCGGAGCAGGCCCAGATCGAAGCGTTCTACGCCAACACCAGGAAGTAAGGAGGACGGAAAACATGGGAAAGCCAACCGGATTTATGGAATATCAGAGGGAGGTCAGCACTGCGGAGCCTCCCGAGAAGAGAGTGAAGCATTTTAATGAATTTCACGAGCACCTCCCCAGGGAAAAGCAGTCCATCCAGGGGGCCAGGTGTATGGAATGCGGCGTGCCCTTCTGTCAGTCGGGCATGATGATCTGCGGGATGGCCAGCGGGTGTCCCCTCCACAACCTCATCCCGGAGTGGAACGACCTTGTCTACAACGGCAACTGGAGAGAGGCGTACAACCGTCTGAGAAAGACCAGCAATTTCCCGGAGTTTACCTCTCGGGTCTGCCCCGCGCTCTGCGAGGCGGCCTGCACCTGCGGTCTGAACGGGGAGCCGGTCTCCACGAAGGAAAACGAGTATGCCATCATTGAGAACGCCTATGCGGATGGCTATGCCGCGGCAAAGATCCCCAAGGTGCGCACCGGAAAGAGCGTGGCGGTGATCGGCAGCGGCCCTTCGGGACTGGCGGCGGCGGACCAGCTGAACCAGCGGGGCCATCAGGTAACGGTGTATGAGAGAAGCGACAGGGTGGGGGGACTGCTCATGTACGGCATCCCCAATATGAAGCTGGAGAAGCGCATCATCGACCGGAAGATCCGCATCATGGAAGAGGAGGGCGTGACCTTCCGCACCAGCGCCAATGTGGGCAAGGACGTCAAGGCCGACAGCCTCCTGAAGGAGTATGACGCGGTGATCCTGGCCTGCGGCGCTTCCAACCCCAGGGATATCAAGGTCCCCGGCAGGGACGCGAAAGGGATCTATTTCGCGGTGGATTACCTGAAGGCAAATACAAAGAGTCTCCTGGATTCCGGGTTTGCGGATAAGAAATATGTGGAGACCAAGGACAAAAACGTCGTGATCATCGGCGGCGGCGACACCGGAAACGACTGCGTCGGCACGGCGATCCGCCACGGGGCAAAGTCCGTGACCCAGATCGAGATGATGCCGAAAGCGCCGGATCAGAGGGCGGAGAACAACCCCTGGCCGGAGTGGCCGAAGGTCTGCAAGACCGATTACGGCCAGGAGGAGGCCATCGCGCTCTACGGCCACGATCCCCGGATTTATGAGTCCACAGTGAAAGAATTCCTGAAGGATAAAGAGGGAAATCTGACGGGCGTGAAGATCGTGAAGCTGAGCTGGGAGAAGGATCCCGCCACCGGACGGATGCAGATGAAGGAGATCCCCGGCAGCGAACAGGTTCTGGACGCGGAAGTGGTGCTGATCGCGGCGGGCTTCCTGGGGGCCCAGAGTTATGTGGCGGAGGCTTTTGGCGTGGAGCTGAACGAGAGGACGAATGTGAAGACCCAGCCCGGGAAGTATCGGACGAACCAGGAGAAGATCTTTACCGCCGGGGATATGCACCGGGGACAGTCCCTGGTCGTATGGGCCATCCGGGAGGGCCGGGAGTGTGCCGCCCAGGTGGACGAGAGCCTGATGGGATATACCAATATGGTGATCCAGTGAGCAGGGAGTTTCAGAAATAAGTTTTAAGATGTAAAAACCGCCGGGGCGCAGAGCCCCGGCGGTTTTTTCGCAGATACGCCGTTTTTATTTATTTTTTGATTGACAAGCAGCCCCTTTGGATGTAAAATTTAATTGAAATTCGGCAAAATATAATAAAGCCGAAAAATAATCAAAAAAGAGGCGAAAAAATGGCAGATGGGGCAGTACTTTCTGAAGATCAGAAGATCTTTTCCATGCAGGAGCTTAAGGGCAGAGGCTTCTCACAGTATAAAGTCAGTAAGCTGGTCAGTGAAGGAAAACTTATAAAACTCAATAAAAGTTATTTTGAAAACACAGGGTATCATGGAGAGGAATCAGACTTTTATTATGCGGAGGCTTATGCACCGAAAGGAGTAATCTGTCTGCTCAGCGCTGCGGTTTATTATCATCTGACGACATTCATTCCGGATGCAGTCGATGTTGCCATTCCGAGAAAGGCGAAAGTATCCACTATGCCGGATTGGCCACAGATGAATGTCCATCATTATACAGATGACAGACATAAGCTGGGAGCTACAACGGTCTGTGAAGGCAAGAATGAATTCCGGATTTATGATATGGAGAAAACCGTTGTCGATATCGTATTTTACAGGGAGAAGGTTGGAATAGAAGAAACCAAGGAAATCCTTGTGAACTATCTGCAAAGGAAGGATCGGGATCTGAAACGACTTCTGAAATATGCGGAGCTGATGAAATGTGATAAAGTGATGAGGCAATATCTGGAGGTACTCGTTTGATAAGTGCAATATCGGTAAAGGACAGATTGAAGAATCAGGCAGCTGCATGTGGAAAGACGATGCAGGAAGCATTGACGACGTATGGATTGGAGAGAACCATATATAGACTGTCGGTGTCAGAATATGTGGAGTGTTTTACACTGAAGGGCGGTATATTTCTGTACGCTCTATTTGACGGAGAGTTTGCCAGAGCCACAAGGGATATCGATCTGCTGGCAAAGAACATGCCAAACAATGTGGAGGATATGAAGAGTGTGTTTGAAAACATACTCTCCATTGAACTGAATGATGCACTTAGATATGATCTGGATACTTTAGAGGTCAAGAGTATAACTGAGTTCAAAGAATATCATGGTGTGAATGTGGCTGTCATGGCATATTTGGACAGGACGCAGGTTCCAGTATCCATTGATGTCGGATTTGGTGATGTGGTTTATCCGGACAGGGTAAAGATGGAATTCCCGGTGTCGCTTGACATGGCAGCACCGGAGATATATGCTTATTCGATTTTTTCAGTGCTGTCGGAAAAATTTGAGGCAATCGTTTCGCTGGGAGATGCCAACAGCAGATATAAGGACTTTTATGATATCTACATATTGGCTGGCCGATATGACCTTGATGGGATGAAGCTGAGAGAAGCAATCAAAGAAACCTTTGATCATCGCGGAACCGGATTTGATGATATTTTTGCTTTTACGGATGACTTTACAGCAAGTGATATACATCAAAGCAGGTGGAAGGCATTTCTGAAAAAGAAAAAGGCATTGGTGCATGTTGAACTGGATGAAGTGGTAACTCTTTTGAGGATATTGCTGTTACCGATTGTCAACAGTATTAACTCTGGTGAGGAGTACGCAGCGGAATGGGATCATGAATCCTGCAGGTGGAAATAGATGTAAAAAGGTCTTGTCCTCTCCTGGAGATTCCTTTATACTGAAAGCAGGGCGGCGCGAGCCCTGACATAGAGAGACGAAAATCGTTCCGGCCGGCCTGGAAGAAGGCATCGGAAGGGCTGGACGGATACGGGGGAGATAAAATGAAGAGGGAACAGGAACTTGCGGGGAGTGTGATCGAGGAAGTAAAGAAGGCGGTGACGGGAAAGGACGACTGCATCCGGGAGGCATTTGCGGCGATCCTGGCCGGCGGGCATATTCTGATCGAAGACGTGCCGGGGGTGGGGAAAACTACGCTTGCCATTGCCTTTTCCAGGGCGATGACGCTGGAGAACGCCAGGGTCCAGTTTACGCCGGACGTGATGCCGGCGGATATCCTGGGATTTTCCATGTACCGGAAGGACAAGGGGATCTTTGAGTATCACAAGGGGCCGGTCATCTGCAATCTGTTTCTGGCGGACGAGATCAACCGCACTTCTCCGAAGACCCAGTCTGCCCTTCTGGAAGTTATGGAGGAGGGCAGGGTCTCCATAGACGGGACTTCCTTTGCGGTCCCGGATCCCTTTATCGTGATCGCCACCCAGAATCCCAAGGGCAGCGCGGGCACCCAGCTTCTGCCGGAGTCCCA
>CANQCF010000119.1 GCA_947589505.1 uncultured Acetatifactor sp. | reverse complement strand
AAGACCCAGGTGTCCTGCAGGACCATGGCGTAGGCTTTCCGCAGACTCTCCCGGGTGTATTTCCGGATGTCCTTCTCGTCCACCAAAACGCTTCCTTCGTCCACGTCGTAAAAACGCATCAGCAGGTTGATGATGGTCGTCTTGCCCGCTCCCGTAGGTCCTACGATGGCGATGAGTTTACCGGCGTCCGCCTGGAGGTTCAGATCGTGGATAATGGTCTTGCCGCCCTCATAGCCGAAATACACATGGGAGAGTTCCACCTTCCCCCGGACGTTCTGAAGCTCCTCCGCTCCCTCCGCGTCCGAAAGTTCTTCCTCCTGATCCAGGAGGTTGAAAACCCTCTCCGCGGCGGACAGCGCGGAATAGATCTCGTTGACAATGTTCGCGATCTCGTTGATGGGGCCGGAAAACTTTCTGGAGTACAGCACAAACGAAGAGATCTGCCCCAGGGTGATCATCTCCTTCATATAAAGCAGGGAGCCGAACAGCGCGATCAGGCAGAGGCCCAGGTTATTGATGGCGTTCACCGTAGGCCCCATGCTGCACCCGTAATACTCCGCCTCGTTATAGGAATCCGCGACTTCTTTGTTGATCCCGTCAAACCTCTCCTGGACCTGGCTCTCGTAGGAATAGGCCAGTATGGTCTTCTGTCCGGAGAGCATTTCCTCCACAAACCCGTTCATCTTCCCGTAATTTTTGGACCGCTTGGAAAAAAGCGGCTGCGTCACCTTCCGGATCTTCGCCGTGTAGATGATGGCGATGGGGATCGTCACCAGCACGGTGAGCGCCAGCAGGGGTGAGAGGATCACCATCATGATAAAGGAACCCAGGACCGTCACCACGCTTGTCAGAATCTGCACCACATCGGTGGCGAGGCAGGTTCCGATCACGTCCACGTCATAGGAGACGCGGCTGATGATGTCGCCGGCCTGGTTCCTGTCAAAAAACCCCACCGGGAGCCGCATCAGCTTTTCAAAGATATCCCGGCGCATCTTCCGGGAGATCCACTTGCTCACATAGACCATGCCCACGTTGATGGAGATCGTCAGCACGGCGGAAGCCAGATAACAGATCAGCATCCTCACGGCGTAGTAGGTCACCCGGTCAAAGTTGACTTTGCCCGGTCCCGCCGCGGCCTCATTGATGGCGCTGCCGGCCAGGGAGGGCCCAAGAAGCGCCAGAAGATTGCTGATGATACAGAGAAGCACGATACCCAGGATCGCCGCCCTTCGCTGCCCGATATAGGACAGCATCCGCAGGAGCGTACCCTTGGCGTCCTTCGGTTTTCTTGACACCGTATCCAATCCTGCCATGTCACACACCTCCCATCTGGGTTCGGTAGATATCCCGGTAGAGACTGCAGTCCTGCATCAGCTGCTCATGGGTCCCGTGGCCGATGATCTCTCCCTCGTCCAATACGATGATGTCGTCCAGGCTCATGATGGAACTGATCCTCTGGGCGATGACGATCGTGGTGGCGTCGTCGTAGTTCTCCCGGATCGCCTTCCTCAGATCCGCGTCTGTCTTATAGTCGAGAGCGCTGGAGGAATCGTCCAGGATCAGGATCTTAGGCTTTGCCGCCAGCGCCCTGGCGATCAGGATCCGCTGTTTCTGCCCGCCGCTCAGATTCGCCCCGTGGATCACCGCCTCATGGTCCAGGCCGTCCTCATACTTCGAGAGGAAATCTTTCGCCCTGGCGTCCTCCGCCGCGGCCCAGAGCCTTTCCTCGTCCACCTTTCTTCCAAAAGCGATATTGTCCCGCAGACTCTCCGCAAAGATCACGTCGTTCTGGAAGACCACGCCGAACAGATCGTGCAGCTCATCCTTTTCATAAGTGCGCACGTCCCTTCCGTCCACAAAGATATGTCCCTGATCCGCGTCATAAAACCGCATCAGGAGATTTGCGATGGTGGTCTTGCCGGAACCCGTAGCGCCGATGATCCCCAGGGAACCCCCTTTCTGCATCGTAAAGTCGATGTCCGTGAGACAGTTCTGCCGGTCGTGCCCCGCCAGGGGATCGTCGCTCCCGTACCGGAACGTCACATGGTCAAAGACGATATAGCCCTCCCGGTCCGTGTGGGCCGCCTCGTCCTCCGAAATCGTCTTTAGGTCCTCCTCCCGGTAGATCACCGCCGAAATCCGGTCCGCAGAGGCGTTTGCCTTGGACATCATAATAAACACGCGGCTCAGACCCATGGTCCCCATCATCATCATATTGAAATAGGTCAAAAACGCCAGGATCACGCCGGGTTTCGTAACACCCCGGTTCACCAGGTACGCCCCCACAAAGACCACCAGCGTCAGGCCGATGTTCAGAAGCATCGTCACCAAGGGCCCCGGCAGCGCCATCACCGCCCCCGCCGTGATATCCCGCTTTGTCATCTCGTCGTTGGGCTTCTCATACCGTTTTTTCTCATAGTCTTCCTTGGAGAGGGCCTTCACCACCCGGATCCCGGTGATATTTTCCCGCATGATGCGGACGATATCGTCCACGCTGGTCTGCACTTTTTCGTAAAAGGGAATTCCCTTTAAGGAGATATATACCATGATGGCGATCATCAGCGGCGCCATGGTGCAGAGGATCAGGGCAAGCCTCCTGTCCATGGCCAGGGTCACAAGGATCCCTCCCAGGAGCAGGATCGGCGCCCGGATCCCCATGGTCTGGACGCTGCGGATAAAGTTCTGCAGATTATAAGAATCGGAAGTCATTCTCGACGTCAGGGAGGGAAGACCGATTTCGTCCACCTGACTGCCGGACAGATTCAGAGATTTCCAGAAGAGATCCCGCCGAATATCGTAGTTGCTGTCCTTGGACACTCTCACCGCCATACGGTTTGCCGTAATGTTAAACTGCCTGACCAGAACCGCCAGGACGATCATCACCAGCGCCCAGATCAGGACGGCGCTCACCTGTTTCCTGGGGACCACGTTGTCGATGATGTGCTCCAGAACATAGGGGATCAGAAGTTCCCCCATGCTGGCGATGATCTTGATAAAGGTTCCCACCGCCATGATCCCCAGGTACTTTTTCAGATATTTCAGTATAAATTTCATGTCTCTCTTACCTTGCGCGCCGGACCTCTCCGCGCGCTTTTACAAGCCTTCTCCGCGGCTTGCCGCATTTCGTCTGTCAACTGGCAACAGTTCCATTATATACGCAAAAAAGATTAAGAACAATCCATTCTTAATCTTTTTTCCGAAAAAATTACCCAAAAATTGTCCTAAAGATCCTAAAACCGGACTGCCTGCGCCAACCCAAGGGGCGCCTGGTTTGACGGCGCAGCGCCGCTTTTACAGGCCCTCTAGTCTCTCCCGTTGATCCTGTTCACCGTCAGGTCCGTGATCTTTATCAGCAGGGAGATGAGGATGTAGCAGATCCCCGCGGGGACCGCGATCACGCCCACCAGAAACATGCCGCACCAGAAGACCAGGTTGGAGAGAAGCCTTCGCAGCTTTAATTTCGTGAGACCTGCCTTCATTGATCCTCCTCCCTGGCGCCGCTTACGATCGCATAGTAGGCGTTGGCGGTGAGCCGGTAGACGACGGTGTAAAACAGGGCAAACAGCGCCAGGCAGACGGCGGTGGTAACCGCAAACAGCCGCACATTGTCCAGGCCGAAAGCCAGCAGGATCTTTTGGATCAGCGGAAAGGCGAACGTCAGGTGCAGGGCCGCGAAAACCAGCGGCAGAAAGAACACCGTCAAAAGCTGGGAGTTGATGCTTCTGCGGATCTCCCGCTTTGTCATACCCACCTTCTGCATGACCTCAAAGCGCGCCTGATCCTCATAGCCCTCCGAGATCTGCTTATAGTAGATGATCAGCACGGCTGCAATAGTAAACACGATACTCAGAAGCACCCCGATGTAAAAGAGCACGCCGAACATTCCGTAAAAGTCTTCCCTCTCTTCCTCCTGGGATTCCAGAAACCGATACCGGACGCCGTCGCCGTACTTCGCCGTCCATACCGTCCCGTCCTCCTCCACTGGATTGCGAAAGCGCTCCGTAAGATACTGGCACAGCGCTATCTGTCCCTCCCTGTCCAGGCCGGTGTCAAAATTGTACTGCCAGGCATAGGTCACGACGGGATCCCCATTAAAGTCCGCTATCCTATCCAGGCCCTTCACAGCGCAGGCAAGATCCGGAACCACCAGCGCCATGCTGGAAGTAGCCGTCAGGATCAGATCTCCCTGGACAGGGATATCCTCTATATACCTGACGATCTGAAACGTCTGCCCTCCCCGGAAGGAGACGCTGTCCCCGGAGAACTCTCCCTGATAGACACAGGCGATAGCCTCTCCGTCCTGCAGTACCTCCTGCTGCCCGGTAAACGCATTGTAATCCGACAGAGGAATGAAATAGAAGCTGTACAGGTTCGCGTAATCCGACAGGGAAACGCTTCCCACCCTGGTCACATCCGTCTCCACCTCGCCGTTCCGCAGCAGCCCCGCCACGAGAGCCGCCCGGAAGCTGGTGACATTTTCCGGCCTTGCGCCCCGGGACGCTGACATGCTGTCCAGCTCTTCACGAAACGCCCCGATATTCTCATCTGACAGGGCGGAGGCATCTCCCATGTTGACATACAGGTTGATCTCCCTCGGATAACGCCTCCGGATCACGCTTTCCTCCCCGAAATACAGACAGGTGGTGGAGGCCATCGTCACCAGGGTCATGGTGGCCAGGATACAGATGGACGCCAGCCCCGCCCCGTTCCGCTTCATGCGATATACCATAGAAGAAACGGAGACAAAATGATTCGGCCGGTAATAATAGTTCTTGTTCTTCTGCAGCAGACGGCAGAACAGCACGGACCCGGCGATCATCAGGAGATAGGTTCCCAGAATGACCATGAGGACCGCGAAAAAGAACTGGAGCAGGGCCGAAAGCGGATCCTTCGTGGTCACTGCGATCCAATACGCCGCGGCCAGCAACACCACCCCCGCCAGTCCGAAAAAGAAATTTCCCCTGGGCGGCTTCTCCCCCGCGCTCTCGCTCCTGAGAAGCGATACCGCGCTGGAAAACCGGATCTGAAAAAGGGAGCTCAGGAACAGGATGACAAAGATCACCCCGAATACCTGGACGCTTCTCTTTACCGCGAGGAAGGAGATCGACAGGTCGTAAGTCACCTCCCCCTGGATCAGGTTCACCAGTCCCAGCTCCGCCAGCTTGGAGAACAAGATCCCACCAAGCAGCCCCGCACCGATGGAAAGCAGGGCGATCAAAAGGGTCTCCCAGAACAGGATGCGGGCGATATTGCCTTTTCCCATCCCCAGGATATTGTAAAGTCCAAACTCCTTTTTCCGCCTCCGCATGAGAAAAGAGTTCGTATAAAAGAGAAAGATCGCAGAAAAGACCGCTATGACCCAGCTCCCCAAGGCGAAGACCTGCCGCAGGGTATCCGCGCCCTTCATGGGAGTGAGGACATCGTTCACCCCCATATACATGATGATATAAAACATCATCGTCATGCCGGAACAGGTGAGGATATAGGGCAGAAACAGCCTCCGGTTTTTACGGATATCCCGGAGCGCCAGCTTTGGATAGAATCCCATTCTCATTTCTCCATCCCTCCCGTCGCAAGCAGGATCAGAGTGTCCGAAATCTTCTGGTAGAGTTGTTCGTTCGTATCCTTCCCCCGAAAGATCTGATGGAACACTTCCCCGTCCTTTATGAACAGCACCCGGTTCGCCATGCTGGCGGCCTTTACGGAGTGCGTCACCATCAGGATCGTCTGCCCCAGGGTATTCACCTCGCAGAACAGGCGCAGAAGTTCGTCGGCGGCCCGGGAGTCCAGCGCCCCCGTGGGCTCGTCCGCCAGGATCAGTTTCGGCTCCGTGATCATGGCCCTGGCCACGGCAGCCCTCTGCTTCTGTCCCCCGGAAACCTCATAGGGATACTTTTTCAGCAGCTCCGCGATTCCCAGCCTGGCGGCGATGGGATCCAGGCGCTGCCGCATCTCCCGGTGATTTTTTCCCGCCAGGACCAGGGGCAGATAAATATTGTCCTCGATCGTAAAAGTGTCCAGCAGGTTAAACTCCTGAAACACAAATCCCAGGTGGTCCCGCCGGAAAGCGGCAACCTCCGACTCCCGGATCCCTTTCAGGTCCCGCCCGTCCAGGACAACGGTTCCGGCGGTGGGCTTATCCAGCGCCGCCAGAATGTTCAGGAGCGTAGTCTTTCCGGAACCGGACTCGCCCATGATGGCCACATACTCCCCCTGCTCCACGCTGAAATTCACATTTTTCAGGGCCTCCACCTTGTTTCCGCCAAAGCGGGTCACATAGACCTTTTTCAAACCCTTTACCTCCAATATACTCATACGGTATTCCTCCTTCTTGAAGCTCCCGCGGCAGGACTCCTTCCTCCCCTGAAACCGTGCGGACCGTGTCCCTGCAACCGGATGCCCGGACCTCGCCGCTTTTGCTTTCTGAAGTTATGATAACAAAGCGGGAAATGAACCGCCATCGAATCGGCTTACATTTCCCGCCTTTTTCCTTACACTCCTGTAAGTTTCTATTCCCTCTTCAGTTCATACTGCTCCAGATCGATGCTCACACAGGTTCCATGGCCCGGCTCCGACGCGATGCTGATGCCGATCCCCAGCCTGTCGCAGACCTGCCGGCAGAGGTAAAGCCCGATCCCGCTGGCCCGCTTATCCTCCCTGCCGTTGTATCCCGTGTAACCCTTTTCAAAGACCCGGGGAAGATCTTCCGGCGCAATGCCGATACCGGTGTCCTCGATACAGAAGGTCTTTTTCTCCTTCCGGTAGATTTTCACACAGCCCCGGGGCGTATATTTCAAGGCGTTGGACAGAATCTGCTCGATCACGAAGGAAAGCCATTTATCGTCCGTGACTGCCCGGATCTCCAGGGGCGTATAGTCCAGCCGGATCTTCCGGGCGATGAACTCCGAGGCGAATTTTGCCACGGACTGCCCTACGATCCCGTCGATATCATATTCCTTAAAGACATAATCGGTGGTCGGGGAATCCAGCCGCAGAAACGCCAGCACCATCTCCACATACTGCTCGATCTGTCTCAGGTCCGAAGACAGCTTCCGGGAGAGCGGGGTATCCTCCGCCTCGAGAGAGAGCCGCATGGAAGTGATGGGCGTCTTGATCTGATGCACCCAGACGGTATAGTACTCCAGACGATCCTGATACTGCGCGGAGAGATCCTCCTGCAGCGCCGCAGTCTCCCGCTGAAGGGCCCGGATCACCTCCTGATAGTCCCGATCCTCCTGGCTTTCGATGCCGGGAAACTCCGAGATTGTGGCGGCGGTCATCTCCCGGGCCCGGAGAAGGATCCCGTGCCGTCTCTTCACCCGGAAAAAATCCCGCAGCAGGAAGAACGCTCCCAACAAAGCACAAAGAAAGGCCGGGTATAACACGGCGGCCACAGGAAGCCGGTACAGGGCAAAACTCACGCAGAAGACCGCGCAGGCCAGGAGGAACAGCAGAAGTCCCCTACGGCGCTGCCTCATGTATTCTAAAAAGAATTGCATACGCTCTCCTTTCCAAAATGATTCAGGGTCGGGTTTCCTAACCTCATTGGTACTTTTCTCTGGTAAGCGGGTCATAAATATGACAATTGTGTCACTCAATGAGATACCCCACGCCCACCTTTGTCGCGATAAAATCCTTCAGTCCGGCGGCGTCCAGTTTTTTCCGAAGACGGTTGATATTCACCGTCAGCGTATTCTCGTCCACAAACTGCTGGGTCTTCCACAGCCTCTCCATCAGCTTCTCCCGGCTCACGATCCTCCCCTTGTTTTCCATCAGGCAGAGCAGGATACGGTACTCGTTCTTGGAGAGGGAAACGCTTTGTCCTTCGTAGATCAGCGTATCGTCCCCGGTGTTCAGAAAAGCGCCCCGGTGTTCCAGGATCGGAACGTCCGCAGAAAAGTCATAGGCCCTGCGCAGAAGCGCCTGGATCTTCGCGATCAAAACATTCCCGTCGAAGGGCTTCGCGATAAAATCGTCCGCCCCCATGTTCATCGCCATCACGATATTCATGTTGTCGGAGGCGGAAGAGATAAAGATGATGGGCGCCTTCGAGATCTTCCGGATCTCGCCGCACCAGTGATACCCGTTAAAAAAAGGCAGTCCAATGTCCAACAGGACGATATGGGGCTGATACGCCGTGTATTCCGCCAGCACATTCCGGAAGTCCTCCGCGATACGGACATCCATCTCCCACATTTCGGCCTGTTCCCTGACCGCCTCCGCAATGCTCCGATCGTCCTCCACGATCAGCAGTCGATACATCCCTCTCCCCTCCCTTGGTGTTGTTCCGCTCTCCTTATATTATATCCAAAATCTGCGGACAGGGCAAATTACATTTTTGTAAGGCTGGAGATCATTTGTAAAAGTGGAGATCGTTTCAGCAAGCCTGCTTGTTTCTGAAATCTTATGATGTTAGGGTCGAATAAGCCCTGACCAGCACCTTGAAAAGTTCACACAAATATAGCAAAAATGGCTGTTTTC
>CANQCF010000118.1 GCA_947589505.1 uncultured Acetatifactor sp. | reverse complement strand
TTGATCGCCGCGGGGATCCCGGCGGGATTCTTTCCGCCGGCCTGGGCCATATTGGGCCGTCCGCCGCCTCCGCCGCCCACCAGGGTCGCGATGCCCTTGATCAGGTTCCCGGCGTGGGCTCCGGCTTTCACCGCGCCGTCCGTCGCCATGGCCACCATATTGACCCTGCCATCCTGTTCGGAGAAGAGGACGACGACGCCCTCACCCAGCTTTTCCTTCAACTGATCTCCCAGATCCCTAAGGCCGTTCATATCCACGCCGGGCACGCTGGAAGCCAGGAGTTTCACTCCCTTGACCTCCTGGGTCTGGTCCGTCACGTCTCCCAGGGCGCTCTTTGCGAGTTTCGCCTTCATGGACTCATTTTCCGCACTCAGCGCCTTGATCTCCGCCTGCATGTGCCGGATCTTCTCCAAGAGATTGGCGGGCGTAGCCTTCGCCGCCGCTGCCGCGGTGTTCAGCACTTCTTCCAGCTCCCCGTAATGGGCCATGACGTTCGCGCCGGTCAGCGCCTCGATCCTGCGGACGCCTGCCGCCACGCCGCTCTCGGACAAGATCTTAAAGAACGCGATCTCTCCCGTGCTGCCCACATGGGTTCCGCCGCAGAGTTCCTTCGAAAAATCTCCCATGGAGACCACCCGCACGGAAGCGCCGTACTTTTCTCCAAACAGCGCCATGGCGCCGCTCTTCTTCGCCTCCTCCAGTCTCATCACATCCGTCCTCACCTGGATATTCTCGCGGATCTTCTGATTGACCAGTTCTTCCACGCGGCGGATCTCCTCCGTCGTCATGGCCTGGTTATGGCTGAAGTCGAAACGGGTGCGGAAAGCGTCCTGATAGGAGCCCTGCTGTTCCACATGATCCCCCAGAACCACCTGCAGGGCCTTCTGCAGCAGGTGGGTTGCGGAGTGGTTCTTACAGGTGTTCCCCCGGTTTTCCGGGTCCACTTTCAGAAGAGCCTTCTCCCCTGCGCGGATCCGTCCCTCCACGACCTTTCCGATATGCCCGATCCGGTTCCCGGGAAGTTTTACGGTATCCTCAACAGAGAACAGACCGCTCTCCGTGCGAATCTCTCCGATATCTCCCTTCTGACCGCCCATGGTGGCGTAGAAAGGCGTTTTTCTCACCAGGACCGTTCCGGTCTCCCCGCTTTCCAGAAACTCCCGGCGCTCCGAATCGGAGGCCAGGGCTGCGATGGTATCCTCGCCAGTCAAGGTATCGTAACCGATAAACTCGCTGACAATCTCGCTGTCCAGGCCGTCGAACGCGCCTGCGCCCACCGTCAGTTTCGCGGAAAAGCTCTGATTGTCCCTGGCCTTTTGCTTCTGCTCCTCCATGGCCTTGGCAAAGCCCTCTTCATCCACCTTCAGGCCCTCTTCCTCCGCCAGCTCCACCGTGAGCTCCAGCGGGAACCCAAAGGTGTCATAGAGATAAAACGCGCTCTTTCCGTCGATGGTCCGGGCGTTTTCGGACTTTCTGGCTTCCAAAATTTTGCCGAACTCCTTCATGCCGTTCTCCAGGGTGCTCTCAAAGCGTTCGATCTCCTTTTTCAGCTCGGTCAGCACAAACTCCCGGTTTTTCTTCAGAAGGGGATAACTCTCCGCGTAGATATCGTCGATATACATGCCCGCGATCTTCAGGATGTCCTCCTGCGTCTTCAGTCCCAGGATTCTTGCGTGTCTCACCGCACGGCGGATCAGACGGCGCAGCACATACCCCGCCCCCGCGTTGGAGGGAAGAAGCTTTGCCTCGTCCCCGATCAGCATCACGCTGGTGCGGATATGGTCCGCCAGGATCCGCATGGACCGGGTCAGCTTTTCATCCTGCTCATATTTCACGCCGGAGGCCTTCTCAATATAGGCGATGACCGGCGCAAACAGATCGATCCTGTAGACGTCCCGGCTCCCGTTCAAAAAGGCAAGGATCCTCTCCAGGCCCCAGCCGGTGTCCACGTTCTTCTGCTTCAGGGGAGTGAGACTTCCGTCCTGGTGCTTTTCATACTGCATAAACACGTCGTTTCCAAGCTCGGTGTACTTTCCGCAGGAGCACCCGGGCCCGCAGTCCGGCCCGCAGTCCGGCCGGTCGTCAATGTAAAACATCTCGCTGTCGGGGCCGCATGGACCGTACTCCAGCCCCCACCAGTTGTCCTCCGCAGGGAGATAATAGATATTTTCCTTCTTAAAGCCGGAGGCGATCCGGTACTGGGCCCCCTCCTCGTCCCTGGGGGCGTTCTCATCCCCCGCAAAGACAGTTGCGGCGAGGTGATCCGCGTCAAAACCGAACACCTCCGTCAGAAGCTCATAGCTCCACTGACAGCGCTCCTTCTTAAAGTAGTCCCCCAGGCTCCAACTCCCCATCATCTCAAAAAAGGTCACATGGCTCTTGTCGCCCACGGAATCGATATCGTTGGTCCTGACGCAGCCCTGCACATTGCAGAGCCTTGTCCCCAGAGGGTGCTTCTCGCCAAGAAGGTAGGGCATCAAAGGCTGCATCCCCGCCACATTGAATAAAACGCCTGTGGAGCCGTCGGACACCAGGGAAACCGCTCCCACATCCACATGTCCCCGGTCCACATAAAACTGCTTCCAGGTCTTTCTGAGTTCATCCGATGTAAATTGTCTCATTGCTGATATCCTTCTTTCTATAACATTCCGTTCCAGGACATTCCGCCTCGTTTTTCCTTCCGGCATTCATCGGGCTCTTCCCGTCTCCGCAAAACACCCAATTTCCCCACAAAAGGTGCCGCCGCTTAAGTCTCCGGGCTCTTTCCGCAGGTTCCAAACGCTTCGTCTCCACCCGCTCGTTTTCCGGCACCGAGCCTTTGACTTGATCTCAACAGTCTCTGGCATATCGGCCCAGGCCTCAGACAAAGAATTTCTCATCAGAACGTAAACTTGTCCGCAAAGTAGGCGTCCAGATCGGCGATGGCCACCCTCTCCTGCTCCATGGAGTCCCGGAAACGGACGGTCACGCAGTTGTCAGTCTCGGAGTCAAAGTCATAAGTGACGCAGAAAGGCGTGCCGATCTCATCCTGACGGCGGTATCTCTTTCCGATATTCCCCCTGTCGTCAAACTCGCAGTTGTATTTTTTGCAGAGCTGGGTGTAGATCTTCTCCGCGCCCTCGTTTAATTTTTTAGATAACGGCAGCACGCCGATCTTCACCGGTGCCAGGGCGGGATGGAAGTGCAGGACGGTCCTCATATCCCCAGCTTCCAGCTCTTCCTCGTCATAGGCCGCGCACAGGAAGGCAAGTGTCACACGGTCCGCACCCAGGGAAGGCTCCACCACGTAAGGTATGTATTTCTCTTTCTTTTCATCATCAAAATAGGACATATCCTCGCCGGAGGTATTGGCGTGCTGGGTCAGGTCGTAGTCGGTTCTGTCCGCGATGCCCCAGAGCTCGCCCCAGCCGAAGGGGAACAGGAACTCGATGTCGGTGGTGCCTTTGCTGTAAAAGCAGAGCTCCTCCGGGCTGTGGTCGCGCAGACGGATCTCATCTTCCTTCATGCCGAGAGCAAAGAGCCAGTCGCGGCAGAACGCCCGCCAATACTGGAACCACTCCATGTCGGTGCCGGGCTCGCAGAAGAACTCCAGCTCCATCTGTTCGAACTCCCTGGTCCGGAAAGTAAAGTTTCCGGGCGTGATCTCGTTCCGGAAAGATTTTCCGATCTGGCCGATGCCGAAGGGGATCTTCTTCCGGGAAGTCCTCTGCACGTTCTTAAAGTTGACAAAGATTCCCTGGGCGGTCTCAGGACGCAGGTACACCGTATTCTTTGCGTCCTCCGTCACGCCCTGGAAGGTCTTGAACATCAGGTTGAACTGGCGGATATCGGTGAAATTGTGCTTTCCGCATGTGGGACAGGGGATGTTTTTCTCCTCGACAAAAGCCTTCATCTTCTCGTTGCTCCAGCCGTCCACGCTCTCTTCCAGCGTGATGCCGTTCTCCGCGCAGTAATCCTCAATGAGTTTGTCCGCCCGGAACCTCTCGTGGCACTCGCGGCAGTCCATCAGGGGATCGGAGAAACCGCCCAGGTGCCCGCTGGCCACCCAGGTCTGGGGATTCATCAGGATCGCGCAGTCCACGCCTACATTGTAGGGATTTTCCTGCACAAACTTCTGCCACCAGGCTTTCTTCACGTTATTCTTCAGCTCCACGCCCAGATTGCCGTAATCCCAGGTGTTCGCAAGACCGCCGTAGATCTCCGAACCGGGATACACAAACCCTCTCGCCTTCGCCAACGCAATGATCTTTTCCATTGTCTTTTCCATAGATTTTTCCTTTCCCCGGCCCTCTCCGGGCCACTGATAAATATTTGTATCTTTTTATTCAAACGGACGTATGTCTTATTTTTTTAAGAGCAGCACCGCCGGTTCCGCACACTGGGATGTGTCCGCGCTGCCGTCCTCCAAAAGCTGCACGCCGTCGCTGTAATACACAACCTCGTAAGGGAGACTGATCCTGGCAGCGGCCTCCGTCACCAGTACATGCCTGCTTCCAAGTTTCTTTTGATTTGTCTCATCCAGGGTAATGGATTCCGTCCCGTTAAAGAGCACCGCTCCGGAGAAGATATGTCTCGCCTTCAGGGCCTGATCCAGGGTCTCATAATACAGCGTCTCCTTCTGGAATCCCGAATAGGCCGCGCCGTCCGCGAACCGATATACGACCCTGACTTTCCGGCCGTCTTCCTCCAGGCAGGTCACTTCCTCCAGGACAACCGGTTCCGTTCCCTCCCGGCCGCCTGCCCCGTTGTACGCCGCAATCTCCTCCTGGGCCATCTCCCTCAGTTTGTCAATATCATAATATCCTTTGTCAAAGCTATCCTCGATGCAAAGCAGCACCTGTCCGTCCTTCTCCACCGTAAGGCCGTTCCGTATCGGCTCCTGCCCGCTTCCGCTGCTGCCGCATCCGGCCAGCAGAACAGAGAACAGGAGCATGGCTGAGCAGCCGAGGAGGATCCCTCTACTTTTCTTCATTGACACAGCCCCTTCCTCCGGACTTTGATTCCGTTTGATTTCAGCTTTGATCCCGGCCCGCGTGTCCTGCGCGGGATAAACGCGCCGACTTTAAAATCCCAGTAACCTATTATAACCAAAAGACTGCCAAATTTCAACAGAGAGTTTTCAAGATCTCCAGACTCTTAAAGTCATGTCTCATGTATCTTCCGCAATAATCCTCCGCCACCTCCTGCATCTGCACAAGGACGGGTTCCGTAACGGTAAACGTATAAAGTTTTTCAATTGAGCTCTTTCCTATGTAGTCCAGCGCGTACGCCGCCGAATCGGACAGCTCCCTGTCCTCCGGGATTCCCGGGTACTCCCCGTTCACCGCTATGGACTTCAGCTCGTAGACGCATCTCACCAGGGGTCTTGAAAGGGACGGCGCGGTCAGCGCTTTCAGCGACTGATAGAGCAGAAGCAGCATTTGCTTCTCGTCATTGTTTTCCCGGGTATAATAATCCGCGATCTCCGCAAAATACATCCCGTAATAGGCCCCCTCAAAATCGCTCATGAGCTCCTGGAAATAATTCCGGATATCCGCGTCCGACAGGGTGTAGGCGTCCCGCCCCGGATAGAGCTTAAAGGTTCCGAAGGCAAAGGAATTGGTCGCCGCCGCCAGCCGGTTCCCCTGCCGCCTTGCGCCCCTGGCAAAAGCGGAGATTTTTCCCTTCTCCTTCGTCAGGATGGTCACCCGCCTGTCGTAATCGCCGGAGGGGGACTGTTTCAGAACCATTCCCGTGACAAATATAAATTCCTGCATGGTCCCTTCCGCCCCTTTCCGCCTCTTTCAGAAAGACCGATTCTCCGCCGCGCTTTTATACAGCAGATAATCCTGTACCCTTCCCGTAGCCGCAAAGACGTCCCAGGCGCTCCGCCCGGTTCTCTCTCCGGCGGCATTTCCGGAAAGACCGGCTGCCGCGTCGGTTTCCCTGTCACGGGCGCTCTCCTCTGCTGCTGCCAAAAACCTGTCTTCCGTTCTCTCTTCCCACTCCCGCTCTTCCATCCAAAACGCCCCCTTTTCCTGCTATTAGGTTTTGTCTTTGGAGGGAAGTTATACGCAAAAGCCGAATCTTCCGAAACTTACCAGACACATTCCAATCTGTCTTTATCTGCCTTATCTCTTACTGTCATTTGGATTGTAGCCGAAATTCTTCATCAGGATATCACTGTCCCGCCAGTCCTTTTTCACCTTTACCCAGAGCTGCAGATTGACTTGCATCTCCATGAGATCCTGGATATCCGCCCGGGCCAGGGAACCGATCTTTTTCAACATCTGGCCGCCCTTTCCGATGATGATCCCCTTGTGGGATTCCTTCTCACAGATAATCGTGGCGTCTATGTGGCAGACATTCCCTTTCTCCTTCATGCTCTCCACGCAGACCGCGATCCCGTGAGGGATCTCCTCCTCTAAAAGGCGCAGCGCCTTCTCCCGGATCAGCTCCGCCGCGATCTGACGCATGGGCTGATCCGTGATGGTGTCCTCGTCGTAAAAAGGCTCCCCATAGGGCAGATATTTCAAAATACAATCCACCAGGGCATCCGTGTTGTCCCCCTTCAGGGCGGACACCGGGACGATCTCCGCGAAATCCATCTCCTTCCGGTAGGCCTCGATATATTTCAGGATATCGTCTTTTTTTACGGTATCCGTCTTGTTAATGACCAGGATCACCGGCGTGTTTGTCTTTTTCAGCTGTTCGATGATGTGCCGCTCCCCTGCCCCGATGAAGGACGTGGGCTCTACCAGCCAGCAGACGACGTCCACCTCGTTTAAGGTGCGCTCCGCCACATGGACCATATAGTCCCCCAGCTTATTCTTCGCCTTGTGGATCCCAGGCGTATCCAGGAAGACGATCTGCCCCTCCTTTAAGGTGAGCGTCGTCTGAATCCGGTTTCTGGTCGTCTGGGGCTTGCTGGAAGTGATGGCGATCTTCTGACCGATCAAATGGTTCATCAGCGTGGATTTGCCCACATTGGGCCTGCCGATCAGCGTGACAAAACCTGATTTAAACTTCCCGGTATTTTCCATAGTTTTCCTCTTTCCGCAGGCAAAGAGCGCTGCCCTTCGGCCGCGAGGTCTTTTTCGGTAACAAGGTAAAGCGTATCACATCCCGCCGGAAATAGCAAGTCGAAAAAGAGGCCGTCCTCTTTCTGAGGCAGCCCCTTTCTCCTTTGTATTCGCGGAACATTTCTTTCCGATATTTCATATTTCAGAAACAGGCGCATGTTTGCCGTATGTTTCCCTGAAACAAATACTGACGTGCCCTTTAGCCTCTCTGCGCCCCCGCAAACCTCGGCATGCAGCCAATGGTTTTTTGTTCCCGATGGCTCCTTTTTATACCCTCTCAAACACGGGCATGTACTCGATAGGTGCGTCCACCGTCACAGTCTGACCTCCCTCATAGACAGTGCCGTCGCTGGTCAGCTTCCAGGAACCGGCGGGGAGATACACCTCCCTCTGGAACTGGTTCAGCGCGAAGATGGGCGCCGCAAGGTACTTTGCGCCGAACATATACTGATCGTTCAGCTCCCAGCACTTTTCGTCCTCGGGGAATTCATAAAACATGGGACGGATCAGGGGCGAACCGTTTTCGGAGGCCTCCTCGTACAGGCTCTTGATATAGTCGTGCATCCCCACGCGGATATCGTAGTAATGCCGCATGATCTTATAATTTTCCTCACCGTAGCTCCAGAGCTCGTTGGGCTGGCCGGTGTGAAGATAGCCGCCGCCCCAGTCCCGGTCGTCCAGAGCCGGTATATTGTAAGGCCCCCTGTCCCCGTGCATGCGCAGCACTGCGGAGTACACGGCGAACTGATACCAGCGGATCAGGAGCTGACGGAAATCCGGATCGTTTACGTCGTCGGTCATGAAACCGCCGATGTCGGTGGTCCACCAGGGTATCCCGGCGATTCCCATGTTCAGGCCCGCCATCACCTGCTCCCGGAAGGATTCAAAGGTGCTGGGAACGTCGCCTGACCAGATCACATTGCCGTATTTCTGACTGCCCGCCCAGGCACAGCGCATCAGGTTCACCACAACGCCGTCCCCCAGCTTGCTCATGGGATCGTTGAACACCCGGCTGTACATCTGGGGATACAGGTTGCTGCACTCCAGAGCGGGCCCGATGCTATATCTGTAATTTTCAAAGTCATAGACGCCATAGTCCGGTTCGGAATTGTCCAGCCAGAACCCGTCGAAGCCGTAATCGTAATAATTCCTCTTGCAGACCTCCCAGACATACTTCCTGGTCTCCGGGTTAAAGGGATCGATCTCCACGCAGTCCCCCTGGTAATCGTAAGTCTGCGCCGCGCCCCGCTCGGTGCGGATCAGAAGTCCCCGGTCCATCATGGGATAGAAGTTCTCGCTCTTCCTGTCGACGGAGGGCCATACGGACACGATCACCTTAATGCCCATGGAGTGAAGCTCCTCCACCATGGCCTTGGGATCCGGCCAGTAGGTCTTGTCAAACTTCCAGTCGCCCTGCACGGTCCAGTGGAAGAAATCGATCAC
>CANQCF010000117.1 GCA_947589505.1 uncultured Acetatifactor sp. | reverse complement strand
AGAAGATTGGCTTTGGGAAAGGTCGGATCATGGATTTTAGCGGTTTGGTTTTTCTCTTGAAATTTTTACCGTTGTTCCTATTGTTTTATTATGTGGCTCCCGGCAGGGCGAAGAATATCGTCCTGCTCTTAGGGAGTCTGTGTTTTTATGCCTGGAGCGGCCCGGTGTGCGTGGGGCTGGCGGCGCTGAGCGCGGTCGTAAATTTCCTTTTTGGGCGGCTTATGGAGGATTATAAGGGGAGGAAAGAGGGAAGGATTCTGCTTGCGGTCTCCGTCGGGCTGAATTTTGGCGCCCTCTTTTTGTTCGGCTATGCGGATCTTTTGACCGGCATGATAAACGCTCTGCTGAAGACGCATCTTCCGGCGCTGGGCCTTTCCATGCCCGTGGGGTGTACGGTCTATACCCTGCAGGCGGTCTCCTATCTCACGGACATCTATCGGGGAAAGGAAAAGGCAGGCAAGAATATTCTGGATTTTGGGGCGTATCTTCTGATGTTTCCCCAGAGCGCCGCGGGTCCCATTGTCCGTTATCAGGAGATAGAGGAAGGTTTGAAACAAAAAGGGGCGGATCTTCACAGGATCAGTCTCGGCGCACAGAGAGCCTGCATAGGTCTGGCAAAGAAGGTGATCCTTGCCGATGGCGCCGGGAGGCTCTGGCAGGAGGTCGCCGGGGCTGACTTCCAGAGGATGAGCACGGCCACCGCCTGGCTGGGGATGCTGGCGTTTGGCTTTCGGATCTATTTTTACTTGTCGGGGTACTCGGATATTGCCATCGGGCTGGCGGCCTGTCTGGGATTTTCTTTCCCGGAAAACTTCCGCCATCCTTTCGCCGCGGTTTCGGTCCGGGATTTCTGGCACAGATGGCAGATCACCCTGGGAAAGTGGGTGCGGGATTATGTGTATCTCCCCCTGGGAGGGAGCGGTAAGGGACTGCTCCGCCAGGCGGTAAATATGGCAGCGGCGTGGGCATTGACAGGACTTTGGTACGGGGCGGACTGGACCTTTGCCCTGTGGGGGCTGTGGTGCGGTGCGTTCCTGCTCCTGGAGAAGCTGTTTTTGGGCAGGATCCTGAAAGCGGCGCCGAAGGTGGTGGGATGGCTCTATACCATAGTGGTGATGGCGCTTGGGGGGACTCTGTTCGCCCTGGACGATCTCACCCAGGTACGGACATATCTGCTGGCTATGGTCGGAGGGAATGGAGGTTCTCTAGTGGACGCCCGGTTCTTTTATCTGGGGTTGGAGTATCTTCCGATCCTTGTTCTGAGCCTGATTGCCTCCGCGCCTTTTGCAGCGGCGCTGGCCAAAAAGCTGAGGGAGGGACGGACCGGGGCGGCCATGGCGTTCTGGCGCTTTGGAGAAAAGGTGATCCCGGGGTTGCTTCTCATCGCGTCCCTGTTTTTGATCGTGGCCGGGTGAGCGTGATCTTTATGTGGGAGTGATGTGTTTGGAATTGGAAAAGGCTGAGTTTGGGCTTGAAAGAGGCTGGGTTGGGACTTGAAAGAGGCTGGGTTCGGAAATAAAAAAAATGACGGGAAAGGAGGCTCGGCGTGAAGGAGAGGGAAAACGACATATTTTCCATAGGCGTCATAGCGGGGATTCTGCTGATCTTTGCGGTCGTGGATTTCTTCGCGCGGGCCGGATCCGTTTCTGCAAAGTATGGGGAGAGCGGGTTAAGGTCCCCCGCTTTTAACAGGGAACAATATGCCAGCGGAGAGTTCGCCCGGGAGTATGAGGCTTATTTGAAGGAGAATTTCCGCAATCAGGCGGAGTGGAAAGCTCTCCTTACGGATATCAGGCTGCGGCTGGGCAGGAAAGATGTAGGCGGCGTCTATGTGGGCTGGGAGGATACCTGTCTGATGCGGCGTCCCGCAGAGGACATTACGCCGGAAATGGAGCAGAAGGCGCTGGAAACCCTTGCCGCCCTCGTGGAGAACAGGGGGGCGAGGGTGATGCTGATTCCCACTTCCGACGCCGTCTGGGAGGACAGGCTGCCGGACTACGCGGATTCCTATGATCAGAAGGGCTTTCTGGACAGGGCGGCACAGGCGGTCGGAGAGGAAAACTGGGTTGACGCCTGGAGCGCGCTGTCGGCGCATGAAGGAGAGGAGATTTATTATCGGACGGATCCCCATTGGACCAGTCTTGGGGCGTATTACGGATATCTGGCCTGGTGGCGGGATTCAGGAAAGCTCCTGCCCTATTACTATGATCCGAATCGGGGAGAAACGGCGGCGGAGGATGTCCGCGGAGAACTCTATGCACTGTCGGGACTGGAAATGCCGGGAGAAAAAATGTGGATTTTTTCGGAGACGCTGCACCATATGCCCACTCTTTTATATGATACGGGAGAGCGACGGGAGGGATATTACCGGGAAGATCTTTTGGGGAGTACAGACCCGTATCAATATTTCCTGGGGGAGGAAACCGGTTTTCTGGAGATTTATACGGGGCTGGAGAGGAGGAAGTCTCTCCTGGTGATCCGGGACTCTTACGCGAATTGTATGATCCCGTTGCTTGCACCGTATTATCAGACGATCTATCTGGCGGATCCGGGGCTGTATGAGGGCGGTCTGGAGGAGATCCTTCGCCGTTTTGAACCGGAGGAAGACCTGGAGGTCCTGGTGCTGTCCAGTGTTCCGGGATGGCTGGAGAATTTCCGCTGAGGGAGCGTTTTTCGGAGCAAAGGCGGTATGCTGAGCGGCGTGGTATGGGTAAGGCGGCCTGGCGGAGCATGGGAAAGCGTGGCCTGGTGGAACATGGGAAAAGCGTGGCACGGCGGAGCATGGGAAAGCGTGGCATGGCAGAGCATGGGAAAGCGTGGCCTGGCGGAGCATGGGAAAGCGTAGCATGGCGGAGCATGGGCAGCGGAGGGAAACGGATTTTTGAAAGGCCGGAAAAGGGAGGGCGCGGCATGGGTAAGGCGGTTGTCTTTGATATGGACGGCGTGCTGTTCGACACGGAAAAGCTCTGTATGGACAGCTGGCTGGCGGTGGCGGAGGAGCAAGGGATCCCGGACATGGAAGAGGTCTTTCCCCTCTGCATTGGCAGGAATATGACGGACTCGGCCCGTATCATCTTTGATCACTACGGGGAGGATTTTCCCTATGAGCGGTTTCGGAAGGAGGCTTCCCGGTGGTTCCACAGGGAGATCGAGGAGAAGGGGCTGCCGGTGAAGCCGGGCCTCCAAGAACTCCTTCAGTACCTGAAGGAGGATAAGTGGACGGTGGGCCTTGCCTCCTCGTCCAACAGAGCTTCCGTTTTGGACCATTTGGAGCGGGCCGGTATCCGCGGCGCGTTTTCAGCGGTGATAGGCGGGGATCAGATTCTGCACTCCAAGCCGGAGCCGGACATTTATCTTATGGCCTGTGGGGAGCTGCATACGGATCCCCGGGAGACCTACGCTATCGAGGACTCCTACAACGGGATCCGCTCGGCCCACCGGGCGGGGATGCGGCCCATCATGACGCCGGACCTTTTGCCTCCCACGGAGGAGATGGAGGCGCTCTGCTGTGCAATCTGCGAAGATCTGCTGCAGGTGAAGGAGTATCTGAGGAATACTAGACAGGAGAAATAAGGGGCGGGAAGAACGAAAGCCAAGTCAGGAGCAGCCCCGGATTGACACATAAATCGGGAAACCGGAAAGGATCGGGCGAAAAAGTGGCGGATTTAGGGATACCCCGGAACACGATCGAGATACTGCAGAAATATCAGTTCCGGTTTCAGAAAAAGTACGGACAGAATTTTTTGATCGATGCTTCGGTGCTGGAGCGGATCATTGCAGCGGCGGGGATTACGGAGGAAGACTGCGTCCTGGAGATCGGACCGGGAATCGGCGCCATGACCCAGTGTCTTGCGGAGTCGGCGGGACAGGTGGTCGCGGTGGAGATCGACGGCGCGCTGATCCCGATCCTTCAGGAGACGCTGGCGGAGTATCAGAATGTGACGGTGATCCACGGGGATATTTTGAAGCTGGATCTCCAAAAGCTGGCGGAGGAATACGGCGGCGGGCGTCCCATGAAGGTCGTGGCGAACCTCCCCTATTACATCACCACTCCCATCATCATGGGGCTCTTTGAGAGCGGCGTTCCGCTGCAGAGCATTACGATTATGGTGCAGAAAGAGGTGGCGGAGAGGATGCAGACAGGTCCCGGCACAAAGGACTATGGCGCCCTCTCCCTGGCGGTGCAGTATTACGCAAAGCCGGAGATCGTGGCGAACGTCCCGCCGAACTGCTTTATCCCCAGGCCCAGCGTGGGGAGTGCGGTGATACGGCTGACCAGATATCAGGAACCGCCCGTGAACGTAAAGGACCCGGGCAGGATGTTCGCGCTGATCCGGGCTTCCTTCAACCAGAGAAGGAAGACCCTTGTCAACGGTCTCTCCAATGCGCCGGCTCTTCACATCAGCCGGGAGCAGGCGGCAGCCGCCCTGGAAAAGATGGGTCTGCCCGCCGCGGTCCGGGGTGAAACCCTGACCCTGGAGCAGTTTGCTGAGCTGTCGGATCTGCTCTGAAAAGCTTGTTTTTATGAAAAAGCCGTGAGATTGTTCCGATCTCATGGCTTTCCTGATTTTTGCGGTGATTGACATTCTAAAGGTTACACAAACTTTTTGTGGTTTGTTTTTGACATAACAGGGTGCAGTGTGGTAAACTGAATTTAACTGTGAGATGAAATGCCAAAAGGGAGTGGAATACGTTGGATAAACATGAATATAAACATTTAATGGACGAGATCCAATATCTGATCGATCAGCAGGAATACGCCAAAGCTGCGGAGATCGCCGACACTATTGACTGGCGGCGGGTCAGAAGCGTTATGACCCTGGGGACCATCAGTGATCTGTATCGGCTCAACAAGCGCTATGAGGACGCCAGGGACATTATGCTGATGGCGTATGACCGCAAACCCGAGAACAGCCAGGTGTGCTATTCCCTCTGTGAACTCTTTCTTAAGACAGGGGAGATGGCGGACGCAGTGGAATTTTACAAGGAATATGAGCGCCTGACCAACCAGGATCCGAATGATTTCGGCAAGTATATTCTCCAATATAAGATGTACGAGGCGAATAATGTCAGCCTGGAGGAAAGGGCGGAAGTCCTGGAAAACCTGAGACAGCGCGCACATCAGGAAAAGTGGCTGTATGAGCTGGCATACCTTTATCACCGGATGGGGTTGGAGACGAAGTGCGTGGAGGTGTGCGATGAACTGATCCTGTGGTTTGGGACAGGGGAATATGTGAATAAGGCGCTGGAATTAAAGCGTCTTCACGCGCCTCTCACTCCTGAACAACAGGAACAATATGACCGCCGCTTTGAGAAGACGGAGGACATGCCGGAGGAAGACGGACCGGTGGACGGCGAGTTGGATGAAGATGTCCTGGATGAGGAACAGGCCCAGGAGGAAAATTTTGAAAGCGGAGAACCGGATCCGGCGGAGACAACCATAGTGTTTGATACGGAGGAAGTTCGGAGGCAGACAGGGGATTACGCGCCGGACGGCGATACCGCGCCTATGGTGAAGATCATGGACGTGGGCCAATACAATACGCTTAACCTGCAAGCGGAGATTGCGGCTGGAGTCAACGAGGTGTTGGGCGATACGGATTCCATCACCCGGACGCTTCTGGAGCCGATGATCGATTCGGAAACCGGCTATTATGATCTGGGATCCACTACGGAGATCATGAACAGCGTGAGCCAGGATCCGGAGGCGCCGGAGTATGTGGAAAACTCGGAGGTGTATTTCGGAGAAACCGGTGAGATTCAGCAGAATACGGGGGAGATCCAGGGCGCGGAAGACGGGGCGGCGGAAGAATACGCCGCAGAAGCTTTCGATGAGGAATCGTATGCGGAAAATGAAGAGATAGAAGACGGGGGAGAAGAGGCTGTTCCGGAAGGCGATGCAGCAGAGGACTTCCTGGATCCGAAGCAGGACGAGGACACGATGTTTTTGGATTACCCTGAAGAGGAAGTGCCGGAGGGGGAGCCGGCTGAATTCAACGGAACTCAGGAAGACAGTGCGTATGCAGATAGTTATGTCGGATATGTGGAGAAAGATTCCGACGCAGATAAAGGAACTGAGGAAAGTGTTTCCATCGCCGACAGGGTGATGGAACAGATGCGCCTGGAAAGTCTGGAGACACAGAAAAAGCTGGAAAACGAAGCGCTTACGGCTCAGCCGCCCGAACCTATGGCCAGGGCTCTCACTCAAGAGCCGGACGGCCAGATCCGGCTTGTGGTTCCCGAGGATAAGAAACTGGAAAAACAGATCACCGGACAGCTCAGCATTGAGGATATTCGCGCCGAGTGGGAGAGGATGAAACAGGAGAGCCGGGAAAAACAGGAGGAGGAAGTCCGGCAGCGTGTTCAGCGTCAAACCGGAAAAATGTTTACGGAATTTGAAGAAGCCCTCCGCGATAATATTCTGAGACAGATGGAACAGAAAGAAGAACCTTCCCTGTATGAAAACCCCGAAACGGCACAGCAGGGTGAGGAGGAAACAGTGCAGGAGGAAACCGGCGGCTGGGCCATGGATGAGTGGATGTCGGATACCGGAGAACCGGAGGCCGAGGCTGCAGATCCGGAGGAAAAACCTTCGGAAGAATATGCGGAAAATGCCGGGGATGATGCATCCGAACAGAATGCGAATGAAACGGAAAATGCGGAATATACAGTAGGGTCAGAGAGCATTCAGGAGAATAACGGTGAAGGATCTGAAGAACTCTCGGAATCTTCCGAAGGATCCGAAGAGATTTCTGAAGAATCCGAAGAGTTCCCCGAAGGACCCAAAGAGATTTCCGAAGAAATGGAAGAGATTCCTGAAGAATCCGAAGAGCTCCCCGAAGGATCCGAAGAGATTTCCAAAGAAATGGAAGAGCTTCCTGAAGAATCCGAAGAACTCCCCGAAGTATCCGAAGAAATCTCTGAAGAATCCGGTGAAATATCCGACGGAACGGAGGAGACGGCCGAGGAAGGGCAGTCCGAGGAGGAGCAGACTGGGGAAGAGCAGTCCGGGGAATCCTGGGAGGCGGCTGTAGAAGAGGAAGGATACGAGGATACGGAAGAACCCACGGAAGAAGTGACAGAGCCTTTGGCAGGAAACTCCTGGGAAGACGATGAATATCCTGATTTTTCGGAGGAAGAGAAGGCTGCATCAGAAACAAGGCCGGACGAGGAGGAAGCTTCGAAAGAAGACGGGGATCAGAGCGAAGAGGTTCTTAACGATCAGGAAGCAGAGGAATCCGCCGGAGAGGGAACATCTTCGGGGGTACCGCCGGTGCGGCCTTTGACAGACGAGGAGGAATCCCTTTTTGGAGAGATGGTCCGGGGACGCTCCGCAAGGGAGCAGCTGGTGAAGGCCATCGACAGCATCAGCATGGCGGCGTATGCGGGCAACCTGATAATTACCGGTGAGGAGAGCAGTTCCACGCTGGAGATGGCAAAGAATATGATCCGGGAAATCAAACAGACCGACAGTAATTTCTCCGGCAAAGCGGCAAAAATTTCCGGGAAGAAGCTGAGCGGAAAGGATGTGTCGGAATTCCTGGAGCAGCTGAAAAATGGTGCAATCATTATCGAAAGCGCCTCCCGGCTCTCAGAAAACACCCTGGCGGATCTCTACAAGTGTATGCAGCAGGACAGTTATGGTCTGCTGGTAATCCTTACTGACACAAAAAAGAGAATGAATCTCTTCTTGAAGGAGAATAAGAAATTTGTTCCGCTGTTCAGCGCCAGGGTGGATCTGCAGCCGCTCAGCAATGATGTACTGGCGGAGTACGCGCAGCAGTACGCCCGGGAGAGAGAATATTCCATTGACGATCTTGGAATGCTGGCGCTGCACACCCGGATCGACGAAATGCAGACTGCGAAACATTCCGTCACCAAGGCCGAGATTGAGCAGCTCATGGACGCGGCAATCCGCAGCGCCGCAAAAAAGAACGTGGGGCATTTCTTTGATATTCTCCTTGGGAGAAGATATGACGAGGAAGACATGCTCATTATAACAGAGAAAGATTTTGAATAAAAATAGAGTACGGCGGATTATGCCGAGGGGAGGTTTTTGGAATGTCGGGTTTAAGGGAAACAATTTTTATTTCCGAGGCGGATCAATATCTGTTCGGACAGGGCACTCACTACGACATTTATAAAAAACTGGGAGCGCATCTTTCCACGGAGGACGGGGAGAACGGCACATTCTTTGCGGTCTGGGCGCCAAACGCCAGTGAGGTTCATGTGATCGGTTCCTGGAGCCAGTGGAATGAAACGGAGCATCCCATGAAAAAGCTGGGGGAGATCGGTATCTGGAGTCTGTTTATCCCGGGAGTGGGCGAGGGGGAGATGTATAAGTTCCTGATCACCGCCAAGGATGGCAGAAAACTCTATAAGGCGGATCCCTTTGCCAACGCCGCCCAGCTCCGCCCGGACACGGCTTCTATTGTGACGGATCTGGGAGGCTTTGCGTGGAAAGACACAAAGTGGATGGAAAAGCGCGACAGCACGGATGTGATGAAACAGCCCATGGCCATCTACGAGTGCCATATCGGTTCC
>CANQCF010000116.1 GCA_947589505.1 uncultured Acetatifactor sp. | reverse complement strand
AATTGGCTTAATTATTACGTATATCAGGCCACGCCGTTTGAATGGCGTTAAACGCTGTCTGGAATCGACGGGAAATGATGACAAAAAGATCGACTGGAATTGATGAAAAATGACTTGACGGAAAAGATATCGTAAGCTATACTTGTGAATAGCGCGGTTTTGTAAATCATACTGGGCAGGAAAGCAAAGATGGGTTATACAGATGTTCATTGCCATATCCTTCCTCAGGTGGATGATGGCTCACAGAGCATGGAGGAAACGATGGAGATGCTTCGGATTGCGTCTCGGAGCGGAATCACCTCCATGATTGTGACGCCTCATTATAAGAGAGGTCGGGTGGGAACCCCCAGAGACGAGATCGGAAGGCTGCTTCAGGCAGTACGGGAGAGGGCGGAAGAAGAGCAAATATCTATCCGGCTTTATCCCGGAACGGAAATATATTACAACAGTTCCCTGGAGGAAAAACTGGAGAGCGGACGGATTTCGAGGATGAACGATACGGATTTTATTCTTGTGGAGTTCAGCCCCATGGAATCATTCCCCTACATTCGAAATGCTATCGATGATATCTTCAGCATGGGATATCGCCCGATTATCGCACATGTGGAACGCTATGGGTGCATGCTTGAAAAAACGGAAAATGTGCGTATCGTTCATGAAATGGGCTGCCTGGTTCAGGTGAATGCAGGCAGTGTAATTGGAAATTATGGATTTAAGGCGAAGCATTTTATTCAGAAACTTCTCAGAGAGCATTTGATTGAATTTGTGGGAACAGACGCTCATAATGCTTCAGGAAGACCTCCGGAGATGGCAAAATGTGCTGATCTGATTTACAGAAAGTGTGACAGAGAATACGCTGACGGGATACTGTTTGGGAATGCCGAAAAGTATCTGCTGGGCAAATAAAAATCAGGAGATTACAAATGCAGGATAAGGACGATGTGATTGAAATTGATTTACAGGAGCTTTTTTTGCTGCTGCTCCGATGGCTGTGGCTGATTGTGATATGCGGTGTCGCCGCGGCCCTGGTGGGGTTGATGATTTGTATTTTCCTTGTGACTCCGCAGTATCAGTCCACAACGAGGATTTTCATACTGAACAGAAATGGTGAGACGGCTATTTCCTATACGGATCTGCAGATGTCGACGACGCTTACAAAAAACTATGCCCCTTTGATCAAGAGCCGGGATGTCCTTGAGAGCGTGATTGCGACCTGTGGACTGGATGAGAAGTATGAACAGCTGAATGGTCGGGTCGATGTGGAGACTGTTGGAGACACCAGCCTGATTGCTATCACAGTGACGGATCCGGATCCTGCCATGGCGCAGCTCATTGCAAAGGAAATCCGCATTGCGGCTTCCGATCACATCAAAGAGGTAATGGATGTTCAGGCAGCGAATCTGGAGACGGAGGCAAACTACCCTGAAAAACCCTCCAGCCCCAGTAAAATGAAGTGGACCCTGGTGGGCGGACTCCTGGGTGTATTCGTCTGCTGTGCAATCATAATTATTCAATTCCTTCTCGACGACACCATCAAGAGCGCGGAAGACGTGGAAAAATATCTGGGTCTTAGCACTTTGGCCATGATCCCTATTGTGGAGCAGGGGGACAAGGACAAAAAGAAGAAGGGCCACGGCGGGCATTATGAAGCCGGATCTTCCCGCGGGACGGAGGATGAAACTTCAGACATGGATATTGTCGTCCAGGATCTGAAAGCGCAGAGGAGAGGGGAGGAATAGGCATGCAGAACATAGAACTTCAGCGTGATGATCTGGATTTCAGAAGCCGCGAGGCATATAAAACGCTTCGGACGAATATAGAATTCTCGGGGGATGATATCAAGGTGATCTGCCTTACCAGCACTACCCCCGGAGAAGGGAAGAGCAGTATTTCCTTTGAACTGGCCAAGAGTTATGCGCAGATGGGAAAGAAGGTTCTTCTGGTGGACGCCGATTTGCGCAAATCGGTGATGCGCCAGCGCCATAGAAAAGGAAAGGTACGCCTTGGACTTGCCAATTACCTTGTAGGCAAAGCAAAATTTGAGGATGCCCTGTGTACCACGGATATCAGGAACATGGATATGATCTTTTCGGGTCCGGTTCCGCCTAACCCGAGTGAGCTCCTGGCAAACAACCGCTTTAAGAAGATGGTTGCGGATGCGAGAGAACATTACGACATGGTGATTATTGACACTCCTCCTCTGGGCAGCGTGATTGACACGGCTGTGGTTTCCAAAGTGTGCGATGGAGCAGTGATCGTCATCTCCAGCGGTGCGGTGAGTTACCGTTATATCCGAAAAGTAAAGGAGCAGCTGGAGGTCGCCGGGATTCGGATCCTGGGCTGTGTCCTGAACAAGGTAAACCTTTCCGGAAAGGGTTACTATGGGAAATATTATGGAAAATATTACGGAAAATACTACGGAAACTATGGAGAAGAAAATATCTGAGGATGCCGGTGGGAAAAAGAAGGATTCGCCCAAAGGCCGGGGGCCCTGGATTTGGCTGCTCATTATTCTATGGGGGGCGGCCATCGTCTGCCTTGTGATTTTTGCCATTGGAAAATACAGGGAATATAAGGCAGAAAAAAAATATGAAATGCTTGCGGCGCAGACAGAACTGACAGTGGACGAGGAAACGCCCAAGGCCATATTGGAGCAGATCGCTGATGAGATAGAGACGGAGACTCCGGAACCCACGCCGGAGCCGACCCCTGATCCAATGCAGGTGTTGGAGGATCTAGGCGTGCCGATCCCGGATAAAACGGTCGATTTTGAAACGCTCCAGGAGGAGACAAACCCGGATATCTATGCCTGGATCTATATTCCGAATACCAATATAGACTATCCCGTGCTGCAGCATCCCACGGACAACGGCTTTTACCTGTCGCACAATCTGGACGGCAGCGCAGGATATCCCGGGTGCATCTATTCGGAGAATTATAACTCCAAGGACTGGACGGATCCGGTCACCGTGCTGTATGGACATAATATGCGCGCGGCGGGGACGATGTTCAATCAGCTGCACAAATTTGAAAAAGAGGATTTCTTTGACGAAAATCAGTACGTCTATATCTATACGCCGGAAAAACTCCTGGTATATCAGGTCTTTGCCACGGAAATTCATATGGACGAGCACTTGCTGATGAACCATGATTTTACCGACAAGGAACATTTTCAGAAATTTTTTAACGTTGTTCAGAATTCTATCGGAGAGTCAAAATTTGTCCGGGAAGGCGTAGAGATCACCGAGGACAGCAAGATTCTCGTTCTTTCCACCTGTATGGCGGATAAGAACAGAACCACGGAGAGGTATCTGGTGTACACTGTATTGCTGAACGAGTAAGGGAGAATCAGTATGGAGGTTTTATACAACAGTACGAGAAGAAACGGCGGGCCGGTGACGGCTTCCCAGGCGATCCTCAAGGGATTATCCGACGACGGGGGGCTTTTTGTACCGGATCAGATTCCTTCTTTGGATAAGAGCTTAAAAGAGCTTGCCTCCATGAACTATAAAGAGATCGCCTATGAAGTGATGAAGCTGTTCCTCACGGATTTTACGGAGGAGGAGCTGAAGAATTGTATTGAGAGGGCTTATGACGAGAAGTTTGACACGGAAGTCATTGCTCCGCTGACAGAAGCGGAGGGAGCCTATTTCCTGGAGCTGTTCCATGGCCCCACCATCGCTTTTAAGGACATGGCGCTGTCCATCCTGCCGCACCTGCTGATTACCTCCGCAAGAAAGAATCAGATCAAGAACGAGATCGTGATCCTGACGGCTACTTCCGGGGATACCGGAAAGGCGGCTCTGGCGGGCTTTGCGGATGTAAAGGGCACCCGGATCATCGTCTTTTATCCGAAGAACGGCGTAAGCCCTATCCAGGAAAAGCAGATGGTGACCCAGAAGGGGGCGAATACCCTGGTAGTAGGGATCCACGGCAATTTCGACGACGCGCAGACCGGGGTGAAGAAGATCTTTTCCGACAAGAAGCTGGCGGAAGAGATGGACGAAAAAGGATTTCAGTTTTCCTCCGCAAATTCCATCAACGTCGGCCGTCTGGTGCCCCAGATCTGCTATTATGTTTACGCTTACGCAAAACTGCTCGCCGAGGGAAAGATCGCGGAGGGCGAGAAGATCAACGTGGTGGTTCCCACCGGGAATTTCGGCAATATCCTGGCGGCGTTCTATGCGAAGAATATGGGACTTCCCATCGGCAAGCTGATCTGTGCTTCCAATGAAAACAAAGTTCTCTACGACTTCTTCCGCACGGGGATCTACGACCGCAACCGGGAGTTCGTATTGACCAGCTCCCCCTCCATGGATATCCTCATCTCCAGCAATCTGGAGCGGCTGATCTATCGGATCGCCGGGAATGACGCGGAGAAAAATAAGAGCCTGATGGCGGCCCTCAGCGGAGAGGGAAAGTACGAGATCACGCCGGAGATGAGAGAAGAACTGAAAGATTTCTACGGCAATTATGCCGGAGAGACGGAGACGGCGGAGATCATCCATAAACTTTATGAAGACTGCGGTTATGTGATCGACACCCACACGGCTGTGGCCGCGGCGGTCTATGAGAAGTATAAGGCGGAGACCGGGGATAACGCAAAGACGGTGATCGCTTCCACCGCCAGCCCCTATAAATTCACCAGGAGCGTGATGAACGCCATCGACGGGAAGTATGATGCCATGAGCGACTTCGAGCTGGCGGACGAACTCTCCAGGCTGGCGAACGTAAAGATCCCCAAGGCGATCGAGGAGATCCGGACTGCGCCGGTAGTACATGACAAGCAGTGTGATGTGGACCAGATGCAGCAGGTCGTAAGGGATTTCTTGGGGATCTGACGAAAGTAAGACAAAAAATAGTATCAAGATTTTTATACAACAGTTCAGTCAGGCGTTATTTTCAGAGCAAAGACAGTCGTTCAAGCGCGGCTTTGCAAACAGCGTGGCTGAACTGTTTTATTGCCTGTTTGCAAATTTGTTGCTATGGCATCGCTCCACAAAGCCCTGTTGACCATTCACTCAGACAACCTTCCGTCCCTTGCAGCAGCGATGGCAAACGGCGGAGTGATTACCGAAAAAACGGACGAACGAATCTGGGTCTGGATCGACACATGCCAATAAAATGCGATAATTTTCTATTAAATACTTAAAGATTTCCAAAAAGATATTGACAGAAACCTTAAATATGTCTATACTGTACTTATCGAACAAGTACGGATATTACGGCAAGCACACAAGGAGATGGATCAATGGAAATCATCATAAGCAACAGCAGCGATAAGCCCATTTATGAACAAATTTGTGCGCAGGTAAAAAATCAAATTATGAACGGGACTTTATCTGCCGGCGAAGCACTGCCGTCCATGAGAGCATTGGCGAAAGATTTGCACATCAGCGTTATTACTGTCCAAAGAGCTTATGAAGACTTGACCCGCGACGGATTCATAGAAACCGTGTCTGGAAAAGGGAGCTTCGTTGCAGCTCCAAATAAAGAGCTTATACAAGAAGAGCAGCTTCGTGTGGCGGAAGAACTATTGCAAAAAGTTGCGGAGATCGGCAGAGCTCATGGGATCAGTTATGAACAGATGACAAATATATTAAAATTGTTTTATGAAGAATAGGCAGGAGGCGAAAATATGGAGGAAAACAACATTTTAGTGCGGGATTTATGCAAACAGTTTGACGGATTTTTGTTAGACCATGTTTCCTTTCAGGTTCCCAAAGGCAGAATTGTGGGATTTATTGGTGAAAACGGAGCCGGAAAGAGTACTACCATTAACCTGATACTTGATGAATTAAAAAGGGATAACGGACAGATAGAGATTTTTGGGAAAGAAAATACCATCACGTCTGTCAAGGAAGAGATCGGGGTGGTCTTTGATGAATGTAACTTTCATGAAGTATTTAATACGGACGACATTGAAAAAATATTGTCCGGCGTATATCAGGCCTGGGACAGCGATCTATATAGACATTACCTGAAAAAATTCAATATTCCCGAAAAAAAGCGTATAGGTTCTTTTTCCAAGGGAATGAAGATGAAACTGTCCATTATCTGCGCTATGGCGCACAAACCTAAGCTGCTGATATTAGATGAAGCGACTACGGGGCTTGATCCGGTTGTGCGGGATGAAATATTGGATTTGTTTTTGGAATTCATACAGGACGAGGAATGTTCCATTTTCTTTTCCTCTCACATTACGTCGGACATTCAAAAGATTGCAGATTATGTAATTCTGATCCATCAGGGCAGGATTATTTTCGAGGAACAAAAAGACGACCTGGTTTATCATTTTGGGATTGTGAAGTGCGGGAGAGAAAAGTTTGCTTCTATTTCCCCGGATGATTATATCATCCACAGGACGACTAATGTGAGCGAGGAGTGCCTTGTTCGTGACAAGGAAGCGATCAGGCGCAAATACAAAGATATTGTAGTAGACAATGCAACACTGGAAGATATTATGCTTTTTTATATCAAAGGAGGCGCGGCATGAAAGGATTGATTTACAAGGATGTCACCGTATTTTTTAAGAGTATTGACCGGAAAATGATCCTGACGGCGGCCGCCTTTATTCTGCTGCTCATGGTCAATGCCGGCGCTTATGCGGGGCTGCTGGCTTCCGTCATGTTTGCCATGTCGATCGGGATACAGAATGTGATGAGCTTTGTCAGCGACGAGACGGCGGGCTGGAAAAAATACCAGCTTGCCATGCCGGTAAATGCATCCGTCGTCGTTGCCAGCAAATATATTTCCGTCGTCTGTACGCTGGCGGTCAGTCTTGCAGGAAGCATCCTGTTCAACCTGATATCCAGCGTCCTTTTCCGCAGCTTTCGTCCCATGCTCTGGGGCGCATCCGTGGCCGTCGCCGTCATGCTCCCGCTGTTCTGGACGGGGATCAGCCTGCCGCTGACCTACTGGTTCGGCTTCCGCTCCGCCCAGGTCATGGGACTTCTTGCGGTATTTCCGGTATTCTATATTGTCAAATATTTTGAGGACGGCCCCGGGTTATCCGCTATGACAAATTCCATACTTTCTTATGTTGTTCTTGCAGGAATTGCGGTGGCAATCCTCTTTGCAGTATCCATGATAATCAGTATGATAGGGTACAGCAGAAAGAAATAATACGGCCTTTTGCCAACGCGCTGATCTGCTGGATTGGTAACAGTTCACCCGTGCCGTTCGCAAAGTTGTACTGACGCGCTTTCTGCTGCTTCGCAGCTGTCTTTGCTCATAAGACGGCGTTCCCTCAGCCGTCAGATTCTTGGGAAAATTTGTGCAAGCACGATTTTTTCCTCGAAACTGCCGGCTGGCTGAATTGTTACATAATTGGGTTACGTAATAAGTCTATCAAGTGGTAGATTTCTTGAAGTTTCTGTGGTAAAATATTAAAAATCGATCAGGCGGCCGTTCGATATGTGGGTATTCAGCGGAGGGATATATGAACAATTTCTGGTCAAACAATATTCAAGGCGTTAAGACGCTGTATCTCAGCCGGAAACTTAGATTTGACGATCTGTTTTTTGATCAATATAAAAAGACATTTGATCTGGACGAAACAGCGGATATGAGAATTTTAGAGATCGGCTGCGGCCCCGGAGCACTTTCAGAATCATTACACAGATGGTTCCCTAAAGCACATATCACCGCGATAGATCGGGACAGCGGATTCCTCTCTTTTGCAAGAGAAAATATCCCGGGAGTTGATTTCAGAGAGGGAGATGCCACAGCGCTCCCATTTGCAGATCATTCGTTTGACGTTACGATCTCAAATACTGTTTCGGAGCATATTGAGCCGACTGCATTTTGGCGCGAGCAGTATCGGGTATTGAAGCCAGGCGGCGTGTGCCTGTGCCTTTCCGCGAGAAAAGGTTTGCACTGCACCGCACCATGTTTGGAAAAAACAGCGGAAGAAAGAGACTTTTGGGAGAACATTGCGCCATCAAATGATGAACTTGAAAAGTATGGTGTCGGAAAGTATGCGATGTCTGAGGCAGAACTTCCCGCGTCAATGGAGAAAAACGGTTTTTTGGATGTAACAACCGGCTATGCTGTCATTGATCTCACGCCGGATGCGCCGAAGTATTCCTCGGAGATGGCAGAAACAATGATCGAAGCGATGCGGCAGAATGATCTGGAGGCGATAGCGTCGGTTCATGTCCCCCATGCAGAAAAAGTGATCGCTGCTGTAAATTCCAAGTACGACGAGCGGCTCCGCTTGTACCGTGAAGGAATCAAGCAGTGGGATATGTCGGTTTCCGTGACAATGATCGTCCGTGGGACGAAGAGATAAACTCCGTACACCGAAAAAACATATGGAAACGATAACATGAGTGATGCAGTATTTACAATAGAAACCATAATCAACCTGGTTAAGCCGATTGCCAAAAAGTATCATGTGGATCAGATTTATTTATTCGGTTCTTATGCAAGAGGAGAAGCAGGAGTGGACAGTGATTTGGATTTTTTAGTATATGGGGGAGATCAATTTAAACTCACTATGATTTTTGCGCTTGCCGAAGAGCTGCGGGAAGTATTGGATAAGAACGTGGATGTATTCGAAATTCATGAAATAAATCAGGAGAGTGAATTTTATAATACCATTATGAAAGA
>CANQCF010000115.1 GCA_947589505.1 uncultured Acetatifactor sp. | reverse complement strand
TTGGTAAAAATATCGTGATACAAAAAGTTTGTATCCCCGATCTTCCGCTCTTCGTTGCGGATCCGCACCGCTTCTTTTTTCAGATCCTCCCGGGTGAGCATGGGAAGCTTTTCCAGAATTTCCGGGGTATCCTCCGTATCCCGGAAGGTTTCCAGCGCCGCAAGATCCTCCCGGATCCCTTCCAGCTCCTCCGGCTTCAGGTTCTCCTGAATGGATTTCAGCCGGGCGGAAAGAGCCTTCTCCCGCTCCTGAAGAAGCCCTTTTTCAGGCTTCATCACCAAAACGGCGCTGTGGGGATTCTCCAGCAGATAGTTTTGGATCAGCCCTTCGAAATACCCTTTGTCCACCTTCTCCCTGAGGGATGCGAACACCGCATTGGAATCGATGTGGATAAAGGGATTCTCATCGCAGTACAGCCAGCTGTCCAGCGCCTGCAGGCCATACATCAATCCCTTGGGATAACTCCCGAAGTCCGCCTCCAGATACCGGAACTCAAAATAGTTCAGGCTTGCCAGAAGCGCCTTTTGATCAAGCCCTTCCCGAACCAGTTTTTCCAAAGTTCTTTTGGTAATGTCCAGAAACTCCTGCTCCCGGGACTCGTCCGCGTCCTTTGCCACGATCATGAACGTGGGCTGCCTGAGCCCGTTGTCGTAGACGCTGTACACGTCCTTTCCAAGAGAGGCGTCCAAAAGCGCCGTCTTTAAGGGAGCCCCGTTGATATTGCAGATCACGCGGTCCAAAATCTGGAACGCGATATAGAGCTCCGGGTCCTGGGTATCCCCCACGCTGTAATTGACGGAGAGATAGGCCTTTTCTTTTACGTCGTCCTCCTCGTCCACGGGGTACGCCTTCTCGATCCGCTTCTGCTGTGCAAAAGCGGGCTGCAGCCAGATCTCGGAGTCCACCTGGATCGCGTCGTAGGCCGACAGATACTCCCGGTCGATAAATTCCAGCTTTTCCGCCATGTCCATGTTCCCGTACAGGAAGATATAGCTGTTGGAGGGATGATAATATTTGCTATGAAATTCCAGAAATTCCTCGTATGTCAGCTCCGGGATCACCTCGGGATCGCCGCCGGACTCCACGCCGTACGCGGTATCGGGGTACAGAGCGTTCATAATCTGCCTTTGAAAAATCTCGTCCGCATCGGAAAAGGCCCCCTTCATCTCGTTGTAGACGACGCCGTTGTAGATCAGGTTCCCCTCCTCGTCGAACTCATAGTGCCAGCCCTCCTGCTGGAAGATCGCCTTCTTTTTGTAGATATTCGGGTGGAAAACAGAATCCAGGTACACGTCCATCAGATTCTGAAAATCCTTGTCGTTGCAGCTCGCCACGGGGTAGACCGTCTTGTCCGGATAGGTCATGGCGTTCAGGAACGTGTTCAGGGAGCCCTTGATCAGCTCCACAAAGGGATCCTTCAGCGGAAATTTTTCCGAGCCGCAGAGCACGGAATGTTCCAGGATATGGGCCACGCCCGTGGAATTCTCAGGCGGGGTGCGGAAGGCGATATAAAACACCTTGTTTTCGTCGTCGTTCTCCATGAGCGCCACTCTGGCGCCGGTCTTCCTGTGGCGCAGGATGGACGCGCGGGTCTGAAAATCCCCGATGCGGATCTCCTGCTCTTTCAGCAACTCATAGTTTTTTACTGCTTCTGCTTTCATCTCTTCCCTCTCACTTATATATGATTTTTTCTTTTACCGATTTTCAGATCTTGAAAGAACATACGGCCCTTCCGCCGCAATCAGAAACTCTCTCTTCTCTCAGAAAACCATCAGCGCCAGCTTGCTGAGCATCAGCTCCTGTATCACCACGCCCCGCCTCTCCTTCTCCGCGGGAGACATGGCGGCGAACTGTTCTAAAGTCAGGGTCTTCGTCGTGTAGGCCGGACCGCCGGAAGGTTTCAATTTGTCATCACAGGTTCCTCGTCCGGAACCACCGTTCCCAGAAATCCTTGTTTCAGCGGGCCTTCCCCTGTAAAATCCCCTATCTTCCTTCAGGATGTTGACGCGCACCCTGGCCTTTAACTGCCTGTAGATCTTCGTCAGAAACAGTTTGGGATCCAGATAGTACAGGTGCGTCTCCAGCGTGTCCTCCGGATGGGCTTCCGGAAGGATGTACCGCTCCAGGACCAGCCGGAACTTAAAGGGGATCTCCTCTTCTTCCAGGATCTCCCCCAGGGTGTACTTCACCCCGATATAGAGTGTTCCCGTATCCTGCACACAATATTTCCCGTCTTCATAAATCGTACTGTTCATGGGTTGTCCGTATCCTCGATGTCCTCTATCTTTCTGCCGCTGAGCCGTATGGCGTCCCGGATCGCTTTTTCGGTGAGGCCGGATTCCTCCGAGAGTTCCTGTACCGTCACCTTCCGCCGCAGTTCCTCCCGAAGCTCCCGGGCTTTCTCCGCCACCCGGTTCACCTTATCCTCCATGTGCCTGTCCGTCTTCTTCGCCTCCGCTGTTTCCTGGATCATGCGCTCCATGGCGTCCATGATCATCTTCCCCAACATGCCCTGAGCTTCCTGGGGCTTTTCCATACTTCCCACCATACCGGCCCCTATGGTAAGCGCTACATTTCCCTCGCCGATCAGATCCTCCAGGAACACGCCCTGGCCCGCGTAGAGCTTTGCGATCTGGGGCACCTCCTTTAAGTAGATCTCCACGAGCCGGTTCTGGGCGTCCGCGTCCCCCGCCATAGCGGAGATCGTGATGGCTTCCCTCTCCCCCTCGCTCACATCCCCAAAGGTTTCGATCTCGTCCAGATAATTCCGGAGATAGTCCTGCTCCTTTTCCGTCAGGTAATCCTCTGCGTCCAGGTGCTGACCGATGCCGATCTTGCTCTGCAAAAGATAGTCGTAGACCATCTGCATCTGCTCCCCCGAGAGCTCCAGCTCTGCAAAAGCCTCTATGACCTGCTCCTGTTCGATACAGTTGCCCTGCTGCCGGGCAGTGCTCTTCACCTGCTCTAATATCCTGGAAAATTCCGCCTCTCGCTTCATAAACTTCCTCGTTTCATTTTATTTATGCCTTTTTCCACAAAAGCCCCCCTGCAGGCACGGCCTCCCGTCCTTCCAAAACATTCAGCCCACGCCCCTTTCATTCGCAAAGCCGCGCTTTCAGCGCTTCCCGCTGCTCCGCAGCTTTCTTTGCTCATGTTGGGGCGTTCCCTCAGCCGCTCGCCCCGGCTAAAAATTCGTGCAAGCACTTCCGTCCCTTCACAACAGTTCAGCCCACGCCCCTTCATTCACAAAGCCGCGCTTTCAGCGCTTCCCGCTGCTCCGCAGCTCTCTTTGCTCATGTGGGGGCGTTATTTTATGTGCTCATGAGTATAAAGATGCACGGAGCAGTACTCGTAATTTCCATTACATTTGGAGCAGAAGCGGAATTCCATGTCCGGATCGGACTCTTCCGTCCGTCCGCAGATGGCGCACTTGTGCTTTGTGATCTTCGAGCTCTGGCGAACCTGCTGCCTAAACTGTGCCCGCCTCCTGACCTGGGAGGGCCTGAGATGTCCCAGATTTTTTGTCGTAAGGTAAAAGACCAGAAAGTTCAGAAGCGCCGCTCCCACCGCAAACCTGGAAAAGAGGTTCCCCGCGATCATCTCATAGACCAGAAGGATCAGGTCCAGGATCCCCATCCACTTCACTTTCACGGGAATCACAAACATCAGCAGCACCTGCATATCCGGATAGCACACCGCGAATGCCAGGAAAATGGAGATATTGATGTAGTATGTGCTGAACATCAGGGAATATGTCTGGGAGATGATCCGCACATAGCCTGAGAGATATTTTGCCGCCTCCGTCTCTCCGTAGACCTGCAGAATGGATTGATAGCTCTCTGTAAACTCCGGGCCCATAACCGAGGGGAACAGATAGAGAAGTGCCACGCACAGGAAGGATGCCACGATCGTCATAAGCATTCCTCCCAGCAAATATACATTGTATCGGTAGGTTCCCAGCGTCCGCTCCATCAGCGTCCCGATGCTGTAATAAAAATACAGCATGATCAGCGTAAAAATGCTGAAATTTTCAGGCGGGATCACGAGCCAGGTCACCAGTCTCCACACCTGTCCGTGCAGCACCGCCGCCGCGTCCAGGGAGAGATAGCCGATCAGGCCCGGGCTGAAGGCCTGGATCAGATATCCCGCTGCATAGCACCCGATCAGGATCAGGGTCAGATTTGGTATCGCGTACTTTCCGAATTTTTTTTCAAAGTTACTCATAGGCTGTTGTCACGCTCCTGCTGATAGTTATATTGGTATTTTAACATCAACTGGACGAGAAGTAAACATTTCATTTTCTCCATTCTTTTCCGAATTGCATTTTTTGCTTCTTTGTCGTATAATGAAAGGAAATGTCGGATAGACGCTTAATCCGGCCTTTCGCGGCCGTTTGATACAGGAAGGAATGTGTTGCTGTTATGGATCAGAATTTAAACGAAGCGTTTCTTGGCATCGACATCGGCTCCACCACCGTCAAGATCGCTCTATTAAAGGAGTCCGGGGAGATCCTGTTCTCCGATTACAGGAGGCACTACGCCAATATCCGGGAGACTCTGTCCCTCCTTCTCAGGGAAGCCTATGAGAAGCTGGGGAATTTCATGCTCTACCCCATGATCACCGGCTCCGGGGGCCTGACCCTGGCAAACCACCTGCAGGTTCCCTTTACCCAGGAGGTTGTGGCCGTGGCTACGGCCTTAAAGACCCTTGCGCCGAAGACCGACGTTGCCATCGAGCTGGGAGGCGAGGACGCGAAGATCATCTATTTTGAGGGCGGAAATGTGGAGCAGCGCATGAACGGCATCTGCGCGGGGGGCACCGGCTCCTTCATCGACCAGATGGCTTCCCTGATCCAGACGGACGCCTCCGGATTAAATGAATATGCGAAAAATTACCAGTCCCTCTATCCCATCGCCGCCCGCTGCGGCGTCTTTGCGAAGACGGATATCCAGCCCCTCATCAACGAGGGCGCGACGAAGGAAGACCTGGCGGCCTCCATCTTCCAGGCTGTGGTGAACCAGACCATCTCCGGTCTGGCGTGCGGGAAGCCCATCCGGGGGCATGTTGCCTTTCTGGGCGGTCCCCTGCACTTCCTGGATCAGCTGAAGGCCGCTTTCATCCGCACGCTGAAGCTGGACGAGGAACATATCGTAGACCCGGACAACTCCCATCTTTTCGCCGCCATGGGAAGCGCCATGAACGCCGCCGAGGGAAAGGAAAACCCGAACCTCTCCGGCTCCGGCGATGCGAAGGCAAAGCCCGGGACCCACTGTACCCTGGAGGAAATGGTTGGACGGCTCTCCTCGGAGATCCACATGGAATTTGAGGTGGAGCGCATGGAGCCCCTCTTTGCCTCCCGGGAGGAATACGACCGCTTCCAGGAGCGCCACGCAAAAAGCCATGTGAGTACCAGAAAGCTCTCGGAATACCACGGAAACGCTTATCTCGGCATAGATTCCGGCTCCACTACCACAAAGATCGCCCTGGTGGGTGAGGACGGCTCCCTGCTGTACTCTTTTTACAGCGGCAACGGCGGCAGCCCTCTGACCACCGCCATCCAATCCTTAAAAGAGATCTTCGAGCAGCTCCCGGAGGACGTTAAGATCGTCCGCTCCTGTTCCACCGGCTACGGCGAAGCCCTGATGAAGGCCGCCTTCCTTCTGGACGACGGCGAGGTGGAGACCGTGGCCCACTACTACGCGGCCGCCTTCTTCAATCCCCAGGTGGACTGTATCCTGGACATCGGCGGCCAGGACATGAAGTGCATCAAGATCAAGAACCAGACAGTGGACAGCGTGCAGCTCAACGAGGCCTGTTCCTCCGGCTGCGGCTCCTTTATCGAGACCTTTGCAAAGTCGCTGAATTACAGCGTCCAGGATTTTGCCAAGGCCGCCCTCTTCGCAGAGCACCCTATCGACCTGGGGACCCGTTGCACCGTCTTCATGAACTCCAAGGTAAAACAGGCCCAGAAGGAGGGGGCTTCCGTCTCCGATATTTCAGCGGGACTGGCCTACTCCGTGATCAAGAACGCCCTGTTTAAGGTCATCAAGGTTTCCGACGCCTCCGAGCTGGGCAGCCAGATCGTGGTACAGGGCGGAACCTTTTACAACGACGCTGTGCTGCGCAGCTTTGAAAAGATTGCGGGCTGCGAAGCCATCCGGCCGGACATCGCCGGGATCATGGGGGCCTTCGGCGCGGCCCTGATCGCCAGGGAACGTTATGAAGAGGGCTATGAGACCACCATGCTCTCCTACGAAAAGATCTGCTCCCTGAAGTTTGAGACCAGCATGGCAAAATGCAAGGGCTGCACCAACAGCTGCCGTCTGACCATCAACCGCTTTTCCGGCGGCCGTCAGTACATCTCCGGCAACCGCTGCGAGAGGGGCATCGGCGGCCAGAAAAACGCCAACAACGTGCCCAATTTGTTTGAATACAAGCTCCACAGGATCTTTGATTATCCTGCCCTGGAACCGGACAAGGCGCCCAGGGGAACGGTGGGGATCCCCAGGGTCCTGAACATGTATGAGGATTACCCCTTCTGGCACGTGTTTTTCACAAAGCTGGGCTACCGGGTGGTTCTCTCTCCCAACTCCAACCGAAAGATCTATGAGCTTGGGATCGAGTCCATCCCCAGCGAGTCCGAGTGCTATCCCGCGAAGCTGGCCCACGGACATGTGGCCTGGCTCATCAATCAGAAGGTGGATTTTATCTTTTACCCCGCCCTCTTTTACGAGCGGAACGAGACCCCGGAGGCGAACAACCACTATAACTGCCCCATCGTCACCTCCTACTCGGAAAATATCAAAAATAACGTAGAAGAGATCTCCAGCGGCCGGATGCGGCTGAGAAATCCCTTTATGTCCTTCCGCGATATCGGCACCATAAGCAGCGCCCTGATCCGGGAATTTGCAGAGCTCCCCGAGACCGAGGTCAAAGAGGCCTGCGAAGCCGCCTGGGAGGAACTCTTGAACGTCCGGGCGGACATGCAGAAAAAGGGCATGGAGACCCTGCAGTATCTGTCGGATACCGGAAAGCGCGGCATTGTCCTGGCGGGCCGTCCCTACCACATCGACCCGGAGATCAACCATGGTATCCCGGAGCTGATCACCTCCTACGATATCGCCGTCCTTACTGAAGATTCCGTGTCCCATCTCGGCTGCCCGGACCGTCCCCTCATCGTCTCCGACCAGTGGATGTACCACAGCCGGCTCTACCGGGCCGCAACCTTCGTGCGGACCACGGAAAACCTGGATCTGATCCAGCTGAATTCCTTCGGCTGCGGCCTTGACGCCGTGACCACCGACCAGGTAAACGACATCCTCTCCGGGTCGGATAAGATCTACACCTGCCTAAAGATCGACGAGGTGAACAACCTGGGCGCGGCCCGCATCCGCATCCGCTCTCTTCTCTCCGCCATCCGCGTGAGGGAAAAGCTGGGCAGACAGCGGGAGATCCGCCCCACAAACATCGAGAAAGTGGTCTTCACGGAGGAAATGCGCAGAGAGTACACCATCCTCTGCCCGCAGATGTCCCCCATCCACTTCGAAATCATGGAGCCCGCCTTCGCCGCCTGCGGCTACCGCTTTAAGGTACTGGACAACGACAACAGACATTCCGTGGACGTGGGCCTGAAGTATGTGAACAACGACGCCTGCTACCCCTCCCTTCTGGTGGTGGGACAGATCATGGAGGCCCTGCTCTCCGGGAAATACGACCTGCACAGGACCGCTATCCTGATCACCCAGACCGGGGGCGGGTGCCGCGCAACGAATTATATCGGCTTCATCCGCCGGGCCCTGAAAAAAGCCGGCATGGAGTACATCCCCGTGATCTCCCTGAATCTGGGAGGAATCGAGGTCAATCCCGGCTTCCGCATCAACGCCGACCTCCTGATGAGGGCCGCTCTGAGCGCCGCTTTCGGAGATATCTTCATGCGCTGCGTGTACCGCATGCGGCCCTATGAGGCGGTCCCCGGCAGCGTTGACGCCGTCCATCAGAAGTGGCTGAAGGAAGTCCAAACTTATGTCTCCGCGAAGCATATCAACCTCTTGAAATACAACGGCCTCTGCCGGAAGATCATACGGGACTTTGACAATATCCCTCTCCGGGACGTCAAAAAGCCCCGGGTGGGCATCGTGGGCGAGATTCTGGTGAAGTTCTCCCCCGCCGGCAACAATCATCTGGTGGAGCTCTTAGAGAGCGAGGGCGCCGAGGCGGTGGTCCCCGACCTCATCGACTTCATGCTCTACTGCTTCTACAACCAGATCTACAAGGCGGAATACCTGGGCGCCAGCAAAAAAACTGCCAAGATATCCTCCTTTGGGATCTGGGCCATCGAGCATATCCTGCGGGGCGCGTCGACAAAGGAGCTGAAAAAGAGCAGCCACTTTACGCCTCCCACTCCCATCCGGGAGATCGTGGAGTACGCGAAACCCATTGTCTCCATCGGAAACCAGACCGGGGAAGGATGGTTCCTCACCGGGGAGATGGTGGAGCTCATCCACGAGGGCGTTCCCAATATCGTCTGCACCCAGCCTTTCGGCTGTCTGCCGAACCACGTGGTAGGCAAGGGCGTGATCAAGACCCTTCGGAAGGCTTACCCGGAGTCCAATATCGTGGCCATCGACTACGATCCCGGCGCCAGCGAGGTCAACCAGCTGAACCGCATCAAGCTCATGCTCTCCACCGCCCAGAGGGCCGTGCGGGAGAAGCAATAATCAAAAGCCTCATCGCGGGAT
>CANQCF010000114.1 GCA_947589505.1 uncultured Acetatifactor sp. | reverse complement strand
CCAGCCCTGCGCTGCCTTCCTTATATTTCCGAAACCTCTTTTCGTGGGTAAAGATATAAAAAGGAATGAGCAGCAGGGTGGAGCAGGGGAACGTCACGGTGAGGACGTACATCAGCTGATTCGATATTCTTCATACAATTTTTCGCGATATTTTTTATCCTGTGTCACTTGGAGGACATCCTGCTGGCGGTTATCCGTTATCAGCTTTTCGATCAGCCGTGAGAGTTTTTCTTCGCCCTGCGGGATGCCCTGCTCCAGGCCACGCTTTTCCCCTTGTGCAATCCCCCGCTTCAAGATGGTCTTCGCCTCGTATTCCAGAACTTTTCCGCCCATAACTGTCTCCACTCCTTCCCTTACAGAGTCGTGTTTCATTGCGATATTTTCCAGTACTTTCTTTGACATGTCGGTGATGGTACATTTCGTATATTCGCTGATAGCGCCCCGGGCCGTCAATTCCTCCAGGCGCTCCCGGATCTGCGCGTATTCCGTCTGCAGAGCCGCCAGCCCTGCGCTGCCTTCCTTATATTTCCGAAACCTCTTTTCGTGGGTAAAGATATAAAAAGGAATGAGCAGCAGGGTGGAGCAGGGGAACGTCACGGTGAGGACGTACATCAGCTGATTCGATATTCTTCATACAATTTTTCGCGATATTTTTTATCCTGTGTCACTTGGAGGACATCCTGCTGGCGGTTATCCGTTATCAGCTTTTCGATCAGCCGTGAGAGTTTTTCTTCGCCCTGCGGGATGCCCTGTGCCAGGCCCTGTTCTAAGCCCTGTTCTAAGCCACGTTCAAGTCCTTGTTCCAGCCCCTGTTTCTCGCCCCGCGCGAAACCACGCTTTTCCCCTTGTGCAATCCCCCGCTTCAAGATGGTCTTAGCCTCGTATTCCAGAACTTTTCCGCCCATAACGTTTTCCACTCCTTCCCTTACAGAGTCGTGTTTCATTGCGATATTTTCCAGTACTTTCTTTGACATGTCGGTGATGGTACATTTCGTATATTCGCTGATAGCGCCCCGGGCCGTCAATTCCTCCAGGCGCTCCCGGATCTGCGCGTATTCCGTCTGCAGAGCCGCCAGCCCTGCGCTGCCTTCCTTATATTTCCGAAACCTCTTTTCGTGGGTAAAGATATAAAAAGGAATGAGCAGCAGGAGGTTCTTTTCGAAAATTTCCTCCAGGGTGTATGTCTGCGATTTGATCACATGGATATCGTATTCTACAGTCCCGCCCGGGGTGATCATCCGGATCTTCAGCCGGTCGGGTGAAGACGCGCGATGTCTCAGGAGCAGCAGGGCAGAGCAGGGGAACGTCACGGTGAGGACGTTGTCTTTCAGTTCGCCGCCGTCCAGGGCGATCAGGGTGTCGTATTCATAAAACCGCACCAGCATGCTGTTGTCCGGTCTGCTCTGGCATTCCATGTGATATTTCCGGGAGCCTTTGCCGTCCGGGTCTTCGATCCGGAAGCTGGAGTCCGTGATCCGCTCGTTTTCTTTTCCGCCCTGACGTTTCAGATAGTGTTCGTTGGGAGAGAAGGTAATCTTTTCGCTGCCCGTGTAATGCGTCCCGAACACTTCGTTGATCAGGGGAATCACCAGCTCGCTGCAGTCGATGAGCAGCGTGTGAAACACGTCGTCGTAGGGCGTGCCCGTTATCTGTGTCTTAGGCTTCGCTTTCTTTGCTGGCTTTGCGCGCGCTGCCTTCGCATTTCCTGTTTTGGGATTCTTGGTTTTTTCAGTCTGCGATCGTTCAGTCTTTGTTTTGCCAGTTATTGTCTTAGCGTTTGTTGATTTCGTATTCCTCATTCACTTACTCCTAGTTTATCACATTGTCTGGATTTCCTCAATCTGAAACGTAAAACTGTATCGTGCCGCAACAATATTTCGTAAAAGAAGTATCCGGCGATTTGCAGTGACAGAAATAGCGCTGCAAACGATTCAATACGCTGAATCACCGGTATCTGTTGTAGGGATGCGGACGACAGACAGACGAGTACTCCTAAGAAATACGCCGGCAGCGACTGCCGTAAATTAGATGCAATGGTAAAGCATACCTATAGACAGACTTTCCCCTTGTTCCATGTTACAGCGGTTTTCGTTTCTAATTTAGGAAGATACGGCGAAATGCCGCAGTTCTGACGGCCCTGGGGCCACAGATAAGATAGGTTGATGATAGCACAGAAAGGCTGGAATGTAAAGACGAAAATTTCCGGATGGTATATTTTTGGTAAATCTGTGAAAAATAGGATTGCAATTTATGGTAAGGAAATGCAAAGAAGGAGTGTGATGATGGGCGTGATGATTCCTTTGTGGTATGTGGTCTGCCTGGGGTTGGCGGCAGCTTATTTTGGCTTTTGGTTTGGCAGAAGCCGGAACTGGGGGCTGATTGAAAGGATCGAGGCGGAGAAAACTGCGGGCCCCGGAGGCTCGGAAAAGGGAAAAGCCGGATCTGACAGCCCGGGAAGAGGACGCGGGGGATTCAGCGAGGAAAAGGGCAGGGCGGGACACGGCGGAGAAAAAAGCCGGGCGAGAACAGGGGCGGAAAAAGATAAGCTGAGGGGCAGCGTCGGCGCAGGGAAGAACGCGGGTCACTATGCCGGGGACAGAAGGATAACGGTTTCCCGGGGCGGCGATAAATATTATGGGAAAAATTTATTTTGTCCCACGGCCGGCCGTGTCATGAATATCCGGGAGGGGGAGGAAAATGGCGTGAGGATTTTGACGACGGACAGCAGGCTTTATTCACCGGTTTCCGGCAGGATCCTGAAAATTTCTCCCCGGGGAAATGCGTTTCTGATCCGGACGGACTGGGGCCGGGATGTGACGGTGCGGGCCTGTACCAATGAGGATGATCTGCTGGACCGGTATTTTCGCCCGAGGGTGGTTCGGGGAGAGATCGTCCGCCGGGGAAGGCTTCTTTTGGAGTATGACCGGGAGACGCTCTGTAGAAAGTGTCAGGACACCGCCGTGTATGTCTCTGTGGGTGATGAGAACGAGGGGAAACTGGAGGTAGAGGAGGATCTTTCTGTAAAAGTAGGGGATTCCCTCCGTTGGCTGCAGCCGGAAGATCCCTCTTGACGAATACCCTATGGGGGTATAAAATAAGAGAGAACGGAGCCGGGCATGGAGGGTTTTGAAGTCTGATGCGGGAGGAAAATCCGTTTCCAGGGAGAAATCCGGGAAAAGCGGAAATTCCGGCCGGAAACCGCGGAGGACGGGCAGGACTCTGGCGCCGGGACCGAAAAATTGAGAGAGAAAAGAGGAGACAGAAAATGAAGAGGACGCTTGTGATCGAGGGAATGATGTGCGGACACTGCACAGGGCGTGTGCAGAAGGCGCTGGAGGCAGTTGAGGGTGTAAAAGAAGTGAAGATGAGCCTGGAAAATAAGACTGCAGAGGTGGAGGCCGAGGACGGCGTTGCAGAGCAGGTTTTAAGGGATGCCGTGAAGGAAGCCGGCTATGAAGTGACGGAGTGCAGATAAAAAAACCGTGCTATCTCGAAAAAATCTATTGATTGTCCGCTTTGCTTTTAGTAAAATAGAAATCAGTAGATTGGAGGTAGCGTATGCTGGCGGGGAAAAAGGTATTGGGGCTTTGTGTGACGAAGATACACGACAAGACGAGGGCGGATCTGGCGGACAGGATCAATCGTGCGGCCCTTGCAGCCGGTTATAAGCTGGTGTGCTTTAACAGCACGGAGGATTTTTATAAGGAAAATGTGTACAGCATTGGTGCAAAGTCCTCCTATGACAGGATCGATTATTCGGTTGTGGATGGGTTGATTTTGTGCGCGGAGCATTTTTACAGCGAGAGCGTGGTGGAAGAAATCCTCTCCCGGGCAAAGGAGAACGGTGTGCCTGTGGTGATCCTGAACGGAGAGGGAGAGGGTTGTTATCAGGTTCGGAGCGACTGCGAGGAGGCGTTCCGGGAACTGATCCGTCATCTGATCCGGGATCATCATGTGAAAGATACCTTTTTTATCGCCGGACGACGTGAGAAGGATTCCAATTCTGACCAGAGACTTCGGATTTACCGGGAAACGCTGGAGGAGTTTGGGATTCCTTTTGACGGAAGCCGGGTTGCCTTTGGGGAATACTGGGATGAGCCGGCCATGCGGATCACGCAGGAACTGGCCCATCTGGGCAGGATCCCGCAGGCGTTTATCTGTGCCAACGACAGTATGGCTTTCGGGGTATGCCGTCAGCTGAAGGAACTGGGATACCGTGTCCCGGAGGACGTGATCGTCACCGGGTTTGACGGGATCCCGGCGGTAAGGTATCTGATTCCCAGACTTTCCACCTGCCAGGAAGATCTGCAGGGGCTGGCTGAAGCATGTGTGGACACTTTTGTGCAGATCTTTGAAGGCGGAAAGCCGGAAAAAGTAAGGAAGGTTCCCTATACAGCCATGTTTTCAGAGTCCTGCGGCTGCGAGACGGTGACGGATCAGGAGAGCAGGATGGCCGCGGCAGCGCTTTATCAGCACCTGGAGGAAATAGAGGCCCACGAGGATTATGTGGCTTCGGAGGTCAGCCATCTGCTGAATATCGAGAGCGTGGAGGAGATGTATCAGCCTCTCTCAAAGCTGATCCTGGCCAATTCCACATTCTGCCTGAACAGTGAATTCTTAAAGATCGCTTCCGGCAAGTCGGTGGAAGGGGTCTCCGTTGCTGTGCCCTGTTATTATGACAGAAACCGCAGCGTGGGCTATCTGCCGGACAAGGAGATGCTTCCTGATATCAAGGGCTTTGCGGAGGATGAGAGCTGCTATGTCATTACGGCAATCTATTCCAAGGACAAGGCCTGCGGTTATTATGCGGTGCGGACCGATAAAATTAATTCAGTTTATCATAAGATCAAGGTGATCCAGCGGTATGTGGACCTGGTGGTGGACTCTCTGATCATTCAGTTTAATCAGAAGAATATGATGTGGCTCATGGAGAACGCGGGTTATATGGATTCCACCACGGGATTCGCCAATCTGAAGGGTGTGTCCAGGTGGTTTGAAGAGTTCGCAAAGGTGACCAATAATCACCGGAAGACCCTGGCATTCTCTATTTATGCTCTTCCCAATTATACATACATATATGAAAATTACGGCATCCGGGATATCGAGGAAGTGATGACGGCGGTGGCGGAAAGGCTGAGGGAGGTCAATCAGAAAGACTGTTTCCTGGCTAAAATTTCCGAGAGTGAATTCCTTGTGATCAATTATTTTGACGATCCCGAAGCTGTGCCGAGGACGATTCAGAGCGCTACTTCCTCCTTTTATCCACTGATCGAGGAGTACAACCGCAGCAGCGGCAAGAACTATTATGTGGAGGTAAACGCGGGCTGTACTGTGGCGGATGCAGGCTGGGACGAGGCGCTGGAGGTGTATATCAAGTGTGCCTCCGGTGAGCTGTTCCTGAACCGCTTAAAGCAGGGCGTGTCCGAGACGGTGAAGGAGACGGTATCCCATAAGGATTATTACAGCGTGTTTAACCTGCTGGTGGACAATAATCTTTTTACCTATCATTTTCAGCCGATTGTGGATGCGAAGCTGGGAGAGATCTGCGCCTATGAAGCCCTGATGCGTACTTCCGGCGGCATCAATCTGTCTCCTTTGGACGTGCTGGACATCGCGAAAGAGTTCAAGCGTCTGAACGAGATTGAGCATGCAACCCTGTTCAACGTTATGAAACGGTACGCGGAGGAGTTTGAAAAGTTCCGGGGAAGGAAGGTCTTTATCAATACGATTCCCAATCATTTCCTCAGCAACGAGGAGTGCGATGAACTGATCTCAAAGTACAAGAGTTTCTTCGATTATTTTGTCTTTGAAGTGACGGAGCAGGAGAGCAGTACTGACGAGGAGCTGGAGGCTATCAAGCGTCTCTGCGGCAGCAGCGGGGAGGTGCAGATCGCCGTGGACGATTATGGGACAGGCCACTCCAATATCGTAAATCTGCTGCGCTATGAACCCCAGATCATCAAAATCGACCGGTATCTCATCGACGGAATTGATTCGGACACCAATAAGCAGATGTTTGTGAAAAACACGATCGAGTTCGCTTCCCTGAACAATATTAAGGTATTGGCGGAGGGCGTCGAGACTGTGGGAGAGCTGCGCACGGTGATTCAGTATGGCGTGGATTATATACAGGGCTATTATACCGGGCGGCCGGCGCCGGAACCCATCGATGCCATTGAGGAGAAAGTTCGGGAGGAGATCATCGACGAGAATCTTCGGCTGTCCAAATTTGACAACGACAGGCAGAAGGTGTACACCGCCAGCGACGGTGAAACGCTGAATCTGGTGAATCTCACCCTGGAAAAATACAATTATGTCAACATTGTGTCCGGAGAGGTAACGCTTCTCGGGAAGAAAGAGTGCACGCTCAATATTATCACCAGGGTGGCGGACAACGCGAAAGTGCGCATGATTCTGTTGGATGCAAATTTAAGCGGTACAGATGAACCGGCCATTCAGCTTGGACAGGGCAGCAGCGTGGAGCTGGAGGTGCGGGGGTTCAATACGATCACCAAGAATGGTATCTGGGTGAGTAAGAATTCGGAACTTCGTTTGACGGGCGGCGGTTCCCTTCTGGTTAACACCAACCAGAATGATGGTGTCGGGATAGGTTCCAGATATGAGGAATCATATGGATCTATCATTATGGAACATACCGGAAGAATCAAGGTAATTTCCTCCGGAGACAGAGTGGTAAGCGTCGGCGGCGGCTACAGCAGCGGGGACATTGAAATCCGCAGCGGAAGCCTGGAAGTAGTGGGATCCGGTATTTCGGTAATCGGCATCGGAAGTTCTATCGGGGATGCGGATATTCAGATCGGAGACGCGGAAGTCCTGGCAAAAGTGTCCGGAAACGAGGCCGTGGGCATTGGAACTGCCGGAGGCACGGCGAAGGTTACATCCCGTGGCAGACTGGATGTGGTTGCCGACGGCGAGCGGTCGGTGGCCATCGGTTCCCTGAAAGGGAAAGATTGTCTTATGGAGCTGGCTTCCGGCGAAATCTCAGCCGTGGTACACTGTGACATGGGAGCTGTGATCGGATCCTACAGCGGGAGCGTAAACACAGTCTGCGGCGAGTGCCGGTTAAAAGTTTATGGAGAAGGTGCCAGTGTGACCGGTATTGGCAGCAGCATGGGGAACTGTGTCACAGAGATCCAGGGAGGGATTCTGGATGTCAGAGTGCTTTCTGCCAACGACCAGCCCTTCGGCAATGAGGACGATAAGGTAATCATCACCGGCGGAAACGTGATGACCCCGGACTGGGAGCAGGAGGTTCCCGCAGTAAACGCTTACGGGCAGAAACTTCACAGGGAATTGAGGGAGGAGAAGATGTTTGAACAGCTGGTTCACACGTCCCATGGGGATTATATCTATCGGGCGGAGCGGTGTGCAGACCCGGATCTCCTCAGCGTTTACCTTCCGTAGGGATTTGCCCGGAAGAAGCTTCCCTGCCCCGCGGAAGGAAAGGAGCGTCAGGTTCCCTCCGGGGAGCTTCGCCGAAAGGCTCATAGCTGATACAAAAGAGTCCCTGCACAGAATGCCGTGCAGGGATTTTTTTGGAAAAATTTCTATGGAGTTTATATTTTGGAGTTTATACTTTTTTCACATTTCTTTTAGAGTTTCTTTGTTGTGTTTTGGAAATACTGTGTTATATTAGTTATAGAACAAATGAAAGATAACAGCTTTCCGTGACACAGGGCGGCGTCAAATGCTCTGTGGGATCCGGACTTAAAGGGGGTATGTCTTATGAATATTCAGAAATTTACGCAGAAGTCCCTTCAGGCGGTGGAGGGATGCGAGAAACTGGCGATGGAGTACGGGAACCAGGAGATCGAGCAGGAGCATCTCCTATACAGTCTCCTTACCGTGGAGGACAGTCTGATCCTAAAGCTGATCGAAAAGATGGAGATCCAGAAGGAGCATTTCCAGAACCGTGTCCTTGAGGCGGTGGAAAAGCGGGTAAAGGTTCAGGGCGGAAACCCTTATATCGGCCAGTATCTGAACAAGACCCTGATCAATGCGGAGGACGAGGCAAAGCGGCTGGGTGACGAGTATGTATCGGTGGAGCACCTGTTCCTTGCCATGCTGAATGCGCCAAATAAGGAGATCGCCGCGATCTTTCGGGAGTACGGCATTACAAAGGAGCGCTTTCTGCAGGCGCTCTCCACTGTCCGGGGCAATCAGAGGGTGACCAGCGATAATCCGGAAGCAACTTACGATACGCTTGAAAAATACGGGCAGGAGCTGGTGGAGAAGGCAAGGAATCAAAAGCTGGATCCGGTGATCGGACGGGACAACGAGATCCGAAACGTCATCCGGATCCTGTCCCGGAAGACCAAAAACAACCCGGTACTCATCGGGGAACCCGGCGTGGGCAAGACCGCCGTGGTGGAGGGCTTGGCCCAGAGAATCGTCCGGGGCGACGTCCCCCAGGGCCTGAAGGACAAAAAAATCTTTGCCCTGGATATGGGCGCGCTGGTGGCCGGCGCGAAGTACCGGGGCGAGTTTGAGGAGAGGCTGAAGGCGGTGCTGGAAGATGTGAAGAACAGCGACGGCCAGATCATCCTCTTTATCGACGAGCTGCATACGATCGTGGGGGCCGGAAAGACGGACGGCGCTCTGGACGCGGGCAATATGTTAAAGCCCATGCTGGCCAGGGGGGAGCTCCACTGTATCGGGGCGACGACCCTGGACGAGTATCGTCAGTATATCGAGAAGGATCCCGCCCTGGAGAGAAGGTTCCAGCCCGTCATGGTGGACGA
>CANQCF010000113.1 GCA_947589505.1 uncultured Acetatifactor sp. | reverse complement strand
TTATCCACCAGCATCTCCAGGGCATCCACAGGCTTTCTCAGGTCGGCCATAGCGGTAAAGATCACATCCTTATAATAGAATGCCTTCTCCTTCTCAGTCCCGATAGCGGAAGCCTTGGAAACCTTCTCCTCCAGAGCCTTCAGAGCTGCTTTCGCCTCGGCCAGTCTCGCGGATACTTCCGCAAGAGTCTCCGCCTGTACGGAAGCGTCCGCTCCTGCCTCCTTTACGGCAAGGACCGTATCCGCCAGGGACCTGGTATAGGAGATCACAGCGGGAAGAATCTGCTTTCTCGCCATGTCGATCATGGTAAGGGCCTCGATGTTGATGGTCTTGGAGTAGGTTTCGTACAGGATCTCCTCGCGGGATTCCAGCTCGGCCTTCGTAAAGATGCCGAACTTTTCAAACAGGGCGATGGCCTTGTCTGTGGTGAGAGCGCCGGACGCCTCAACCATGGAGCGGATATTGGGAAGTCCCCGCTTTGCAGCCTCCTGCACCCATTCGTCGGAATATCCGTTGCCGTTGAAGATGATTCTGCGATGTTTGGTCATATACTCCTTGATCAGGTCATGTACGGCCATCTCAAAGTTGTCAGCTTTTTCCAGTCTGTCCGCCGCGTCGCAGAATGCCTCGGCAACGATGGCGTTCAGGGTAACGTTCGCGTCCGCGATGGAATCGTTGCTGCCCACCATACGGAACTCGAATTTGTTTCCGGTGAAAGCGAAAGGCGAAGTTCTGTTTCTGTCGGTGGCGTCCTTATCCAGATCAGGCAGAGTTGACACACCTGTCATAAGTTTGCCGCCCTGGATGGAGTGCTCCGCCACGCCGGTCTCAACCAGCTGCTCCACAACGTCCTCCAGCTGTTCTCCCAGGAACATGGAGATGATTGCGGGAGGTGCCTCGTTGGCGCCCAGTCTGTGGTCGTTGCCTACGTCGGACGCGCTCTGACGGAGCAGATCAGCGTGGGTGTCCACCGCCTTCATGATGCAGGCCAGCACCAGAAGGAACTGTATGTTTTCATTCGGCGTATCGCCGGGATCCAGGAGGTTCACGCCGTTATCGGTTCCCAGGGACCAGTTGTTGTGCTTGCCGGATCCGTTCACGCCCGCGAAAGGCTTCTCGTGAAGCAGGCAGGTCATTCCGTGGCGGCCGGCCACCTTCTTCATGGTCTCCATCACCAGCTGGTTGTGATCCACCGCGATATTTGCGGTCTCGTAGATGGGAGCCAGCTCATGCTGCGCGGGAGCCACCTCGTTGTGCTGGGTCTTCGCGGTAACGCCCAGCTTCCAGAGCTCCACATTCAGGTCCTTCATATAAGATCCGATTCTCTCCCGGATCGTGCCGAAGTAGTGATCCTCCAGCTCCTGACCTTTAGGAGCGGGCGCGCCGAACAGAGTGCGGCCGGCAAAGATCAGGTCTTCACGCTTTAAGTATTTCTCGCGGTCCACCAGGAAGTACTCCTGCTCGGGTCCCACGCTTGCCACCACCTTGGTAGCCTCGGTATTGCCGAACAGCCGGACGATCCTGAGGGCTTGCTGGCTGACTGCCTCCATAGAGCGAAGGAGGGGTGTCTTCTTATCCAGGGCCTCGCCCTTATAGGAACAGAACGCGGTGGGGATACAGAGGATCACGCCTGCCGCATCCTCCTTCAGGAACGCGGGGGAAGTGATGTCCCACGCGGTGTATCCTCTCGCCTCGAAGGTTGCGCGAAGGCCGCCGGAGGGGAAAGAGGACGCGTCGGGCTCACCCTTGATCAGCTCCTTGCCGGAAAACTCCAGAAGCATCCTGCCCTCCGCATCGGGATGGGCTACAAAGGAATCGTGTTTCTCAGCGGTGATGCCGGTGAGGGGCTGGAACCAGTGGGTATAATGGGTCGCGCCATTTTCAACAGCCCAGTCCTTCATGGCCTTTGCCACAACGTCCGCCGTAGCCAGGGAAAGTTCGCCGCCCTGTTCCATGATCTTCCTGACTTCCTTATAGACATTCTTGGGAAGCCGTTCCTTCATCTTGCTCAGTGTAAATACCTTGCTGCCAAAGATCTCTTCCACGTTTAATACTTCGCTCATCTTCATTCTTCCTTTCTCTCTGATTTTTATCGGTGCGGCTATAAAAAAATGGTTCCAAAGTAAACCTGTTACTATGGAACCTCCTCGTTCTTCGACACCGATGTGTAGAAATATGATCCAGGATCCTTCGGATCAACATTTCATTTTCTATTAACATACCCCACTTTTTCCAAAAATGCAATACCTATTTTAAATTTTTTACAGTTCAGCCAGCCGCCGAATTTTGGTAAAAATCGTGCTCGCACGAATTTTTACCGAAAACCCGGCGGCTGAGGGAGCGCCATTTTATGAGCAAAGATAGTCGCGAAGCGACGGTAAGCGCGTCAGCGCGGCTTTGCGAATGGCGCGGGCTGAACTGGTCCCCCAGGGACGGAACTGCCCTTCCATGCGCAGGACAGTCGCGAAGCAGCGGTAAGCGCGTCAGCGCGGCTTTGCGAATGGCACGGGCTGAACTGATCCCCTTACTCTGGCAGTTCCGGGGTCCAATAGCTCCGGTTGTAAATATCCGTTAATTTATAAGTGACCTGGACTCGGCCCCCTCCGATATCCGCATTGCCGATCACGACCTCGTCGCCCAGGGTCATGGGATCTCCCAGATAATAGCTGTCCCGATACTCCCCCTGATAGGAATAATAGTCGCAGAGGAACTCCAGTTTATCGCCTTTTCCTACGGCCGTGGTACTCTTTGCCACCGTATCAGTCTCCCCGTCCTTATAGACATACCTTGCGCCGGAGATATAGCCCTGGGGCCTGTCGTCGTCAAAGACCAGAATCAGCTCCGCCCGGACGCCGTTCAGCATCACCGGAACATATCCCGTAATGGAATAGTGGTCTCCCTCTTCCGCCGTGTCCGTGTGATAGTAGGCGACGATCTGTCCGTTGATGGACAGCCAGGTATTGTCGTAATCCCCGATCAGGCTGCCTTCCTCGTCAAATTCATAGACATTGTCCAGCCCCAGGTCGATATAGCCCTCTCCGTCGTCGTAGAATACGTTCAGATCCAGGCCTTGGATCAGCTCCCACTGATCCTCGGAGAGTTTTAACCTGTATGTGCCGTCGGAGGCTTTCGTCCAGGCTAGTTGTGACGCGTCGAAGCTGTGGCTGTTTACATAGGCCGCGTTCTGCTCCTCCTCTTTCCCGGACCAGAAATCCAGGGAGGACAGGTCCAGTCCGTTTCCCAACCCGGAGAGGATCCCGCCCAGGGAACCCGACTGAGAACCTCCCACAGAGCTTCCCGCGGCAGCCTGACCGCTCACCTCCATGCCCGCAAATCTCTGGATACATCTGGTGTACTCCGGATCCATGCCGATCTGGTTGTACTCCGAGACCGCCGTGTCCACCTTGTTCATCTTTTTATAAGGGAAATAGATGGAGAGCCCGTTGGCATTGGTCATATTTGCGGAAGTCCTGTTGTACTTCACCGCGCCCAGAATGGCGTCCTCCAGGGCCCGGCTCTCCGCATTGTTCAGATTCTGGGCCAGATGCACCAGGTCCACCTGATCTATCTTGGAGGACTGGGCGAATTCTCTGGCGTTGTATCTTGCATTGGAAACCCGCTCGTAGCTGCCGTCCTGGATCAGATCGCTGGCGGCCCCGGCGAATGCTGTCAGCTTCTCCGGCACCGTCTCCTGAAGCTCCGCCAGATCGACCACGGAAAGGGTGGTCTTCTGACCTCCGCAGCTCCTTGCGCACTCTTCCACAAAACCGTCCACGATATTCCTGCCGACCTCGATCGTAGGCATGGAGGTATTTTTCGCCAGTGCCGTCAACCAGTCGGTGTAGTACCAGCCGACGCCGGGCTCTGTCTCTTCGGAGGCGATCAGATAGTCCGCGTACCGGGTCAGCATCATGGCGTTCTCCAGCGTCGCCATCAGGCAGGCGTCAAAGCCGATGAAATCATAAGTCATACCCGCGTCCTTTAATGCGGTATTGATGTCGCTGAGGCTCATGGAACCGCTGGAGGAATTTTTTTCATCATAGCCGAATCCGCTCAGGGAACCGCCGCCGTGATCCCAGAGGATCAGTTCATTGCGGTCCGCCGGGTAATACCGGGAGCAGTACTGAATGAATTTTGTCAGGGTGGCGGGTTTGGTCATGGAATCCCTGCCCATATTGTCTTCCAGGCAGACCAGTTTCCCGTCCTTCACCTGATAGATCTGGTTCTTCTCGCTGCTGACCACATCATTCTTCCACTGCTTACAGCCGCCGGTATATAAGATCAGGTTCACATTGTCGCTGAGCTTTGCCTTGAGCATCTCCTTGATATCGGAGGTGGCCATGCCGCTCCTGGACTCCAGATCCGTGCCGCACATGTACACCATAATGGTGACCACGTCCCTGCCGGAGCCCCGGATCTCCGTGTATTTATCCCGGGCCTGGGAGCTCACCGTGGTATCCAGACTAGCACTGGCCGGCTTCCAGCTGCTCTGATAGCCGGAGGAACCCGTTCCCAGAGAATCCCCGCCAAAAGAATCAATGCCAAGGTTTCCGCCTCCGCCGCTTCCCGAAGGAAGATATCGATAAGCCAGAAATAAGAGGACGAGAATGACGATCAGAACCGCCCATTTCTTCATGCCGCCCCCGCTGCCGGAGCCGCCGGAGGACGAATTGTGATAACCGCCGCCGGAAGATCCGGAGCCGGAGCGTCTTCCCGAACTCCCCACCGGTCCTGTTCCCAGGCCGCTTCCGCGCCTTTGCAGTCCGGATCCCCCTCCGATCACATTTTTTTCCCTGCTCCTTGGTCTGTTCCGATCCATAGATTCCCTCTCTCTGAAAGCCCAAATGCCTGCTTTCCTGTTGTGTTTTTCTCCCAGTATAACATAAGAAATAAAAAAATGTAACCCTGCCGCCCTATGTCCAATAAGGTTTCTGGTCCTTATGGGTGAAGCCCTTCAGGTTATTTTTCAGATCCTGCAGCCGGGAACTGTAATAGTCCTGCTGCTTCTCGTTCAGTTTTCCGGATTGGGTCAGCTCTTCCAGTTTCTTCTCATATTCCACGAGATATTCCTGGGCAGCGTCCTTATAATTGTTCTCTACATTATTCTGGATCCGCTCCGTCAGGTGTTCCAGTTCCTCGTTCTTCTTCACTCCGCCAAACAGCCATTCCAACATATCGTTTCCTCCTCATTCCCTTTTCTTCCCACGGCCGGAAGCTTCTCCTCCCCGGCATCGCCGGAATAATCTTGCAGCAATACATTTTATATACCCTATTTCCAATCTTTTTTTGCGGCATTGCCCCCGAGCGAGCATTTCACGTCTTGCTCCCGGGCATTTTCCACAGATTGTTCCGGAGCATTTTCCAAAGTCTGTCCTAAGGTGTTTCCTGGTCTTACTTCAGGCATTTCATGACCTGCTTCCAGACGTTTTCGCAGATCATTTCGAAGTGTTTTTCGTGGATTTCTCCGGGGTGCTTTTCGAAGCCTGTCCCTAGGCGTTCTCGGTCTTTCTCCCTGGTATTTTCGCAGATCATTTCAAAGCGTTTTTTGTAGATTTCTCGGGGGTGCTTTTCAAGAATTGCTCCGAAGCCTATTCCGCCCCCTGTCCCAGATCGAATTTCACTTTGGTCAACATCTCGTTTCCCCCTAAACTGTATTGGATCTCCGCAAGCAGGGTCGTCTCCGGGTCCACCATGAACTCTTTCCGGAACGCCGCCGCGAACTCCTCATAAGTGGAGTCCGCCGTGATTCCCATCTCTTCCAGTTCTTCCAGGTCCTCCCCGTATTCCTGCATCTGCTCATAAAACATCTGCAGGATCTCATCGTTCCAGAGGATAAGCATCTGATTCGCCAGCAGGATCTCTCTGCTCTCTCCTGGGGCGAGTTTTAGATCAACCTCCTCTTCTTCCAGCAGGCCTTCCTCCAGGTTCAGTTCTCCCGGCGCCAGAAAACACATCTCATAACCGTCCTCCCGAAGCTGGGAGAACTGGAAATCTTCCAGCTCCACGGATTCTTTACTCTGATTTTTCACTGTCAGAAGAAATTCCTGATCTGCCTCTCCTCTCTCAAGCTGCACCTCCAGGATCCGGGAATTTCCGCTGTTGGACCTGACTTCAAAAGAAGCCTTTTTCTCTCCATTCATAAGGATCTCGTAAGTCCCGGCGGCAAGTCCGTTCCCGGCGCAGAAAAACTGTAGCTTTTTCTCTTCTCCGCCGTCCAAATACGTCAGATCCGTCCCGGTCTTAAACCAGATCGGGATCTCCCCGCCGCCCTCTCTGCGGAGGCATATGTCCGGTATTCTGAGGGGTTCCACCCCGTTGTTTGTAAGGATCACCGATGCAGTGAGACACCCTTCCGGCAAAACTTCCAGCACCGGGCTTACCTCCATGTCCCCCCGGCTCTCGCCCGCAAGCAGAAATTCCCCAAAGCCCACGGATCCGCCGGCCCGCTGCAGGATCCGGTATCTCCCGGCCTTCCTGTCCGGGATCAGATTCAGGTCATATGTCATTTCTGCATATTCTCTGGGAGCGACGGTCTTTGACGCCGTGCTCTCTCCCCGGGCCACCGTGACCCAGTCCTCCCCCTCCAGGCGCTGGATCTCAAATGCCTTTTCCGTGTCCATGGGCCCGCCGGTGTTGTTCCAGAGAAAACAAGTGACAGTGTTTTCCTCCGGCAGATAAAGTTTTAAGGTGCCCGGGAGATAGAGGCGGTCGGAGTACATATTAATCTCCGGAAGCTCCATTTCACTGTCCCCCCAGGCGGTGGGCACATAGTTTCCCGTCTCGTCGATCTTCCAGCCGATGTATGCTACATCCTCCGTTCTCTGCAGTCTGGGCGAGGGATCGAAGCACCCCGCCACATAGACCCCGCCTTCATAGGCCCGTCCGCTGTAGTTGAACACCCTGCCGTCGATCTGGCAGCTCTCGATGGCATAATAAGCACCGTTTTCATCCGTGTCGTAGAGGATGGCATAATCGGGGTTTCCGTCGTTGGTATAATTGTCGAAGGTCAGCCGGAAGTTCTTGGGATACTCGATGTCCTTTGTGGAAGTCCCGTTATCGGTAAAATATACGCCGGTGCCGTAGAGCATTTCCTCCCCCCGGTAAGTCCTGAAATGCGGGTTGCCGAATATGGTGTCTCCCCGGTCCTCTGTTTCTCCTCTCTGAAAAATGTCCAGGTTAATCTCCTTCCCGTTCTCCGTCACCGTCAGATTTTGGGAGACTACGACTCCCATATAATATACGAAAGAATCCTGGATGTCCTGTTCCAGATCGCTCCTGCGGGCATAGTCGAAAAAGTTCCGGTACTCCGAGGTCTGAAACCCGTCCAGGTACAGATCGCTCCCCATGGGATCCAGAAGGGACACCATGCCGTCCTCCCAGCAGAACCGCGCCCGAAGGTACACGCCTTCCCAGAAAGTCCCCGCTTCGGTGTAATGGGCGATCTCGTGACTGCTGTAAAATTCAGCGTCCTCGTCATACTCCGCGGTAAAGCAGACCTCCACCAGAAATTCCTTCCGACCATCCACATATCCGCCCGCCCGGAAATTGTTTTTTCTCTCCTCCGCGATGGTAAAGCCGTGATTGCGGTACTTGGGATCCGTCCCCTCCTTCCCGCAGTCCTTCAGCCATTCCGTGACGCAGAGAACCGCCGCGTCCCGACATTCGGTCTCGGTCTCCGGCTCCTGACAGGGAACGGAATAATAGACCTTCTCCGCCGTCTTCTCCGGGATCTCCCGGTACTGCGAGAGATATTGCTGAAACTCCGGCGTAAGGACACAGCAGACATCGTCCGGGCCCAGAACACAGTACCCCGCCGTAGTCAGCGCCATGGTAAACTCGATCCTGGGGTAACGCTGAATCTTATCCCAGTATGCGTCCATCGCTTCCTGGGGGACCGCCGCCTCCAGATCCTCCGGGGTCATATTCTCCGTGTCCAGGTCCGCATAATAGGACTCCATCTCCTCCCGAAGCGCCTGGTAATCCATCTGCAGGACAAGGCTCCACCCGGCATAGTCCTCATAGATATGCAGCTCCCGGGCGTCCACGCAGTCCAGCTTTTCCAGCTGCTCTCTCAGTTCCGCCGTCTCCGCCCCGGAAAAGTCGTGGTCATAACCGCAGCCGGAGAGATCCGCCAGCGTATAGCCGGAGAGATCCACCACCGCGGAAAGCCTGTCGAAAGGCACTCCCAGCTCCGCCGCAGTGCAGTAATGCAGAAAACCGCTTTCCTCCCCAGCGTTTTGGACTTCCTCCGACGCGCCGTCGGTTCCGTCCAAGTTTCCGCCGGAGGGGTCCTCCGCCGCCTGCTGGGACTGTCCGGAAGGATCCGTCTTCCCACCGGAGCCAAACCCGCAGGCCGTCAGCGCAGCCGCCATTCCCAGCGCCGCCAGAGCGCATCCCAGGCACCTTGTCAGCTTCCTGTTTTTATGTATCATACTGTCTCTCCCACTCTTTTTTATAATATATATTGTACAAATCTTTCTACCGCAATCCCTTCTATATGATCCTTTTCATGCAGCGTATTCCGCAACAGTTTCTTATAAATAACCTTTTCCTACAACCCTTTTCCAAAATTCTTTCCCGCGGTTCCCTCGGCAACAGTTTCTTTCAAACAACCCTTTCCTACAACCCTTTCCCGCGGTTCCCTTGGCAACGGTTTCTTTCAAGCAATCTCACAAACAACCCTTTCCTGCAATCCCCTTCCCGCAACTTCCGTCGGAAACAGCCTGCACCCTCTCATTCATCCAGGCCGCGTTTCACCGCGTACACTGCAAGCTGGGTGCGATCCTTCAGCCCCAGTTTTTCCAGGATCTTTGAGATCAGATTCCGCACCGTTCCCTCCGCCAGGCAGAGCTCCGAGGCGATCTCCCGGTTGTC
>CANQCF010000112.1 GCA_947589505.1 uncultured Acetatifactor sp. | reverse complement strand
CCCTGGGTACATAAATACAACGGAAAGTACTACCTCTCCTACTCCACGGGAACCACCCACTACATCGTTTACGCCACTGCGGACGCCCCCGACGGCCCCTTCACCTACCAGGGCCGGATCCTGGAGCCTGTACTGGGCTGGACCACCCATCAGTCCATCGTGGAGTACCAGGGAAAGTGGTACCTCTTCTACCATGACTGTGAGCTCTCCGGCGGCATCAATCACCGCCGCAACGTGAAATACACGGAGCTCACCTACAACCCCGACGGAAGCATCGTCACCATCGACGCAAGCCTGTAAAAATTCAGAATTTTTCGACAAAAAACACGAGGTATCGGGATCCTCTCCCGGCCTCGTGCTTTTTATCGCCTTTTTTGGCGGCTCTTTCACAGGATCACTGAGCAAAAGATAACCGCCGTATGAACTTTTTAAAATGGCGAACGCAGCGCGTTCCTGTTTGGATTTGGAAGCCTTTTTTATTCCTCCGAATCCTTATCTCCCACCGCCCGGCTCAGTTCCTCAAAGATCTCATGGAACGTATCTGACACCATGGTAGGGTTCGCCCGGAAGATCTGTCTGAACTGCTTTGCCCTGCTGTCCACAAGTTCATGCCTTCTATGCTGCAGTTCGTCCTGCCTCCCCACCAGTTTCCGGTGGATCTCCTCTTTGATCTGCTGGGCGTCGGGCTTCTGAACGGCTCCGCCGGACTCCTCCGCCCACTCGCCGATCATCTGCATAAATTCGTCCTTTTTCTCCGTGATTGCTCCGGTAATTGCATCTTTGCGCTGCTGGATCCCTTCCTTGTATTCCGCTACCTTCTGTTCCATCTCCTCCGTGGTCAGGGCGATCACCACGTCCAGACGCTTCTGCATACGGGCCAGTTCCTCTTTCGCGTTCTCCAGCTTGACCAGGATATCCCGCAGATCCAGGGCCGCCTTGAAGCTCAGGGCGAAATCCGCGAAGATCACAGCCGTGAGAAGAAAGGTCGCCGCCGTTAAGATCTGGCCCGGAATGGCCAGCACAAACTGTTCCACGGGCTTGTGGACCACTTCCGTCATCAGGATCGTCAGGCCGCCCCAGGCGAGGGTGGACGACAGGCAGATATGCCCCTGAAACTGGAACTTATGCTTGGAATAGTCCCAATACCGCACCTTGAACAGCGCTTCCATGGTGACGCCTGTGACATACTCCAGCACCGTCGCCCCGATACAGCCCATCAGGTAGGTCAGGGGCAGATTGTGCCGGACCGGTATGGACACCACCAGCATCATGATGGCCCCGCTGCCGTACAGGGGCAGGAACGGCCCCCGCATAAAGCCCCGGTTCGTCCATTTCCGCGTCTTTAAGGACACGTAGGCCGACTCAAAGCACCAGCCGCAAAAGCAATAAAAGTAAAAGAAAAAGATCCACTGTGTCACTGTATATTGATACATTTCTTCCCCCTTCGCGGTCAGCGATAGACCGCTGCCTTAACATTTGTTTTTCCTTTCCGCGTCTCCCCGGTCTCCCCGAGAAAGACGAATTTTCCAAATCCTCTGGCGTTCACGGTCTCCCCCGCCTTCAGGGTCCGGGAATTGTTCTCACAGAGCCGCCCGTCCACATAGACCTTGCCGGCCTGAAAGAGCCGCAGACTGTCCTCCCGGGACAGATGGTAGATCTTCGCGATCACGCCGTCCGCCCTGGGGGAGACCACCTGCACGGTCACTTTCTCCGGTTCCTCCTGCAGGATTTCCCGATAGTCCTCCGTCACACTGCATTTCACCTGGGTGTGCCGTACCTGTGTCAGATTATCACAGATAAATTCCGCAACTCCCTCCAGGCAGAATAAATATGCCTGCTTTTCTCCTGCAACGATGTCCCCCAGGGTACTTCTCTCGATCCCCAGGTTCATCAGCGCCCCCAGGAAATCCCGGTGGGAGAGATCGTCCGCGAACTTCCGGTTCAGGGGCTCGATGTGGATACAAGCGATGGGGAAATCAGCCTCATATCCCAGCTCTTCCGGATCGCCAAACCGCAGGACCACCCGGTCCGCGTGCTCCCGTCCGCCCCAGAGCCGCAGACCGCAGCCCTTTAGTTCTCCCTCCATCCGGTGGAACACATCCTGCTCCGCCAGGCCCAGAAAATCCGTAAAGAGGAAGATATTCTGCCGATAGGACTTATCCGCCAGCTCCCGTAGGCGGCTGCCCAGGAGCTGCAGTTCCTTTTCACTCTTTTCCTGCATCCTTAATGTTCCCCTGTATCCTTAACCTTTCTTCGTGCTTTCAGCTTTTCCAGGCAGGCTTAGCCTTCCAAAGCAGCCTTGCCTTACCTGGTGTTCCCATCTTTCCCTGGTAAGATTCCCTCTCCCAAGTACCCTTGCCGTCCCTAGATATCTTTACCTTTCCTGAGTATGCTTCACTTTCTTTACTACTCGGTATCCTTCTATTTCCCTGATACTCTTGCCTTTCCCGGCACACCTGACTTCCTCGGCGGCTTTGTTTTCCACAGTTTTCTCTCAGGACCTTTGCCTTTTCAGTGCCTTACCTGTTTCAGTGATTCATCTGTCTCCTATTTCCTGCCCGCTACCCAAGCGTCACATCCAGTGTCATCATCAGTGCAAAGCCAAGTGCAAAAGCAATGGTCCCCAGGTTGTTGTTGGTTCCCTCGTTGGCCTCGGGGATCAGTTCCTCCACCACGACGTAGATCATGGCGCCCGCCGCAAACGCCAGCATATACGGCAGGATCGGCGTGACGATACTGGCCAGCAGGATCGTCAGAACGGCTCCAACAGGCTCTACCGCGCCGGAGAGCATCCCCAGCAGGAAAGAGTTTTTCACGCTCTTTCCCCCCGCCCGGAAGGGCAGAGAGATAATTGCGCCCTCCGGAAAGTTCTGAATGGAAATACCGATGGCAAGCATGATGGCGCTGGCCATGGTGACCGAACTTTCCTCGCTCAGCGCCCCCGCCAGGATCGCGCCGCAGGCCGCTCCCTCGGGGAAATTGTGGATCGTCACCGCAAGCATCAGCATCACCGTTTTTCCCAGGCTGCTCCTTCGTCCCTCCGGTTCCTTTCCCCCGACGTGGAGATGGGGCACCAGGCTATCCATGGCAAACAGAAAAGCGATGCCCAAAAAGAAACCGATCACAGCCGGGACAAATCCCCATCTTCCCATTTCCTCACACATGTCTATTGCCGGAATGAGCAGCGACCACACGGAGGCCGCCACCATAACTCCGCCCGCGAAACCTATGAAAAGACTCTGAAGACCGGCGCGCATCTGTCTGGATAGAAAAAAGACACAGGCCGCCCCCAGAGTTGTACCCAGAAAGGGCAGACATAACCCAATCCATACACCCATGATAAGGACTTCTCCTATTGATTTTTCTATCCTATTATACCGAAAGACGCCGCTTCCTGTGACACAAAGCGGCGCTTTCCTTTAGCTGAAACTGATAACTTCTTCTTTCGGGGCCTTGGCCTTTTCCACGCTGACCGCGTGCAGGACAGGGCCTTCTCCGTTGTAATCCTTCCAGTATTCCTTGGAAACGGTGGCTGTGACCTTCACCCAATCCCGTTCCTTCAGGCTGGCCGCGTCTTTATACTCGCAGATATATCCCAAAAACGCCATATCCTCCGCGCAGCAGGTCATTGCCATTCTCCCGGGGACAAAGCGGTCCGCCCCCACGCCATCGGGCTTTGCGACCATAGCCACGAACTCCAGCTTCTTTCCTTTATACCGTTCCGGGTGATCCATGCAGTCCAGATACCAGATGCCGTATCCCTGATTGTCCAGCGGGATCGTCTCCTGCTGAAGATCATAGGGAAGGTCCTCCTCCAGGATCTCGTCTATCTCGCCGTTGGCGTCCTCAAAGATCACATCCGCGGAGGCGTTGACCGCCTTGATGTTCCTCTTATAGGAGTTCAGCTGATCGCTCACATTGTCGCAGCGGTTGATAATGATCATCTCCGACTTGCGGATCATCTCCGCCAGCAGGGACCGCATATTGGTATAGTACATAGGGAATGTACTCCCATCGATAATGGTGATCTGCTGCTCGATCTTCCAGTGCCAGGGCAGGCTCATGTTCTTATAGTTCCACATGCCGTTGTACTCAATGATGATCCTCTCCGGCTTGTGCTTTTTCTCCAGCTCCAGCATCTTAGCGGGGGTAAATTCCGCCTCGCTTTCGATCAATTCCATCACCGTATTGCTCCGCCGCAGCAGGTCGGGATCGTACTCGTTCTCCCCTTCCTCGCAGACGATCAGCAGCGTCTTTCCCCGGATCTGGAAATACTGCTGTCCCAGGGTAAATGTGATAAATTCCGTCTTGCCGCTCTCCAGAAAACCATTGATCGCATAGACAGGCTTCATGGTTTCCCTCCTTTCCCGTCACCGCGCGGTACGCTTACCCGCGGAACAACTGCACCAGCTTCTCTTCTTTCAGTTCGGAACCGATCACGCAGATCTTTCCGGTCACCTCCGGCTTACCGGTCCTAACCTCATGCTCTTCCGGCACATAATCGTAATAGATCCAAGTCCCGTCCTGGGCGGGAACCATACCCTTCGCACGCAGGATCGCGCCGTACTCCCCGCTGTCCAGAGCGGTCAGGATACCGTCGATCTCCTCCCTTGTGTAGACATTCGGCGTCTCCATGCCCCAGCTTGTGAACACTTCATCCGCGTCATGGTGATGATGGTCGTGATCATGGCAGCCGCAGGTGCAGTCAGGCCCGTGATCGTGGTGATGGTGATCGTGGTTCTCGTCTTCCTCATCGTCGTCATGATGATGATGGTGGAGATCGTAATCCTCGTCCTCATCATCGTCATGGTGGTGATGATGCTCATGTTCCTCGTCCTCATCATCGTCATGGTGGTGATGGTGCTCATGTTCCTCGTCCTCATCATCGTCATGGTGGTGATGGTGCTCATGTTCCTCGTCCTCGCCGTGATGATGGTGATGGTCGTGGTCATGATGATGCTCCGGCTCCTGTTTTGCCTTCTCCATCATCTCCTTCAAGAGATCCTCCAGCTTATCCGCGCCCTCGATGGTGGCGAGCACCGTCTTTCCGTCAAGCTGTGCAAGGGGCGTCGTGATAATGGTCGCTTTCGCATTGTGCTCCCGGATCATTTGGACGCACTCATTGATCTTTTCCTGGCTTGCCTTATCCGTCCTGCTTAAAATGATCGTCCCGGCATACTCGATCTGGTTGATGAAGAACTCGCCGAAATTTTTCATATACATCTTGCACTTCGTCGCGTCTACCACGGCTACCGCGCTGTTCACCTGTACGTCCAGATCCTTCGCTACTCCCTCCACTGCCTTTAAGACGTCGGAGAGCTTCCCCACTCCGGAGGGCTCGATCAAAATGCGCTCCGGCGCGTAGGCGCTGATCACTTCCTTTAAGGACGTGCCAAAATCCCCCACGAGGGAACAGCAGATACAGCCGGAGTTCATCTCCTTGATCTCGATGCCGGATTCCTTCAGAAAACCGCCGTCGATACCGATCTCGCCGAACTCGTTCTCAATGAGAACGGTCTTGGAACCGTCCAGCGCCTCCGCCAGCAGCTTCTTGATCAGCGTCGTCTTTCCCGCTCCCAGAAAACCGGATACCACATCTATCTTTGTCATTTTCCTCACCCTTCCTTTTCTGCGGACCTTGATTGATTCCCGCTGACTCCTATTTTCTACCAATCCAACGGGATTGTCAAGCACCAGTTCAGCCAGCCGCCGTAGTTCAGGCAAAAATTGTGCTCGCACAAATTTTTGCCGAACACGCGCGGCTGAGGGAGCACCATTTTATGAGCAAAGACAGCTGCGCAAGCAGCGGTAAGCGCGTCAGCGCGGCTTTGCGAATGGCGCGGCGGAACTGGTTTATGATTACAGCATTGCCAGAACTGAGATCAGCGGCGCGACCGCCACCTCTTCATCCTCCGACACGCCGCAGAGGATCCCCAGGAGCCGCCCCTGTTCGTCAAAGAGCCCGCCGCCGCTCATTCCGGCTTTCACCGGTACCTTGGCCAGCATCATATAAGCGTCAAAATCCTCTGCGTAGACATAATCCTCCGTCAGCGTCCCCGCGTAAGCATCCTCCGCCACCCCTGTATAAGACCCCATGGCGATCACCACATCCCCGACGCGGACTTCGTCATAGGCGTCCTGGTCCACCGTGCAGCACAGGTAACCATCCCCGTGATCCCTGACGCTTCCGTCCTCCGACGTCTCCAATAAACTGTCCCTGGGGATCCGCAGAACCGCCAGATCCGCCTCTTCCGCCCGCTGATACACCTCTGTCCGCACCCGGAAACCGTCTCTGAACTCAATGTCAGCGCCGTTCTCCGCCTGATCCAGTACATGCCCCGCCGTGATAATCAAAAGCTCCCTTCCATCATCCCGCAGGATCACGCCGCTTCCCTGAAGATTTCCGGCGGTGATCCTCACCATCATGCCGCTGCACCTGTCCTGAAGCTCCCCCGCGGGATTATCAAGACCCGTCTCCAGAAGCGACGCCGCGTGGATCTGTTCACAGACTTCCGTTCCCATTATACTCTCCTGATTATCCTGCGTTCTTTGCCCATCTTTGTCCTGACTTTCCGACGCGGTTTCCCGGTTTTCTTCCGGCCGTTCTGACGCATTCTCCCGGCTTTCCCACATTTCCTGGCCATCGCTCCCCACAGCAGTTTCCCCGTTATCCTGTATATCAGCAGTCTCGTTTTTCCCAGCTTCCGCCAGGCTTCCAGAACTTTCTTCCGTCAGCAGAGTATCACTTTTCCCGCTCTCCATCGCGTTTTCAATATTTTCACCGGTTCCCTGCATGCCACCGCCGCACCCCGATAATAAGAGCGCTATTCCCAACGCTATATAAATTATTTTCGCCATTATGCGCCTCGTTATTCTGCTTCTCCGTTCATTTTCCTGACAAGGGTTTCCGGTTTCACCGTCATTTCCGCCCAGGCGGGAAGGAAACCGCTCTTTATAGCATTTCTCACAGAACGGATATTGGACCATGCGGCGCAGTAAAAAGGCACCTTTCCTCTCTCGAGGATCTCCATGGCAAGTCTGCCGGTAAGCGCGGAGGCGATCCCCTGCTTTCTGTATTCCGGCAGGACGTCCACCCCGATCTGCCACATTGTTTCACAGTCAGCGGAACAGCCCGCCAACCCGATCAGTTTTTGACCGTCGTAGGCCCCGACGCCGAGCACATCCAACTGCTTTCTGTCACTGCAAAGGGCATTGCTCCACTCCGGCAGATACAAGTCTCTCAGATCCTCCTGCTCCAAAATGCGAAGTTCCCGGCCGCAGGAAACAGGGTGCAGCGCGCCGGTATCCGGCAGAAAATACTCCGCCATAAAGCAGATCTGATATCCGCTGCCCGCAAGTCTGCTGCTCAGCCAGTGCAGATTCGGATATTCAAAGAGATGATAACATTCAAATTTGCCTGCATACTCCGCTGCCAGTTCCCGGACGTCCTCCACTGCCGATACGACAACATTACTTCCATATGAAACAAAATTCGCTGTGATCGGCTCTTTCAGATATTTTCTTGCCTGTTTTCCCATGCAAAACGGGACGATTACATTCTGATCCTTCGTAAAGTCTTCCGCCTTACATCCGATATCCTCGGTGGACTGCTCCATGGCGATCTGCAGTACTTCTTTTCCGATCATACGGCACCTCCTGAAATATGCCAAAATACCGTTACCATTTGCACAAAGTTTAACATACCAGAAAACAAAAGACAATATTTTCTGTTGTTTCTAAAAACAACATCCCCTGCAACAAATCTTCGGGATTCTCCAAGATTTTTGATTGCAATCTGTGGATTTAAAAAACTTGCGGATTCTGAAGAAAAATCATCTTTACATCCTGACCTTTCTATGCTATCATCATTTTATCTTATCTGTGGCCCCAGGGCTGTCAGACCTACGGCATATCGCCGTATCTTCCAAAATAAGGGATATTGTAACACACAAACATTTCACCACACGGAAGGAGGTAATGTCTTTCATGCAAACAGTTTATCCCAACCGGTTTATCTCAATCGGTTTATCTCAACCGGTTCATTCCAACCGCCTGTCAGGCATCTAACCACCACAACTTTATCACAAGGAGGAATCAAAACATATGAAAAAAAACAAATTACAGCAGTACTTTCCCATGATCCGCACACAGGATGAGATCCTGAAAGAGATTAACGCAAACCCGTCCCTGACGGAGAAGTTCAACGCCCTAAAACCGGAACGCCAGCAGGAGTTCCTGGATTTCTGCAGCGGTGCGAAAGGCGTCCGCATTCTCTACGACTCTTTCTTTAAGGCAATCATGAATCCGGACCAGGACTCCTCCCGGCTGAACGCGTTCCTCTCGCTCCTCCTGGAGCGGAAAGTCACCGTCGTCTCCGTCCTTTCGAAAGAAAGCCAGATCATGCCTGACACCCTGATCGTCATGGACATCATCGTCCGCCTGGAGGACGGCAGCATCACCAACGTGGAGGTACAGCGCTATGGCTACGCCTTCCCCGGCCAGCGGGCCGCCTGCTACTCCGCTGATCTCCTGCTACGCCAATATAAACAAAAGCACGACCAGGCTGCCGCCAACGACCAACGCATGAACTACCGGAGCCTGCGCCCTGTTTATACCATTGTCTTGTACGAATCCAGCCCTTCGGAATTTCATAAATTCCCCAGAAACTACATCCACCGGTTCCGCCAGACTTCCGACACCGGATTAGAAATAAACCTCCTGGAGGAATATGTCTTCGTGCCCCTTGACATCTTCAAGAAAATCGTTCAAAATAAGGGAAAGGTCAACAACAATCTGGAGGCATGGCTGGCATTTTTCTGCATAGATGAACCCGAGTGGATTCTAAAACTGTCGGAAAACTATCCCTTATTTCAGAAGATGTACCGGGAGATCTATGAGATGTGCCGAGATTTGGAGGGAGT
>CANQCF010000111.1 GCA_947589505.1 uncultured Acetatifactor sp. | reverse complement strand
TTATTTCAGAAGATGTACCGGGAGATCTATGAGATGTGCCGAGATTTGGAGGGAGTGATGCAGATGTATTCCAAGGAACTTCAAGAGCTAGACAGCAACACAGTACAGTACATGATCGACCAGATGCAGGAGACGATTAATCAGAAGGATGCACAGCTCAGCCAACAGGAGAGCCTAATCGCTGAATTACAGAATCAGCTCCGGGAAATGCAAAATCAGCTCTCAAAGATACCTTAAAAGAACCGTCACGGTCCCATCACCTGCGGGCCCGAGATGCCCTGGAACTCTGGGTTCCTGGTCTTAATGCATCCCCGGAGCAAAAGAAATCCTTGCGCCAAAATCCAAAAGAGCATATAATATCTTTAGCGTAAGTGGGACAGGTGATCGCGGCCGTGCATCCGCACGGGTGAGGAAAGTCCGGGCTTCACAGGGCAGGATGCCGGATAACGTCCGGTGGAGGCGACTCCCAGGCCAGTGCAACAGAAATATACCGCCTCCCGCCGCCCGTCGGTTTCCGAAAGGGACTGCCGGACAGCCGGAGGTAAGGGTGGAAAGGCAGTGTAAGAGACTACCGTCCGTCTGGTAACAGGCGGAGCCATGTAAACCCCATCCGAAGCAAGACCAAGCAGAGAGCCATAGGCTTGCCCGGCCTGCTCTCAGGTAGGTCGCTTGACGCGGCTGGCAACAGCCGTGCTAGATAGATGATCACCCAACGACATAACCCGGCTTATCGTCCCGCTTATGCCTAAAAAACGCCGTAAAGTAAGGAATTCCTTATTTTACGGCGCTTCTTATTCAGTGTTAAACTCGGAAACAGCTTCCTCCGACGAACTCTCTGCAGATGGAGTTGTTCGGCAGGCTCTCGCTGGACAGGTTCAGAAAATAATCCAGGAATTTCAACAGCCTTTTTGCCTCGTAATATTCCGGCGCCTCCCTGGGGATCTGGAACAGCAAGGGTTCCGCGAACTGCTTTAAGGCCGCCAGCTCGTACACCAGCGCGGAGTTGAACATGGCGTCCGCCTCCTCCTGGAAGGGAAAGATGTTCTCCTCCTCTCCTCTGCGCACGGAGGACCACATCTGGATCGTCCTCCTGGCGTCGGATCCCCGGGTCCTGGCGTCCCGCACCATTCTTCTCAAAAGCCTTCCGTCCGTGGTGGCAATTCTGTTGTGCGCGTCCACGTTGATCGTGGTCAGGGCGCTGATATAGATCTTAAATTTGCTCTCCTCCGGCAGGGCGTAGCTCATCTTGGGATTCAGCCCGTGGATGCCCTCGATCACCAGGATATCGTCCGGCCCCAGGTGCTTTGTCTCCCCGAGATATTCCCGTCTTCCGATCTTAAAGTTAAAGGTGGGCATCTCCACCGTCTCGCCGTTTAAAAGCCTCGTCATATCGTTGTTAAACAGCTCTACGTCCATAGCCCCCAGGCACTCGAAATTGTAGTCTCCATTCTCATCCAGGGGCGTATGCTCCCGATTTACAAAATAATCGTCCAAGGCGATGGGGTGGGGCACTTTCCCCAGAGTGCGGAGCTGAATGGAAAGTCTGTGGGAAAAACTGGTCTTCCCGGAGGAAGAGGGGCCCGCGATCATAATGAATTTCACGTTGCTGCGGCTTACGATCTCCCGGGCGATCTCCGCAATTTTTCTCTCCTGAAGAGCTTCCTGGACTAAGATCAGCTCGCTTAAGGATCCCTGGCAGATCTGCTCGTTTAAATCTCCCACCGTCTCAATTCCGATCTGGCGTCCCCAGGCGTCAGAATTTTTCAGGGTTTCAAAGAGCTTCCTTCTCTCCTGAAAGGGTTCGATCTTATCCGGGCTGCTCTTCGTCGGGAGCAGGAGCATAAAGCCCTCGTCGTAAGGAATCACTTCAAACCACTTTACATATCCCGCATTCGGCATCATATAGCCATAGTAATAGTCATAATACCCGCCGCACTCGTAGACGTTGACTGTGGAAGTCCGGCGGTAACGGAACAGCTTTTCCTTGTCCTTCATCCCCTGTTTCGCAAAGATGGCGACGGCGTCATCCAAAGGGCAGGTGTGCTTCTGAAAGGGAATCTTCTCCTCCACAAGCTCCCTCATCCTGGTCTGGATCTTCTCCGCGCTCTTCTCTCCGCAGGGGAAAGATCCCTGGGGCGTGATATAATAGCCGTGTCCGATGGAATACTCCACCCGGCACTGGGCGGCGGCCTCCTGGCCAAACAGATCAAAGACCGCCTTCATAAAGAGCATGGTAGCCGTGCGTATGTAGGTCTTATGTCCTACATCGTCCCGCAGGGTGAAAAAACGGATCTCCGCGTTCCGTTTCACTTCCTTAAAGAGTTCCCGGAGCTTGCCGTCCGCAGCCACCAGGACGATCAGGCTGCCGTCCTTTCCCTGATAGGGTGCTATAAGTTCCTCGTAGGTCGTTCCCTCCTGTACCGGAATGTCCTCTCCCTCTATCTTTACAGTGTACATCCTGCCACCTTCTTTCCGATCTCTTTTTCTTTATTCTTCCCTCTCCATCCATTGAACCGCCCGCCGCAGGATCTCCCGCTCCTGTTCCACCTCAGAAAGCCGCTGCCTGCGCCGTTCATTCCCGGCATCCGAAGCATGAAGGGCTTCGGAGATCTCATCCAAAATCCTGTCCTGCTGGTCCAGATACTGCCTTAACAGGGGATCCCTCCGGCGGATCAATCCCTCCCCGTACCGGTCGCAGATCTCCTGAAACTCCCTCTCTTCCTGAGAAAGGGTTCCGCTTTGTGAAAGTTCCGGCGATTTTCCCTCTCCCGCCCGCACTCTCATAGGAAAATAATATTTGCCCTCCTCAAAAACGATTTCTTCCGCCTCGACGGCATAGCCTGCTTCTCTCAGAAACACGCGGAACTCTCTCAGCTCCGACTGAGGCTGCAGGATCAGCTCCCGAAAACTCCCGGTTTTCCCGGGATCCTCCGAAAGGATCCTCTGCATCAGAGGGCCTCCCATTCCCGCACAGACCAAAACTTCAGCCTCTCCCGCCCGGTACTGTTTTAATCCGTCCGACAGCCTGGTCTCGATCAGTGTCTCCAGCCCAGCCTCCCGGATATGCTGTGCTGCCGCGGACAAGGGGCCTTTCCTCACATCCATGGCGATGGCGCCGGAGGCCCTGCCGCTCTGTATTAAATAAATGTCCAAAAAACCGTGGTCACAGCCAACATCCGCCACCCGATATCCCGCCGGAACCATATCGGCAAGCGTCTTCAGCCGCTTTGACAGCGCCGCCGGCCTGTCCCCCTTAGTCAAGGTAGTCCTTCAGCTTGCGGCTCCTGCTGGGGTGCCGGAGCTTTCTCAAGGCTTTTGCCTCGATCTGACGGATCCTCTCACGGGTCACGTTGAACACCGTTCCCACTTCCTCCAGCGTGCGGGCCCGGCCGTCGTCCAGGCCGAAACGCAGCCGCAGCACGTTCTGCTCTCTCTCTGTCAGAGTACTAAGAACCTCCACAAGCTGCTCCTTCAAAAGGGTGAAGGCAGCCGCATCGGCAGGAACCGGCGCATTGTCGTCCTGAAGGTAATCCCCAAGGTGGCTGTCCTCCTCCTCGCCGATGGGGGTCTCCATGGATACGGGCTCCTGGCTGATCTTCAGGATCTCGCGGACCCGCTCCACCGGCATGTTCATCTCCTTTGCGATCTCCTCCGGGGTCGGTTCCCGGCCAAGCTCCTGCAGGAGCTGACGGCTGACGCGAATCAGCTTGTTGATCGTCTCCACCATATGGACGGGAATCCGGATGGTCCGGGCCTGGTCCGCGATGGCGCGGGTGATGGCCTGGCGGATCCACCATGTGGCATAAGTGGAAAACTTATAGCCCTTTCTGTAATCGAATTTTTCCACGGCCTTGATCAGCCCCAGGTTTCCCTCCTGGATCAGGTCCAGGAACAGCATCCCACGGCCCACGTAGCGCTTTGCGATGCTGACCACAAGACGGAGGTTCGCCTCAGCCAGACGCTTTTTCGCATCCTGGTCGCCGGTCTCCATGCGCTGGGCCAGCTCGATCTCCTCCTCGGCAGAGAGCAGGGGAACTTTTCCGATCTCCTTCAGGTACATGCGCACAGGATCCTCAATGGAGATCCCGTCCGGGACGGAGAGATCCAGGTTTTCCATGTCCACCTCTTCGCCGTTCATCAGAAGGTCGTCGTCCGGGTCCATATCGTTGGCGCCGTCCGGATACAGGATATCCACGTTATGGCGCTCCAAAGTCTCCAGCGCGCGCTCCATCTGATCTTCGTCCAAAGCCATGTTTCCGAAGAAATCACTGATCTCCTGATACTCCATGATGCTCTTTTTCTTCTTTGCGAAGCTCACGAGTTCTTTTAATTTTTCTTCGAATTTTACCTGTGTATTTTCTTCCATTCCCGTGATTCCATCCTTCCATAACAGTTTTGTCAATGTGTGAAACGGTCCGTGTTTTCTCTAATCATTTCCTTTATTTCAGAGAAATATGCAGTTTTGCCAATTCCTGTAATGCTTTCTTCCCCTGAACGGTCTTATTCAGCGCCGAGGGATCGCTCCCCTGCTGCAGCGCGTAATATTCGTAGCTGTTCTTTTTCACGGCGTACAGAATATCGTGAAAAGCCTTTTCTTTTTCCTCCAAGGTTTCCATAGCGGGAAGCTCCGCGTGAAAGAGCGCCGCCGCCTCCCCCTGCTTCTCCTCGTCCTCGTATGCGCTGATGATGGCGGCCGGCTGGAGATTTCCCTGTTCTATGTGCTCAAAAAGCTTTCCCGCCACATCCCGGTAAAATTCCTCCGTAAAGTCCTCCGGGGAGATGTATTTCTGAATCTTCGGGTACAGCTGGGGAAATTCGGAGATCCATGTGAGCAGAAGGCTCTGGGACTTTCTCGCCCCATCCTCCTGGGTCATATTCTTCTGCTGCACTCCGCTCCTTGGCCGCTCCATAATTCTTACGTTCCCCGCCTGGGCCGCGTATCCCGCCACCAGTTTCCGCAGATTCTCCACGCCGATAAAATATTTTTCCGCGATGGCCTGAAGGTAGTTGTCCCGCTCCGCGTCCTCTTCAAAATTGCAAAGCTTCTTTGCGATCTCCCGGTGGAATTTTGTCTTCTCCTCAGGATCCTTCTGATCAAACTGCCCCTCCAGCATCCGAATCTCATAAAAGAAGCCGTTCTCCGCCCGGTCGATCCGCTCCTGAAACGCCTCTTTCCCCAGCGCCTTTATGAACTCGTCCGGGTCCTTGTGGGGCCTCATGTCGATGACTTTTCCGGCCAGCCCCTCTTCCCGGAGGATCCCTATGGCCCTGAGCGCCGCCTTGACTCCCGCGCCGTCGCTGTCGTAAGCCAGAAGGACATTGTCCGTATAGCGGTGCAGAAGATGCGCCTGCTCCGGCGTAAACGCCGTGCCCAGGGAAGCCACAGCCTGTCCAAAACCCGCCTGGTGCATGGAGATCACATCCATATATCCCTCGCAGAGGATCATATTGCCCTTCCTGGCGTTCCTCGCGTAATTCAGGCCATAGAGATTTCTTCTCTTGTCGAAGATGTCCGTCTCCGGGGAATTCAGATACTTTGGCTCCCCGTCCCCCATGACCCGGCCGCCGAATCCGATCACCCGGTGGTTGATGTCCTGTATAGGGTACATGACCCGGTTCCAGAACTGGCTGGTCAGGCCGTACCGTTCCGAAAAGTTTGCCAGTCCGGAATCCTTGATCTCCTCGTCTTCAAACCCCTTCTGCCGAAGATACTGCACGACCTCCGCGCCGTTTTTCCCGGCGTAGCCCAGACCGAACTTCTTTATGGTCTCGTCCGTCAGCTCCCGCTTTCTCAGATAAGCCAGCCCCGTCTCCCCGTGAGGAGTCTTTACCAGCTGATAGTAAAAATAGTTCGCCGCATCCTTATTTATTTCCAAAAGTCTCTGCTTACGGTTCGCCCTCTTTTTCTGCTCCTGGGAATACTCTTCCTCCGGGAGACTGACGCCCGCCCTCTCCGCCAGGACCTTGATCGCCTCCGGGAAGGAGTAATTCTCATACTTCATCAAAAAAGTGTACGCGTTCCCGCCGGCGCCGCAGCCGAAACAATGGTACATCTGCCGGTCCTCCGACACCGAAAAGGATGGCGTCTTTTCATTGTGAAACGGACAGCACCCCCAGTATCTGTTTCCCTTCTTCTTCAGGGTCACATACCCGGAGATCAAGCCCACGATATCCGTTTTTGCCCTTACTTCCTCAACTATCTCTTCTGAATAATACATAGCTATCCTCTGAAACCGTTTCCGCCCTATCCCGCGGCGATAACGCCGTATTCAGATCTGCCAGGACTTCGGAATGAAGATCGACTCATACAGCGATATTGCGTACCGGTCACTCATTGCCCCCACATAGTCGCAGACCACCCGCTCGATGGGCTCCCCCTCCGAGATCAGGTTCCGGAATTCCTCCGGCATATCGTCCAGATGCTTCATAAAGTGCGTGTACAGTGTCTCCATCAGGACTTCGGCCTTCTTCTCCTCGCTCTTTGCCAGCGGATTGACATAGACCCTCTCAAACATAAACTCTCGGATCTTCTTCATCGACTCCGCCACCGGCGGCGACATGATGATGTCGTCCCGATTCATGCTGTTGGTCACAATGTCATGGATAAAGCAGTCCAGTCTCTCGCCGGGCGTGGAGCCCAGGACCTCCCGGATCTCCGCCGGCACATCCATCTCTGTCAGGACGCACGCACGCACAGCGTCGTCCATATCATGGTGTATGTAAGCGATCTTGTCCGAAAGCCGCACCACCCTGCCCTCCAGCGTATGGGGATTCCCACTGGTCTGGTGATTCAAGATGCCGTCCCGCACCTCAAAGGTGAGATTTAAGCCCTGCCCATCCTTCTCCAGCCGGTCCACCGTGCGGACGCTCTGCTGGGAGTGCTCAAACCCCAGCGGACACACCCGGTTCAAGGCCCTTTCCCCCGCATGTCCAAAGGGCGTGTGCCCCAGGTCATGCCCCAGGGCGATGGCCTCCACCAGTTCCTCATTCAGTTTCAGCGCCTTCGCGATGGTCCTGGCATTCTGGGAAACCTCCAGAGTATGGGTCAGCCGCGTCCGGTAGTGATCCCCCTCCGGCGTCAGGAACACCTGCGTCTTATCCTTCAGCCGCCGGAACGCCTTGCAGTGTATGATCCTATCCCGGTCCCTCTGAAACACAGGCCGAATATCACATTGTTTCTCCGGTTTTGCTCTCCCCTTGGAGTTCCTGCTCAGGGAGGCATACGGGCTCAGGTATTCCTGCTCCCACTCTTCCAGGTTTTCTCTGATCGTCATAGATTGTCCTTTCTGACGCTCTGCGTCCAGCCAATTTCCATCCGATTCTCCGAAATCCACCCTAGTTTGAGTATTCTGTAAAAATTGCCAAAATCCTTTTTTTATCTCACCAGTTCAGCCAGCCGCCAGGATTTTAGGAAAAACCGTGCTCGCACGGGTTTTTCCAAAAATCTGGCGGCTGAGGGAGCGCCATCTTATGAGCAAAGATAGTCGCGAAGCGACGGAGAGCGCGTCAGCGCGGCTTTGCGAATGGCGCGGGCTGAACTGGCTCCCTACCCATTCAACTGCTGAGGGAGCGCCATTTTATGAGCAAAGGTAGTCGCGAAGCGACGGAGAGCGCGTCAGCGCGGCTTTGCGAATGGCGCGGGCTGAACTGGCTCCCCTCTTTTAAAATCTCTTAAAACCGCATCAACTCCGATATAATGAAGTCCACGCACTTATCCATGGCCTCATACGCGGTCTTAAAGGGCGACATCTGGAACACATGCCACATCCCCTCAAAGGCGTCCATCCGCACTGTAACGCCCGCCTCCCGCATGCGCTGTTTCAGCCGCAGGGAATCACTGTACAGGATCTCATTGGTCCCCACCTGGATATACGTCGGTGGAAATCCCGTGAAATCCCCAAAGAGCGGTGAAATATAAGGGTCCGTAAGATCCCTGTCCCCCGCGTACGCCTGGACCATTTTATCAATATAGGCCTCATTCAGCACCGGGTCCAGCTCTTTCTTCTCCTGGAAAGACTCTCCTGAGGAAGTCAGATCCGTCCAGGGCGACATCAGGACCAGCCCCCGGGGGAGCAGCCGGTTCTGCTCCTTTAACTTCAGCACCAGGGTCAGCGCCAGGTTGCCCCCGGCGGAATCCCCGGTGAGAATGATATCCCTCGCCCCGTATCCGATCAGCATGAGATAATCCCAGACCTTCAGCGCGTCCTCCAGGGCCGCCGGAGCCGGGTGTTCCGGCGCGAGACGATAATCAAAGGAAAGGACTTCCATATTGGTTGCCATAGCCAGCTTCGTGGTCAAAGTCCGGGCGTATATACTGCTTCCTGTGGAATATCCGCCCCCGTGACAGTGCAGGATCACCTGCTTGTGGACATGGGCCCGGTTCACGCTGACCCACTCCGCATACATCCCGTCCAGGTTCACCTCCCGGAAACTCAGTTCCTTCGTGTGTCCCAGAAATTCCCCGACGAGATCCTGGGACTGGCGGTGCTTCTCGATATCCGGGTTCTCGATCAGGCCGTGAACCATGCGGATCAGACTCATCATCCTCTGTTTCGTCTCCATATCAGAAATGCAGCCTCCTTTTTAATTCATTCCGCAGTTTTCTCTGTGAAAGCGTTGTAATAATGGCAATGTCAATGATCGCGCACACCGTGAGCACCACCGCTGACCAGCCCAGCCGCCGGGGAACCTGAGTGTAATCGTCGATGGCCAGTTCGATCCCCACGCACAGAATCCCCATGACCGTAAAGAAATACAACGCCCTCGCAAGAATGGATCTCGGCAGTTTCATCACTGCCACGGCAAAAACCTCTGCCAGAAATGTCACCCAAAGCGCAATCGGTATTCCCAGCTCATAAAACCACTCAAATCGCTCTACCATTCTTGCGATCAGATACAGATACCATATCACCGCAGTCCCGTCCAGCAGGATATACAGAAACGGCGACCACTTCCGAAA
>CANQCF010000110.1 GCA_947589505.1 uncultured Acetatifactor sp. | reverse complement strand
GATTCGTGCTTGCACGAAAATCTGCCTCTTATTATATGGACGAAGGGAGCGCCATCTTATGAGCAAAGACAGCTGCGCAAGCAGCGGTAAGCGCGTCAGCGCGGCTTTGCGAATGGCGTGAGCTGAACTGTTCACAACAACAAAAGGCAGATTCGTGCTTGCACGAAAATCTGCCTCTTATTATATGGACGAAGGGAGCGCCATCTTATGAGCAAAGACAGCTGCGTAAGCAGCGGTAAGCGCGTCAGCGCGGCTTTGCGAATGGCGCGGGTGAACTGTTTATGAAAAAAACTCATACTTCACCAGCGTCAGTCCCTTCGCCGGCGCCGTGGGCCCCGCTGCGCCCCGATCCCTTTTTTCTAAAATCAGTGGAATATCCTCCGGGCTCATCCTGCCCGCCCCCACTTCCAGAAGCGTGCCGACAATAATTCTGACCATGTTGTAGAGAAAACCGTTCCCTGTCACCCGGATCACCAGTTCCTCTCCCTGTTCCTCCAGAACAGCCTGATAGATCCTGCGGACGGTGGTCTCCGCCTGGCTCCCCGCCTGACAGAAACTCTGAAAGTCATGCTCCCCTTCCAGAAAATGCGCCGCCTTTGCCATTGCCGCCAGGTCCAGTTCACGGTAGACATGATGCGCATAGAGCCTGCGGAGGGGCTGCTGGATCTCGCTCCGGCAGATCCGGTACTCGTAGGTCTTCCGGCTCTCACAGCGCCGGGGATGCCAGTCCGCTGGAACTTCCTCGGAGCGCAGAATCCGAATGTCCTCCGGCAGCCTTGCGTTCAGCGCATAACAGATTTTCTCCGCCGGGATCCTGCCGGATGTATCGAACACCGCCACGTTCATAAGGGCGTGGACGCCGGCGTCCGTGCGGCTGGCCCCGATCACTCGGGTCTCCTGGCCCAAAAGTTCTGTCAGCGCCCGGTTCAGTTCTTCTTCTATCGTTATCCCGTTGTCCTGGATCTGCCAGCCGTGGTAATTTGTCCCGTCGTAGGCCACCCAGATCCGGATTCGTCTTTGTCCCGCTTCCACTTCCATCTTCTCACTGTCTCCAGGATACCCTGCGTTCTTATTTTCTTTCATACCTTCCCACTGTCCCCAAGGCAGCCTGTCTCCCGGATCTTTCCTACTACTTTCCACCGTCACAAGATTGGTCTGCCTCCCGGTTCCTTCCATGCTCCCTACCGCCACAGAACCACCAGTCTCCCATCTGCCTCTCAGTTCTTTCCGTGCTCCCCGCCGTCACAGAACCGGTCTGCCTCTCGGTTCCTTCCATGCTCCCTACCGCCACAGAACCAACAGTTTCCCATCTGTCTCCCGGTTCCTTCCATGCTCCCTACCGCCACAGAACCGCCAGTCTCCCATCTGCCTCTCAGTTCTTTCCGTGCTCCCCACCGCCACAGAGCCGCCAGTCTCCCGCCTGTCTCTCGGTTCCTTCCTTACTCCTACCGCCACAGAACCAACAGTCTCCCATCTGTCTCTCGGTTCCTTCCGTGTTCCCTACCGTCACAAGACCGGCAGTCTCCCGAGCCAGATGCTTCCCGCCATAAAACCGACCATGCAGAGATAGGCGAGATAATCCCTTTTTTTGTACTGCAAAGGCTTCATCTTCGTCCTGCCCTCGCCGCCCCGGTAGCAGCGGGCCTCCATAGCCATGGCCAGGTCGTTTGCACGGCGGAAAGCCGAGATGAACAGGGGCACCAGAAGCGGCACCATGGCCTTTGCCCGCGCGATCAGGTTCCCGCTCTCGAAGTCCGCGCCCCGGGCCATCTGGGCCTTCATGATCTTATCCGTCTCCTCCAGCAAAATTGGGATAAAGCGCAGCGCAATGGACATCATCATCGCCATCTCATGCACCGGCGCCTTAAAGATCTTCATAAAGCCCATCATCTTCTCCATGCCGTCCGTCAGATTGTTGGGCGTGGTCGTAAGGGTCATCAGGGAGGAACCGATGATGAGCATGGTCAGCCTGAGGGCGATGGTCACCGCGGCCTTCAAACCCTCCTGGGTGATCTTCAGTTTCCAGAAAGAGACCAGGACCGTCCCGGGAGTCAGAAACAGGTTAAAGACCACCGTGATCAGCAGCAAAAACAAAATGGATCTCATGCCCTTTATCATATAGGAAAACGGCACATGGGACAGACGGATCACCGCCGCCAGGAACAGGATCGCCGCCAGGTATCCCAGAAAGTTTTTGTAGAAAAAGAGCGTCAGGATAAAGAGCAGGGTCCCGCCGATCTTGACCCGGGGATCCAGCTTATGAAGGACCGACTCCGTCTGATAATATTGTCCTAACGTGATATCTCTGAGCATTTTCTTACCTCCGGAACAGCCCGGCGATCTGGTCCACCGCCTCGTCAATCGTAGTGACGCTGTCGTCCACCTCAAGCCCCTTCTCCCTCAGGGCATGCATGATATAAGTCACCTGGGGTGCCGCAAGACCGATCTGCTCCAGCTCCTGATAATGCCGGAACACTTCCCTGGGAACCCCGTCCAGCAGAATGGAACCCTTGTTGATCACCAGGATGCGGTCCACATACTCCGCGACGTCCTCCATGCTGTGGGACACCAGGAGGATCGTCATGCCGCTCTCCGTCTGCAGTTTTTTGATCAGGTCCAGGATCTCGTCCCTCCCCCGGGGATCCAGTCCCGCCGTGGGCTCGTCCAGGATCAGCACCTGGGGTTTCATGGCCAGAGTTCCCGCGATGGCCACCCGGCGCTTCTGCCCCCCGGACAATTCAAAGGGCGACTGATAATAGAGGTCCTCCGGCAGTCCCACGCTCTTTAACGCCTCATAGGCGCGGTACTGCACCTCCGACTGAGAGAGGCCCAGGTTCTTCGGCCCAAAACACACATCGGTAAACACGTCAATCTCAAAAAGCTGGTGCTCCGGATACTGGAACACCAGTCCCACCTTGCTCCGCAGAGCCTTCAGATCATAGCCCTTTTCGTATATGTCCTGTCCGTCAAAATAGATGTGCCCGGAGGATGCTTTTAAGAGCCCGTTCAAGTGCTGCACCAGCGTGGACTTTCCCGAGCCCGTGTGACCAATGATCCCAAGGAACTGCCCGTCCGGGATGGTCAGGCAGACGTCGTCCAGGGCTTTCACCGCAAGGGGCGTGTCCCCGCCGTATATATAATTTACATGATCCAGGATGATGGACATATTTGATCCTTTCTGTCAATTCCCAAAACCTTCCCTGTCACCCGCACAGGGCTTTCACCAGTTCCTCCGTGGTGAGGATCCCGTCCGGGAGCTCCAGCCCCCGCTTCTTCAGCTCATAGGCCAGCAGCGTCACCTGGGGCACGTCCAGCCGCAGGCTCTTTAACTCCTCCACCCGGGAGAAGACTTCCCTGGGGGTGCCCTCCATGGCAATCCTGCCCTGATCCATGACAAAGACCTGATCCGCGTGAACAATCTCTTCCATGTAGTGGGTGATCAGGATCACCGTGACTCCCTCCACCTGATTCAATGCCCGGACAGCCCGGATCACTTCTTTCCGGCCGCTGGGATCCAGCATGGCCGTGGGCTCGTCCAGTACGATCACCTTCGGGTGCATGGCCAGGACGCCGGCGATGGACACCCTCTGCTTCTGCCCGCCCGAGAGTTTGTTCGGAGAATATTTCCGATATTCATACATGCCGACGGCGCGGAGACTCTCTTCCACCCTCTGCCAGATCTCCTCCGTGGGCACTCCCATGTTCTCAGGACCGAAACCCACATCCTCCTCCACTACCTGGCCGATGATCTGGTTGTCGGGATTCTGAAAAACCATGCCGGCCCTCTGACGGATATCCCAGAGCTTTTCCGGGTCCGAGGTGTCCATGCCGTCCACCCAGACGGTCCCTTCCGTGGGATCCAGAATAGCATTGATATGCTTTGCCAGAGTGGACTTCCCGGAACCGTTATGCCCCAGGATCGCTATAAAACTGCCCTCCCTGACGTTCAGGCTGACGTGGTCCACTGCCGTGGTGATCCCCTCCACGTTCCCCTCCTCGTCCCGCCGGATATATTCAAACACCAGATCCTTTGTCTTTACGATACTCATACTTTTCCTGCCTTAAACAAAAAACGAAGTTTTCCGCACCTTAAATTTTCCCTCCCTCAGGAGCGAGATCACGGCGGCGAGGAAAAACGCCCCGCAGACCCACTGGTTTCCGGTGATCAGCCTCCCCACATGCTCCTGCCGGAGAAATTCCAGGCCAAACTTTGCGGCCGCGCAGAGAAGCATCATCCAGGACGCCGTGCCCCCGCTGTTCTTCCCCCTATACAGCCGGAGTCCCACAACAAAAATCAACAGAAAAACCGCGCTCTCCAAAAGCTGAACCGGAAAAACCGGCCCTATCTGTATCCGGCTGTTTTGATAGCTTACCGCCAGGGGGCCGCCGTAAGGGATCCCGTAACAGCATCCCGCCAGGAAACATCCTGTCTTTGCGATCCCGTACATCAGCGGCAGCGCCATACAACAGGCCAGCCACAGATCTTTCCGCACCCCGGGGCAGATCTTTCCCATGAGGAACACCGCCAGGAGAAGCCCCATCGCTCCGCCCAGGCTGGAGGTTCCGGAAGTCAGAAGGTTTTTTTGAAACCCGCTGGCCACAACGCCGTACAGCCTTGCCCCATACAGGGTCATCACCAGGAGCAGCGCCAGGGAGCATCTGATGATATTGAGCGTTTGCCCGCGCCTGCGCAGAAGCAGGGAAACGAAACCAAGGCCCGCCGCAAAAGACAGCAGAAACGCGACGGGATAAGGCTCTATGGAGAAATCCCTGATCGTCCAAGCCCCGCCCATCAGAAAAGGAACCCCGGACAGTTCCGAAGCTCTTGAAAGCAGGCATTGCAAGCCACCATCAAAAACACCATCGCGGCGATCACCAGAAGAAGCATAATCACGCCGATCACGATATATACCCACATCAACACTTTGCCGAATACATTCTTTGGATATTTTACCCGTACAATGATCAGCAGTACGATCCCGGCGATAAAAAGAAGTCCCGACAGTACGCTGCCTATGCTCTCCATAAAAGCCTGCGCATCCCCGACATACCAAGTCCCATTGACCGTAAGCAGGGCCGAAAGGATTCCGTTTAAGAACATCGGGACCACCTCGCACGCCAGCGAGATCACACAAAGGATATTTGCTCTCTTATTTTCTTCAGGACTCATACAATCTCCATTCCGCCGCCCTTCTCCGGCGGCTCAATCTGTCATGGGGCAGCTGGCTTTCCCGGCCACAGTTTAAGCCCGCGCCAAGCGAAAAGACGTCCTAACGCATTTCCAATCACCCCGGTGCCGTCTCTGCCTCCCAGAAGGCTCTCCCCTCATGCAAGACGGATCAGTTTGCAGTTCTCGATATCGTTTTCCCAGAATTCCGAGAGCGGCTTCTTCCGGTACTGACTGACAATGGCGCTGTTCATGGCGCCGTGGCCGATGATCAGGATATCCTGACCCTTCGCCAGCCTGGGCTCCGCCTCCTCTCGAATAAACTCTCCCGTGCGGGCAAAGAGTTCCGCAAAACTCTCGGCCCCTTCCTCCGGCTGATAATGTTCCGGATCCTGGAAAAGTTTATAGATGGGAAGGTGGGGCTTCTGATAAATGTGATCCATGCCCTCATAGCGGCCGAAACTCATCTCCCGGAGCCGCCGGTCCACAACGATCGGCACGTCCCGTCCCTCCAGAAAGATCTCCGCCGTCTCCCGCGCCCGGGAAAGAGGAGATACGAAACAAATGTCCAGATGAATGTCCCGATAGTTTTCCGCGGCTTCCCTGGCCATCTTTCTGCCTTCCTCGTTCAGGGGGATATCCACGCTGCCCTGAAGCCTGTATTGCAGGTTCCAGTCCGTCCTTCCATGCCGCATGATGTATAACATACGCCCTCTCCTCTCCGCCGCGCACCCGGTTCCTGTCAAAAAGAAGTTCCGTCCGCGCCTTGCGCACGGGAAACCGCCTGAACACACATCCCGGCGTTTCACGGCAGGGATGAATCTCAAATTGACATTTAAGTATTATAACGCATTTGCACGCTTTGCACAACTGGCTTTTCTGAATTATAAACGCACCGTTTTTTCAGAAAACTGTATGCAGCGCCCCGGCTTTGTGGTAAAATAATCCTGCCGGCGCGGCAGATCCGTCCCTCCATGACCCGGATCCCAGAGCACCGGGGGATTTAATACGGAATGAATGTTACCAGCTCCCCGCGCACCGAGGGATTTAATACTGAATAAATGTCACCAGCTCCCCGCGCACCGGAAGTTTTTTACTGAGTGAATGTCACCAGATCCCCACACGCGCCCGGAGATTTTATGTGCGAAAGGAGTCCGCGATGTCCTCACCCGCAAACCGCGATAAACTGATCAAAATGCTGCTGATCCTGATGGGGATCCTCCTTGTGGTGGGCGTTCTCAGCAGTCTGCATAAAAAAAGCGCCCTGTCCCTGAGCGATTACGCAGAGCAGCAGACCGGGGCGGAGGACTCGGGAAAAACTTCCGGTTCTTCAGAGGAAAACGGGGCACAGGAATCCCTGCCAACGGACAGTTCGGACAAGGACGGCTCGAAAGCGGATTCTCAAAGCAGTGGAGATAGCACGCCGGAAAATTCCGAAGAAGACGAAGATTCCCGCAAAGATCCGGGACATGCTATAAATGACGGAAACGAAAACTCTAAAGAAAGCAGACAGGACGGAGACGAAACTGACGGAGATGAAGCCGGCGATGACTCCGAAAGCGGGGACCTGTCCTTGATCGGGGAGGTCCTGAACAGCAGTCTCGCCGGCGAGTCCATGCTGGAGCAGCGCGCCGTCTACGCGGACGGTTTTTACTATGAACCCCTCTCCGACGCTTTCAGGCGCTATATCACCGGGTTCTCCGCCTCCGCGGACGCCGACTTCGACTCCCTGGTTTACGCCCACATCCTCTACTGCGATATGGAGGGAGAAACCGCCCCCGGAGAGCTGATCTGCAGCGCGGACGCCGCAAAAGATTTGGTGGAGATCTTTTATGAACTGTACCGCAACGATTACCGTTTTACGAAAGTCGGACTGATCGAGGAATATGACGGCGATGTGGAAAAGGCCATGGCGGAGAACCTTACCTTCTGCCTGGCCCGGCCGGAGGATCCCCTGCCGCTTCTCCCCGGCCTTTCCGATGGGCTCTGCATGGTGGTGAATCCTCTTTACAACCCCCTGGCCGCCTATCAGTCGGAGGGCGAAACCCTCGTCACGCCAAAAGAAGGCGCCTCCTATGCGGACCGCACCCTCTCCTTTGCGTATAAGATCGACGAAGACGACCTCTGCTGCAAACTCTTTCTGCAGCACGGCTTCACCTGGGGCGGAAATCGCAACGACGGTAAGGCTTACTGCGCCTTCCAGCTAAAAGAAACCAGATAAAAATCAAACCCCCTCTTTCGTTTTTTCGTTTCTCTATATAAGGAAGTTTTTATTTGATAACCACCTTCCATTTATCGTTTTCTATGACATATTGAAATTCTGTCAAATTATCGTCTTCCATCACCCGGAGAAGCGGCGATAAGTCCTCAACGGTATTCACCTTTGACAGTTCTGACTTTTTGACCCAGACCATTTCACCCTCCTCAGATGATGTCACTTCTCCAAGGAACTCATCTGTATGAAATAAAAATACAATGTACCGCCCATTCTCTATGGGAAACTGCTTGATCCCACACAATCTGGGATTCTGAATATCCAGTCCCGTCTCCTCTTTCATTTCCCGAATGACAGCGTCTACGATAGATTCATTTCTTTCAATATGCCCTCCCGGCAAAGTGAAACCTTTCCAGTCATTCTTTATTCTGTTTTGCATCAGGTATTTATCCTCTTTCTGGATCAGACATAAAACCGTCAATTCGACATTCTCCGTTCTCTGCATGTGTTATCCCTCCGTATGCCCTATTTTGCCTTGGTTCTTTGCTGTCAGAAGACGATTATGATCGAACATCTTCCTTCAGTTTTTCCCACTCTTCATTTCCCTCCATATAGGAAAAGGTCTCGTCTTCAAAAGCCTCCATCAGTTCCTGTCTTAAAACTGACGCAAAATCAGCGTCCACGGTTTTCAGCGTCATATGCTGATAAAGTCTGGATTTTGTAAAATCGCCTATCGTTCCAAGACAATCCAGGATTTCCCGCATGACCCGGGCCGTCCACGCCGCATCCTTTTCCCATGCGGCGACCTCCAGTCCGTAGCAGACCTCATTATATTTTCCCATCTCAAATGCAGCCGCGGCAGAGGACGAAACCCGGACCAGCTTTTCTGCCATCTCAGAATCATCCTCTTCCATATACAGTATACGAAGATCATTTAGCGTCATCTGTATATGCTGATAACCGCTGAATATCAATTCCTCATACGCCCGAAAAGCTTCCGCCCGCTTTCCGGTTTTACTGTTCACAAGCGCTTTCTTGCGCTTGCGTTCCGGATTCTCCAGGGAGAAATACTCCAGATATTGAGCCGCTTTTTCATAGTCCTCTTTCCGAAAAAACACATGGAACAGCGAATCCGCTGCCTGATTGCGGATCCGTTCATCCTCTGAGAGCAGACAACGCTCATACCATCCGAAGATCACGCTATCATAACTGCCTTCGTCTGGAAGTTCCGTTGTCATTCGCTTTGCGTCCAAAATGACTGCTGCCTGCCAAATCAATTTCTCACAATTAGGGTATTCTTCCATTTTTTCCTTAACGGAACGAAATACATCATGAAAGTCTTTGCTCTCCAGGTCCTTTTGCAGCTTCGATAAATATTGATTGATTTCTTCGTCTGTCAGCTCAACCCGAAAAGCCAGAAGTTCATCTGTGGTAATGCCAAGCAGCCGCGCAATGGGGGCAAGCATGGCGACATCCGGCATTGCATTGCCTCTTTCCCATTTGTTTACAGCGGGAGCGGTTACGCCGAGGCAGGCCGCCATTTCCTCCTGGGTCATGCCTTTCTTTTTTCTGTATTTTTTGATAACATCTCCTATTGCCATGTTCATCTATCCCCTTTCACAGTTTCGGAACCGGTTCTGTACATAGTATAGCTGATCATGAGGCAGATATCTATTGAATGTGAGTTAAACGATGGGAATTTTATTTTCCGGGGCGTTAGTTTCTGTGCCTATCCCAGACCTCCTATTTTATATTATCTC
>CANQCF010000109.1 GCA_947589505.1 uncultured Acetatifactor sp. | reverse complement strand
TGCGGTCTCTTTCCTGCAAAGAAGCCATATCGCCCCGATCATACTTCATGTCGCCGATTGGAATCAAGGGGCGATCAAGATGTATTTGAAAAACGGATTTGACATCTTCGGTACGAAAGTGGTGGTATGATATATGAAGCTGGCGATAGCGTCGATATCATTCATTTGTATATAGACAACTTCCTGTTTGTCGAACTAACAGTTTTTATAAATCACAACTAAGTAGCAACACAGGTTTCTTTATGGAATTGTAGCTAGTAGGGACACTTTTCCGAAAAGGGACTTTTATAATAGAAGATAGTAAAAGGTCGGTGCTGTCCGAATTGTCGATAAAAAAGATGGCAGTAGAAAAAGAATATCGCCAATGTGGATCATGCAAGAATATAGAAATAAGGGATATGCCCAGGAAACGATTCTTGAATTAGAGCGTATACATGGTTCTGACTATTGGTGTTTGGATACAATTCTTCAGGAAAAGGGTAATCTGCATCTGTATGAAAAGATGGGATATCATCGAACGTGTAAGATAGAACATATCAATGAATGTATGGATCTTGTATTTTATGAAAAAGACTAAGTTTTAAAAATCTAAACCACAATATCTAGTTTTTGAGATGTTTCACGTGAAACATGAAACGTTAAACGGGATCACTACTAAATAAGGTATTTCTAAATTAAATATTTCTATATTTTGTATTTCTGAATCTGAAAGAAAATAAAATTCAAAATCCTTATTTTGTAGAGAAAACCACAAGATATGGTATTTATTTAAAAAAAGAACCCACATCATTCTGTGAGAAAACAGCGGTGCTGCATTAAATATGCAGGAACGCTTTTCAGAAGGATGTGGGTTTTCTTATTACATAGGGTTTACATCTAATTTATCATCGTCTTCTTCCATTCCCACCTTATTGCTGATGTTATGAAGAATCAGACTGAGACCAATACTTATGATGGAAATCAGTACGCTCCACCCAAATATAGGAGTGAAATAATCACTGTGTTCCTGTGCGTTCAACATTCCCATCTCAAATAATTTAAATGACCAGTAGAGCCAATAAAGGGTTGAGGCTGTTGCAATGATCCATAAAATAACTCGGAGAATAAATAAGCTGCGTACCGCTTTGCTCTGAACATTTTTCTTTATCATGTCGCTTATGCTTCTCAGGATCAGGCTGATACACAGGCTTGCCAGTGAGATTAACAGGCATCTTCCAAAAATCGGACGGAAATGATCGCTGTATTCGTGGACATCATATATTCCCATCTTATATAGTTTGAAGGACCAATTAATCCAGTAGACAGTGGCGAAAGCGGCATTGATCCATAGGATGACTCTGATGATAAACAGGATGCGGACAGCAAAATTAGTCTTTCTAGGTTTTTCTTGTAAATTTTCATCGTCTTTAGATTTTTTCGAGTTTTGCAATGAAAAATCCTTCATAGAATTCGTTTGGCGCAATACAAACAACTCCTTTCTGTTTGACCGGGAGCAACGGAAGATCATTCCATTCATCCGTTTCGATCGGTACAAGTTTCAATTTTTTCTTTGAGACAGCATAGGATATGATATCCTCATTTTCACATGCCAGGACGGAGCATGTAGAATAAACCATCTGCTGTCTTTTTTTTAACAGTTCCGCGGCTTTTGATATTAGGGCTTTTTGTGCTTTTACTGATTTATCGATCAGCTGCCTGGTATAATGGGTATTTGCATTTTTATCAAGGATACTCAATACACCGCTTCCACTGCAGGGAGCGTCTAATAGTATCTGATCAAATGCAAAGAAATTATCCAGTTGTCTCGCGTCTTTCTGCATAACCAGGACACAGGAAGCACCCTGTTTCTGCACATTGTATTTCAGTCTTTCTGCTCTGACAGAATTTAATTCACAGGCCGTAATATGGGCCCGGTTTTCTGTCATTGCAGCCATTTGTGTTGTTTTCCCGCCGGGCGCTGCTGTCATGTCCAGGATATCTGCGCCTGCCCTGGGGTTCAGAACAAGGGGCGGTATCATAGAAGAAAGGCTTTGCAGATATATTTTTCCCTCTTTATATAGCGATAATTCCCGAAGTTCATTTTCATCCTTGTTGTCCAGGATCAGGGCACTTTCGTACCAGGGAACGGTTTGATAGGTTATACCGAAATTTTGAAGTACCTCCAAGGTCTCTGACAAAGAAGATTTCAGGGTATTTACGCGCAGGGTCACATGGCGCTTTTTAGTATATCCCGATAGGATCTTTTCGGTCCATTCACTTCCATATTGATCTTGTAACAGTTCAATAAGAAACAAGGGCAGGGACTCTCTGAATTGATCTGTCTGTTCCATCGATAATTTTCCGTTTCCTAAGGTTTTTCTGTTGTCTATGATTATAGCGTATGTGCTAAAAAAAGAAAAGCAAAAATAAATATTTCACAAAAATTACATTTTTAGAAGTTGCAGAGGCGCGGTTCGTTTTTCTTCTCAGGAAGTTTTCCTTTCCGTCCCAATGATATTTTATAAAACCACAATATCTAGTGGTGCAATTTCATAAATAATATTGCTAATAAAGATATCTATATCATGTTTCACGTGAAACATAAAAACACAAGATATGGTAGAGTTTTGATCTTAAAAATGAGCAAAAAAATACTGCAAAAACACCTCTATATCTTGTGCTTTGTTATTTGTGTTCTAATCTTTCAATGATATCCTGCGAAATCTTTCGTACTTCTATGTAGCTTTAGCTTTCTGTCAATTTCTAGGTTCTCATATTTTAGGTTTTTATAAGAGTTTTATGTTCCGTCTGGGTTGTCCGCCGAAGGATATGAAGTAAATTCTATGTTGCGGATTCGTTTCTTTATGTGGGTCGAAAAGTAAATCTATGACTGAGCGAATATCTTGCAGAAGTCTATCTGATTCCGCTACATGGATACTGAGATGATTTGTTTGTGCCTTTCTTTATCATTTTTCTGTTGACTTTTTTCTCCGCTGATGAAATAATCAGTAGATATATGGTATTAAAAGTGATATAATGATTGCGCAGAGAAAAAACGGTTCCTCTGGATGCCGGAGACCGGGAAAGATCCGTACAGGCAGGATTTTTTCGGAAACCGGCGGGCTGGATTGTTTTGAATTCTGGACAGGCCCGCGGAAAACCGGAAAACGGAACGGCGAGCGGCTGGTACTGAAGAAATTAGAAAGTACAGAACCCGGCTGCTGTGAAATTCCTGGCAGAAAAGAAAAAGGTGTAAAGGCCGCCCGACCAACTGGGTAAGCGGTGCAGCAAGTGAAAGGCCTGACAGAAAAGAGAAAGGTGTAAAGGTACGGATGGGAAAAGTAATCGCGGTTGCAAACCAGAAAGGCGGAGTGGGAAAGACGACCACTTCCATTAACTTAGCAGCGGCATTGGCTGCAAATCAGAAGAAGGTATTATTGATTGACACGGATCCCCAGGGAAATGCGACCAGCGGGTTTGGCGTAGACAAGAACAATGCGGAAAATACCATCTATGAGCTGATCCTTGGAAGTTGTACCATAAATGACTGCCTGATCAAAAATGTAGTGGAGAATGTGTCCTTGATCCCTGCGAATGTGAACCTTGCGGCGGCGGAGATAGAACTGATCGGCGTGGAAAAAAAGGAATATATCCTGAAGAATGAAGTGGACTATGTAAAAGAGGACTATGATTATATTATAATCGATTGCCCGCCTTCCTTAAATATGCTGACAATAAACGCCATGACTACGGCGGACAGTGTTCTGGTTCCCATTCAGTGTGAGTTTTATGCTCTGGAGGGACTGAGCCAGTTGATCCATACCATCAACCTTGTAAGGGAAAGATTGAATCCGGGACTGGATATCGAGGGCGTGGTGTTCACCATGTATGATTCCAGGACAAATCTTTCTGCACAGGTAGTGGAAAATGTAAAGGAAAACCTGAGACATCATATTTATAGCACTATGATTCCCAGGAATGTCAGGCTTGCGGAAGCACCCAGTTATGGTATGCCCATTACGATTTATGATCCAAAGTCGGCGGGAGCAGAAGCTTATATGCAGCTGGCTAAAGAATTGATTGACGGAAATGGAGCAGAGGAAAACTGATAAAAGAGGAGAGGAAGCGATGGCGTTAAAAAGAGGAGGACTTGGAAAGGGACTGGACTCCCTGATTCCGGAAAACAGGGATGTAAAGAAGGAAAATGGGACGACAGGCTCTGGCAGCAGTGCGGAAGAAAAGGGTTCTGAGGTTATGGTAAAGATCACTCTGGTAGAGCCCAATCGAAAGCAGCCGAGAAAGAATTTCGATGAGGACGCTCTTCAGGAACTTTCGGAGTCCATTAAACAGTTTGGTCTGCTGCAGCCCATCCTGGTGCAGGATCGCAAGGATCACTATGAGATAATTGCCGGAGAGCGCAGGTGGAGAGCGGCAAAGCTGGCGGGTTTGAAAGAAATACCGGTAATTATCCGGGACTACTCGGAACAGGAGATTGCGGAGATCTCACTCATTGAAAATATTCAGAGAGAGGATCTGAACCCAATCGAAGAAGCACAGGCTTACAAACGCCTTCTGGAGGAATTTCATTTAAAGCAGGATGAAGTTGCCGAGAGGGTGTCCAAGAGCAGAACTGCTGTCACAAACTCCATCCGTCTTCTGAAACTTTCTGATGAAGTACAACAGATGGTGATCGACGATATGATCAGTACAGGTCATGCCAGGGCTCTCTTGGCAATAGAGGATCATCAGCAGCAATATGCCATTGCCCAAAAAATTTTTGATGAAAAGCTGAATGTCCGCGAAGTGGAGAAGCTGGTAAAAAATTTGAATAAACCGCCCAAGGAAAGGGAAAAGAAAGAGGAAGAGGATAAATCTCTGATGATCGTTTATCAGGATGTGGAGGAAAAGCTGAAAAAGAGGCTTGGAACCAAAGTATCCATTTCTCCAAAAGGAAACGGCGCGGGTAAGATAGAGGTAGAATTCTACAATCATGACGATCTGGATAGACTTTTGGAAATCTTTGGAAGCTGAAGGAGAATCATCATTCCGTGACATATACAAGGGAGCGATAATTTGAATACGAATTATAGTGAATTATTAAACAGTATCGGTTTAGGAAATCTGGATCCGGGGTTTCTGTTTTTAGGATTTTTTGTCTTACTGCTGATTTTGTTAATTGTGATGATCGTTTTATCTCTTAGGCAGAAGCGGGAAATTAAAAAATTACAGACAAGGATGAAACTTCTAATGTCCGGCAATGACGCTGCGAGCCTGGAAGATGAGATTCATGCGCTGGTGAAAGACAATCGGGAGCTGAAAGATACGGTTGCAGGAAATATCAGGGATATCGAGGCGCTGTACAAAGGTCTTAGGACCGCTTATCAGAAGACAGGGCTGGTTAAATATGATGCTTTTCAGCAGATGGGAGGGCAGCTCAGCTTCTGTCTTGCGATGCTGGATCAGGACAACAACGGATTTATTATGAATTCCGTGCACAGTACGGAGGGGTGTTACTGCTATACAAAGGAAGTCAAAAATGGTGTCAGCGAACTTTCTCTGGGAACGGAGGAGGAAGAAGCGCTGTCTCTGGCTATGGGAGAGACTAGAGAATAAAACGAATGGCAAGCCAGGTCTGCGACGGTTGTCCTGTAACAATTGTCCTGTGTCAGAACAGAATGTATATTTTAAATATGAAAAGAAAAGAGGAAGATATCATGATCGACATTAAATTTTTAAGAGAAAATCCGGAGATCGTAAAGGAAAATATCCGGAAAAAGTTTCAGGATGAAAAGCTGCCCCTGGTGGATCAGGTCATTGAACTGGATGCGGAAAACAGGAGGGTGAAGCAGGAGGCGGATACGCTCCGTGCGGATAAGAACGCTCTTTCAAAGCAGATCGGCGCTCTGATGGCCCAGGGAAAGAAGGAGACGGACGAGGCAAAGAAGGCGGAGATAGCGGCGAGCGTTGAGGCAAAAAAGGCGGAAGTGACCGCAAACTCCAAGCGTCTGGCGGAACTGGAAGCAATGGAACCCGAACTCCAGGCCAAAGTGACCGAGATCATGATGAAGATCCCGAATATCATTGACGAGTCGGTTCCCATCGGCAGGGACGACAAGGAAAATGTGGAGATCGAAAAGTTTGGCGAGCCGGTGGTGCCGGATTTTGAGGTCCCTTACCATGCGGATATCATGAACAGCATTTGCGGGCTGGATAAGGACGCCGCGGGAAGGACCAGCGGAGAGGGCTTTTATTACCTCATGGGCGACGCCGCAAGGATCCACTCCGCGATGATCAGCTATGCGAGAGATTTTATGATCGACAAGGGATTTACTTACTGCGTACCTCCGTTCATGATCCGGAGCGACGTTGTCAAAGGCGTCATGAGTTTTGCAGAGATGGAGGCCATGATGTATAAGATCGAGGGAGAGGATCTGTACCTGATCGGTACCTCGGAGCACTCCATGATCGGCAAATTTAAAGGAGAGATGGTGAAAGAGGAAAGTCTTCCTATTACCATGACTTCCTATTCCCCCTGTTTCCGGAAGGAAGTAGGCTCTCATGGAATGGAGGAAAGGGGCGTCTACCGCGTACACCAATTTGAAAAGCAGGAGATGGTAGTGCTTTGTAAACCTGAGGAATCCATGGACTGGTACAATAAAATGTGGAGTTATACCGTGGAGTTCTTCCGCAGTCTGGACGTGCCGGTCCGCACGCTGGAGTGCTGCAGCGGCGATCTCGCGGATCTGAAGGTGAAATCCTGTGATGTGGAGGCCTGGAGTCCCCGTCAGCAGAAGTATTTTGAGGTGGGTTCCTGTTCCACTATGGGGGACGCTCAGGCGAGACGACTGGGAATCCGCACAAAAGGGGAGAACGGCACATATTATGTTCATACCTTAAATAATACCGTGCTGGCGACTCCCAGAGGCCTGATCGCTTTCCTGGAAAACAATGTGAACGCAGACGGAAGCATCAACATTCCGAAGGCTCTTCGGCCTTATATGGGCGGCAAGGAAAAGATCGTTCCCCTGAAAAAGTGATCTTGCCGTTTTGAATGTGAATGTTGCTTCACGGCTGACGGAGCGGTTCATCTAAGCAAAGTGAATGAAATAACAGCGATTAATTCATAAGGAGGGAAAAGGCATGAGCAGTGTGTTGGAAGCAGTGGAAAAGCGCAGTTCTACAAGAGGATACACCGGGGAGGCACTGACAGGAGAGGAAATTCACAAGATCCTTCTGGCCGGACTGCAGTCCCCTACCGCGGCGAACAAGCAGGAGATCCATTTTTCTGTTCTTAACGGGGATTCCCCGATTTTAAAGGAGCTGGAGGAGGAAAAAAACCGTCTCCGGGGAATTGAGAAAGCGGAGCACAATTTCTATTATGAAGCTCCGACCCTGATCGTGCTGAGCGCGGATAAAGAGTTTAAATGGAGCCCTCTGGACGCCGGAATTGCCGTACAGAGTATGGCGCTGGCAGCGGAGGAACTGGGCCTTGGAAGTCTGATCATCGGCTGTATCCTTGACGCTATGAGAGGGGAAAAAAGGAAATATTTTGAAAAAGGAATGGGGATCCCGGAGGGCTATGAGTATGAGATCGCCATTGCGGTAGGGCATAAGGCAGTTACAAAAGAGCCCCACACCTTCCAGGAGGAGAGACAGGTGACTTTTTGTTCTGGAAAGTAAAAAAATGTTTCGATAAATCCTTTACAGAACGGCAATAATACAGTAATATTGTCTGAAAGTGCTCAAAGATTTTATATGTGCGACTGGTTATGCCTGAGAAAAATTTAACCGGATACGGGGTTTTGTTCTAAACGGCGTTTGAGTAGATTTTACCGGATCCGCCAGCTGAAGAAATGTTCAATAAATTGTAGTGACGGGAACAATGCTGCAAGGATTCGATTTTTCAAGGAGTGCGGAAGTATTTGCGGTCACCAGGGGAAGACTCCAACTGTTTTCACATCCCAAGGAGTGCTTATTTGAAGCGAAAAGTTTTGAAGCAGCAGAAGATGTGATAAGGCGGTTTTGTGAATGGCTGCTAGTACGTGAGTTGCTGTAATATATTTTGATCAGATCCTGAGAAGGAGGTGAGATTCTTGCATAAATATCTGAGAGCTATCGGTTTCAGTGAGCTGAAGGACCGGGCGCGGCTGAGGGATATTCTGACGGATGCCATCATGACTTCGGACCGCCGTGGTTATACAATGAACACGGACAATATCCTGTTGGGAGAATTTTGCAAGGATTTCGCCCAGGATATTGGAATCGCGGTCTGCGGAGAGTTTGACGAGCAGGATAAATTTATCTATGAGTATTATTTTCCTTACCTTCGGGGAAGCGGGGTCACCACTGGGGAGGATGTTTCTGTGGAACGGCATATCGCCAGGGACTCCTACGTGGGTGTCTGCGACGACGTAAATGTAGGAATTTCTTTAATTTTCTACCTGCAGAATATGATCCCTTATGTCAAGGCCCAGGCTGCGGGAAGGCTTCCAATCACCGGGACTACTCTGACTCTTTGCGGTTTGTCCCTGGAAGGCAAAATTCTCTTTCCGATCCAGACGGACGAGAGGAAAAAGGATCGGATCCGTCAGCGCACCAGGGAGCGCCTGCAGTTGATCGACGAGGCAAGAAAGGGCAGCGAGGAGGCGATGGAGACTCTGACGCTGGAGGACATGGATACTTATTCCCTGATCAATACCAGGATCCAGAATGAAGATATACTGAGTATTGTTAATACTTGTTTTATGCCCTACGGCATGGAATGCGATCAGTATTCTATCGTCGGAGAGATTGTGGGAATACGCCTTGTGACAAATGATATCACGTTAGAGCAAATTTATATTTTGACAATTTGCTGTAATGAATTGACATTTGACGTTTGTATCAATATAATAGATTTGGTAGGGGAACCACAGATTGGCCGCAGGTTTAAGGGGACGATCTGGCTGCAGGGCCGGATTAATTTCCCGGAAGATGATTTATAGAAGGAATGTCGTCTGCGGGGACGGAAGAAACGTGTGATCGCCGGAACGTTCGTCAGGATGGTTTGCAGATGACACGGGCCGGAAGAGATGTGGTTTTCCAAGGTAAAAGAAAGTTTAAGCGGAATGGATTTTCTGCTAAAAGCAGGATTTTCATATATGTTGGTGTAGCACAGTGGATAGTGCAGTCGCCTCCTAAGCGAAAGATCGGGCGTTCGAGTCGCCTCACCAACGTTTGAGAGCA
>CANQCF010000108.1 GCA_947589505.1 uncultured Acetatifactor sp. | reverse complement strand
AGGAACAATGTCATAATGAGAGTAACGATTTTTTTTACAAGGTATTTCATGCCTGCCTCCTCTCCCGTTTTTTATGTGCGGCGGTGCCTGACATCCGTTCCCTGGATTCCGGTACGCCGGCACCGCCCGCCGGCTGCTTTCGTCCGGTCCGCAGGCCCCTTGCCCTGGGAATCTGCGCGCCGGGACTGCAAAGACTACTCCGTCCAGTAGACCGTGCTCATATCCTGCACATAGATCGGATAGAACTTATAACCTGCCAGTTTCTTGTTCATGGCGATGGTAATGGGCGGTACCTGGATGAAAGCGGTGCCCGCCTCGTCGCAGAGGATCTTCTGGGCCTGCTTGTAAAGTTCCGCCTTCTCCGCCAGATCCAGACTCTTCTCCGCCTTCTGATAAACCTCGTCGTAAGCGTCGCTGGCAAAATTGATAAAGTTCTTGTCAGAGTTCGTCTGGAAACGGGTCAGCAGATATCCCGGGGTCATATCGCTGGTGATCCCGCAGATCGTGGTCTGATAATTCCTGTTCCCGTAGTCGTCCTCCAGCCAGGTGTCCCAGTCCACAGGCTCTATGGTGCAGCGGATCCCCGCGTCCTTGAGCTGTTCCGCCACCACCTCGCCGGTCTGCATATGGGCCTCATAGTTGGAGGGGATGGTGATGGTCAGGTCGATCCCGTCCGGATAACCCGCATCTGTCAGAAGCTGCTTTGCCTTTTCGATATTGGCGCCGCTCCCGTAAGTATCCTCCAGGTTCACATAGTAGTCCTTCAGGGTGGGAAGCATGGCGGAGCTGATCAGCGTGCTGGCGCCCCCCATTACAAACTCATTTGCGAGGTTCTTGTCCAGGGCATAGCAGATTGCCTGGCGCACCCGCACGTCATCCAGGGGCTTCTCTTTATTGTTCAGGAAAAGCGCCTGCACTACATTGGAGGGCGCGGCGATGATCTGATACTCCGATTCCAGCTCCTTCGCCTGGGAATCCGTCAGGTACGGATAGATATCGATGGTATGGCCTTTCAGCTCCATCAGCGCGGTCTGGGCGTTGGTGATGATCTTAAAGGTCACCTCGTCCAGATAGGGAAGCCCCTCCTGCCAGTAGTCCTCGTTCTTTTTCAGAACGATGCCCTCCTGCGGCTTGTATGACACAAAAGAAAACGGCCCGGTGCCTATGGGCGTGCCATCCTCAGCCTCCCCGCTGCCCGCGGGTATGATCGCTGTGGTGAAGCTGTAAATCAGCTCCAGGTTGGCGCTGCTCGTGGTCACCTGAACCGTGCGCTCGTCAATGATATCGACGCTGGTAAGCGTCTTCAAGCTCGATACAAGCGCAGTGCCATCGAGAAGTCCGGATGCCCTCTCCAACGAATACTTGACGTCCTCCGCGGTAACGGGGTTCCCGTTGTGGAACTTTACGCCGTCCCGCAGGGTGAAAGTGTACACCAGACCGTCCTCCGAAACGGAGTAGTCACTAGCCACTGCGTTGATCAAATTGCCATTCTCATCGGACTTTAAAAGCCCTTCGAAAATGTTAAACAGAATCTCTTTTGTTCCTGCCGCAGTTGCTTTGTGTGGGTCAAGACTGTCAATATCCTGTTGAACGCCGATCACTGCGGATCCGCCCAAAGAGGGGGAACCTGTGCCGGCAGAGGATTCATCCTCCGAAGATCTGCCGCCTGCGCATCCGCACAGTGTAGCTGCCACAAGAAGCGCCATGAGTAAAATACCGTAGAACTTTTTCTTCATAATGCTCTCCTTTTCTTCCAGAAAACAAATCTCTCATTATTCAATTGTCCCCCTCATTGTACCACAGATCCCGGGGATTGCAAGTATTTTTATTCATACAATCCCGCGGGAAGCCGTCCTAATGCGCGACTGATCTTATGCCAGGGATCGTTTTATTTTATCCATACAATCCCTCTGGAAGCCGGTCTTCCGGGTCAGCAAAAGGCTTTTTCACGCGACAGCTCCGCCGGAGCGGCGGCTAAAGAATTGTTTTTCCGCTCAGTTTCCCTCCGCCCGAAACGCCTTCCTTCCGGGATACACCGCGCTCCCGCCCAGCTCTTCCTCGATCCTCAGAAGCTGATTATACTTTGCCGTGCGCTCCGACCGGCAGGGCGCGCCTGTCTTGATCTGGCAGGTGTTCAGCGCGACGGCCAGATCGGCGATCGTGGCGTCCTCCGTCTCGCCGGAACGGTGGGAAGCGATAGCAGTGTACCCCGCCTCATGCGCCATCCGGATGGCGTCCAGGGTTTCGGACACGGTGCCGATCTGGTTTAATTTGATCAGAATGGAATTGCCGCACTTCTCCCGGATCCCTTTTTCCAGACGGGAGGTGTTCGTCACAAAGAGGTCGTCCCCCACCAGCTGCACCTTTCCTCCCAGCTTTTCGGTGATCTTTTTCCACCCGTCCCAGTCCTCCTCGTCCAGAGGATCTTCAATCGAAAGGATCGGATATTTTTCCGCCATGTTCTGATACATGTCGATCAGCTCGTCGGAGCAGTAATCGCTCCCCGCCTTTGGCAGGTGATAATTGCCTTTCCCCTTTTCGCTCTTCCACTCGCTGGCGGCCACATCCAGCGCAAAACAGATATCTTTTCCGCACTCGTAACCCGCGCGCTTTACGGCCTCCACAAGGAGATCCAGCACCTCCTCCACGCCGCCTGCATCGGGGGCAAACCCGCCTTCATCGCCCACCGCCGTGGACAGCCCCTTTTCCTCCAAAACTTTTTTCAGGCTGTGATACACCTCCGCGCCCATGCGCAGCGCTTCCTTAAAACAGTCCGCGGACACCGGCAGGATCATGAACTCCTGAAAATCCAGGGAATTCTTCGCGTGGGCCCCTCCGTTTAAGATATTCATCATGGGAACGGGCAGACAGTTTCCCGCGGCCCCGCCCAGGAACCGGTACAGCGGGATATCCAGAGACACGGCCGCCGCCTTCGCCGCCGCGATGGAGACCGCCAGGATCGCGTTTGCCCCCAGCCGGGACTTGTCCTTCGTGCCGTCGGCCCGGAGCATCGCCTGATCCACCCCACGGAGATCCGATGCCTCCAGGCCCCGGACCGCCTCCGCGATCACGGTGTTGACATTTTCCACCGCCTTTTTTACCCCTTTTCCCAGATACCGGGACTTTATTCCGTCCCGGAGCTCCAGGGCTTCAAATTCCCCGGTGGACGCACCGCTGGGGGCCGCTCCCCGGCCGACGCTTCCGTCCGCCAGGGTCACCTCCGCCTCCACGGTTGGATTCCCCCGGGAATCCAGGATCTCTCTTCCCACAACCTTTTCAATCTGCAGATAACTCATTCCACTCTTCCTTTCCCGTTTCGGATCTCTCCACATTTCAGGGATCAGCCCCAAAATTTTGGCGGCAGGAAAATCCTGCCGCCATCAAGGGCTCCCTGTAAAATACAGATTTTCCCAAACGGGAAAAATTATGCGCTTTTGTTTTTACAAAAATCAGTCCCCGTTTTCCGCTTTCCGGGCCCTCTCCTTTTTCCGTTTTCTCTTCAGAATGAGGCCTCTGACCAGCAAAGTCAGCAGAATCACAACCGCGGCCGCTGCTGCCGCCCCCGCGATGATCACCACCGTATCAGAACGATTCTCCGACACGCAGTAGATCCCCTGATCTCCCGCCATCTGAACCTGCAGATAACGTCCCCGGGGCATACTCTCCAGCTGTACCCAGGCATTGTCCTTCCACTCCCAGATCAGCGCGTCCTCATAGGGGTTCAGTAGACGGACCGCCAGGGTCTCCCCGTCCTCCAGACCGCTGTCGCTCACCGTCACCTGATAGACCACATACTCTCTTTCAGCGGCCTGCTGGGGAGGCGACATCTGGATCCGCTGGACGTCCAGCCGGGTATCTTCCGTAAAAGTCTGCCCAACAAGACCATAAGGGAACTCATACGCCCCCTCTGTGCTCTGCTTCTCTTTTTCCTGGCTTTCCACCACAAGCACGTTGTCCCGGTACTCTCCCTGCAGCACCAGATTTCCCTTCATCACCTGCCCGGAGCAGTCCGGCCAGACGCCGTAATATCCCTCCCTCTCCGGGAGATCAGGGTAATGAAGATCGGAAAGACTTTCGCCGTACTTCACCTCCTGCTCGCCCAGGAAGAAATCATCCACCCGGTAAACGACCTTGAGATGTCGAAATTCCCCGGGGAGGCCCTCCGTCTTCAGAAGTTCCTGATAGCTGATGGGTTCCGCCTCTCCCACATAACTGATGTTGTCAATCCCGTACACGGCATCTCCCACATAGTAATTCCGGCATACATTCGGCTCCGCGCCTTCCGCGCCGTCTTCCTGTTCCGCGATCTGTCCCGCTATCGCGCCTTTTCTGCCCGCGGAGGCCTCCACTTCCACCATGGCGTAACAATCCTTCAGCGTATTCGCATACCCGGCAATCCCTCCCACGTTCTTTCCGCCGGATACACTGCAGAGGGCGTAACATCTTCGGATCACCGTCAGGGACTCGCCGCAGATACCGCCCACGTAATCGCCTTCCGTGCTCTCCGCGCTTCCGTAACTCTCGGAGTCAATGACAAGACCGTGCGCCATATAGCCGACGATACCGCCCGCTCCGTCTTTCTTTGCAGTCACATACCCCTGGTTCTCACAGTTCCGGATGATACATTTCATGATGAAGCGCCGGCCGATCTCATAGTCAATGCTTCCCGCCGCATTGTCCTCCGGATCCTCCTCATCGATAGCCATGGAACCGGCGATCCCGCCGATATTGATATCGCCCTTGACGACCCCCTGATTCGCACAGGAGTCCGTTCGTCCGGTATCAATGGAGTCTATCTCCTCATCGGAAACCTCCTCATACAGTTCTTCCACACTCAGCTCCGGGTCTCCGGACAGGTGATCCGCCAGAAGGTTAAAGACCACATTCAGCTGGTCGTTCACCGCCTTCAGGTCCGCGTTAGTGAGGTCTGAATAATCGGAGACATTCTGATTCAGATTTTTCAAGCTTTCCGATATTCCCTGGAGCTGTCCGTAAAGGGTCTCCCGGTTCCGGTTGAACTCTTCCCCCAGCGCCACGAAATGGATATCCGGCTGCCCATTCAGGTAATCCGCGGCGCTCTTTGCCCGGTCCGCCGCGCTCTTTAAGGACTGAGCCGCCGCCCTGAGGTGATCCGCCGCTGTCTCCAGGTCCCTGCGGGTCTGTTCCGAAACGGCATCTGCGCGCTCCAGCTCCGCAAGCACATTCTGGGCAGACTGCTCTGCCCGAACCGTCTCCACCGACAGCGCGGCGATCTCCGAGACAAGGAGTTCCTGCTGGTCAGAAGCAAGTCCGCTCCACTCCTTAGCGGAACCGTTCTCATCCAATAGGATGCCGGAGACGGTATCTGCGGACTGTTTCAGTTTTTCCAGTTCATTCTGAAGTTCTTCGGTATTTTTCGGGCCGTCTTCTCCGGCAGCTTCCGTGTCCGGAAATGCGGCATCCTTCACCGCCTGTTTCAGCATATCGCTGAAATTTCCAAGGGCTGTTCCGGCCGAGGTGAGATCCCCCATCATCGGCGGCAGCAGACTCACGACATAATCCATCCGCTCGTTAATCTCCCGGATCTGGCCCACATTGGTATCCATGAAATCCGCCAGCTGATCCGCCATCACATTCCCGGTGCTCAGCACGCCGTCCCCGTACGCCGTCAGGCTGTCCAGATCCTTCTTTACGACGTCCTTTCCCTCGTGCAGATGATCCAAGGTTCCGCCGATCAGATCGTGCAGCTTATTGACGGCATTCCGCAGGGATTCCGCCTCGTCCACCTCGATGTAAGGCTCCATCTGCCCTACAATGCCGCCCACGTCCTTCCTGCCATATACCCGGCCCTTGTTCTCGCAGAAATTGACCACTCCGGACTGCCGGCCGGCAATCCCGCCGATGTTATAGCCCGCGTGCTCATAGCCCACTATCCCGTAATTGACGCAGCCCGTCACAGTGCCGTCGGAATATCCCGCGATTCCACCCGTATCCACGCCGCTGTATAGCTCGATGTCCTGGTCGGAGGAACCGATCCCCGAGAGAAGACCGCTGCCCATCTCATCGTCTTCCTCCACCCAGGTACTGTCGTTGTTGATGCCGGAGTAATTGCTGCACTGGCTGATGAATCCATGGTTCACTCCGGCGATCCCGCCGGTCATATAGTACCCGGACACATGCCCCTTGATGCTGCAGTACAGGATCAGACCTGTCCCGCCATTGGTCCCGGCGATCCCGCCCACCGTATCCCGGCCGTTCAGAGTTCCGTTAAAACTGCACCTTCGTATAGTCCCGTAGTTAAATCCGCAGATCCCGCCGATGCACTCTTTTGAACCCGTGCCCTCCACACTGCCCTGCAGTTCCAGGTCCTTCACCACCCCGTCCTGAGCGATATAGCGAAACAGTCCTCCCACATAGCCGTCCCCCACGCTGTGGAACCCAGAGATCACATGCCCGCCGCCGTCGAAAGTCCCCCCGAACACCGGGATCATCTCAAAATCCGTCTCTGAGAGGTCGATATCATTCTCCAGGACCACCAGCTTATTCACGGACCAGGCGTCCAGATAACAGTGCTGCGCAAAATCCAGAAAATCCTCCGCGGTGCGGATCGTCACCTTTTCCGGGGCAATCTCTTCTGCGCTGTCCGCAGTTTCTCCACTCTTTTCCGCTCCTTCTCCGCCGTCTGTCTTCGCTTTGCCCGTCTCCTCAGCCGGCCCTGCTTCCGCATAAAGACAGCCGGCCGGCAGCATATACCACATAAGCGCCAGCGCCAATCCTGTGATCATCACTCTGATATGAATACTGTTCCTTTTCATTCCCTCACCTCGGCAGCTTTGTTCTTTTCTCTCTCAAGCAGCTCTTCCATGCCGCTTCCGTCATCCTCCCGCTGCTCCATTTTTCCCATATTCACAAACAGGCTGGCGTCGCCGCGCACAAAACCGTGCATCTCGCCGATGACCGTACCGTTGATCTGGCCCTGTACCATGCCGTCCACGCGCATCAGCCCGGACATCCGCTCCAGCTTCAGCGGGATGGACACGGCAAAGGAAGTCTTGTCGATGATCTTCTCGCCCAGCAGAAGAATCTGTGGCAGGACGAACATGACGATGATAATGGAGAGGATCGTCCCTCTGCCAAGGCACTGTCCAATGCCGCAGATCGCCCCGTCGGAGGACATCATGCCGATAAAGATCCCCGCCAGGGCCAGCATGGACCCGGAAGTGACGATGGTTGGAAAGGCAAAATTCATGGTCTCGATAATTGCGTCCCGCTTCGGCATCTTATCCTTCAGCTCCATAAACCGTCCGGATATCACGATGGCATAGTCGATATTGGCGCCCATCTGAATGGAGCTGACGATCAGATAACTCATAAAGAACAGGTTTTTCTGCTGGATAGCCGGGAAGGAAAAGTTGATCCAGATAGCTCCCTGGATGATCAGGATCAAAAGCACCGGCATACCCGCGGACATAAAGGTAAACAGGAGCACTACCAGCACCGCCAGAATGGACACCACGTTCACCACCGTGTTGTCCGTCTGGAAAGTCTTGTAGAGATCGTACTGGCTGGTGGCCTCCCCGGGGATCAGCACCGGCTCTTCGTAATACTTCGCCGCGATCTCGTGCATCTCATCCAGAAAGGCAAACGTCTCCTCCCCCTCTTCCGGCAGGTTCAGATAGACCAGCATCCGGCTGTACTCTTCTCCCTGGAGCTGATCCAAAGCAATCTGCATCTGGGAATGGGCATCCTCCAGCGTCTCCATCATGTCGTCGTCCAGCGTCACATACCCCTCCTGCACTTCGTCGTACAAAAACATGAAGATATCGATCAGGGGCACGCTGTACGTGGATAAACCGTTGATGATCTTCGCGTAATTCTCATCGTTCACCGCGTAGGTCATATACAGCAGTTCCGCCACCTCGTAGTCCAGCTCCAGAAGTTCCGAGAAATCCCGGGCAGTGAGTTTATCCGTGAGCATATAGCCGCCGATGGCCTCCGTGTTCGACAACCCCATGGTATAGTCCACCTGGGGCAGGGAATCCAGCTCCTTCAAAAGCTGTTTTTCCTTCTCATAATTTCCCGCCGGCACGATCATGGCGACCATATTGCTGCTGCCGAAACTCTCCTCGATCATCGCGTCCACGATCATCGCATCGCTCTGCACTGGCGTCTCCAGCATGGAATAGCCGTAGACATACGGACATTTGGAAGAGATCCAGAACGCCCCTATGATCAATATCAGGAACAGGGGCGGCATCACATATCTGGTCTTATAGGCAAATTTTCCGACGAAGGGAATCTTGGGGATGAAACTTCTGTGATGGGTTTTGTCCATGGCCCGGCCAAAGATCATGATGAGCCCGGGCATCAAAAGGAACACAGAGAGCAGACTCAGCAGAATGGCCCGGATCAGACAGAGCGCCATATCCCGGCCGATGCCGAACTGCATGAACATCATGGCGATAAGTCCGCCGATGGTGGTGAGCGAGCTGGAAGAAATTTCCGGTATCGCCTTGCTCAGCGCTACGATATCCGCCTCCCGGATGCCCAGCGTCTGATGCTCTTCTTTATAGCGATTGCAGAAGATAACCGCGTAGTCTATGGACAGCGCAAGCTGCAGCACGATGGTCACGGAGTTGGACACAAAGGAGATCGTCCCCATCAGGAAATTCGTGCCCTTCGTGATCAGGGCCGCGGCGATAAAAGTGAGCAGAAGCACCGGCACTTCCGCCCAGGTCTGGGATGTGAGCAGGAGTACCGTGACAACCACCACCGCCACCAGAACGCTGATCACCTGCATCTCGCTGGCAATCTGTTCCGCGGAGGCGTCGCCCATACTGGTGGATACATAGATGTCGTATCCGCTCAGCATTTCCTTTACTTCGTCCAAGGCCTCCAGAGCCCGCTCGTCCGTCTCTTCATAGCCAAACGTAATATCGTACAGCGCGGAAAAATTATGAAAGTGCTTTTCCGTGTCGTCGAAGTCCAGCATGATCACGGAATCCATCGCTTCCAGCCGGTCCGCGATCTTTTCCGCCTCGCTGAGCGGAATGTTGGTCACCATGACCTGTGCCGTCCCGTATGTGAGGAACTGTTCTGCCATCCTGTCAAGGCCCTGGCTTGTCTCCGTAGTGTCCGGCAGATACGCCGACATGGCGTTTTCCACGCTGACCCAATTCATAGAAACCACGGAAAAAATGATTGCAATGCCAAACAGCAGGAAAAAGAGATTCCGCCTGTCTACGACAAAGGTTGCCACTTTTGTCATAAAACT
>CANQCF010000107.1 GCA_947589505.1 uncultured Acetatifactor sp. | reverse complement strand
AAAAAATTTGACAAAAAAATACCGCATTTCTGCGGTTTATGGAGATTTTATTTCATTACAACTGTCGAAGACCCGGGCGAAGGCAGTGTTTTTACGATAGAGCTGCCGGCAGTGTGAGGCGGCAAGCTCGGCTCCGGATTTCGTTTTTCGCGGCTTTTCTCGAAATAATACTTTCCATTTTCAGCAAAATGTAGTATATTGTTATCGTAAAGTGGTCTTTTTGTGTCAGCTTCTACAGGGATCGGAGAAAAATATGAGCGAGAAAAAGGGCTTTTTTTCCAGAGAGTCGAATGACGAGATGAGTAAAAACATGGCTGAAACAGAGAATAAGGTCAGGGCGGAGGAGGCTGCGGCGAAATCAGCGCCAAAGACAGAGCAGCCTATCGAACAGAAGAAAGCGGCGAAGGCGGAAAAAACTTCTGCACTGGTGAAGAGTCCATCGGCTGAAAAAGCTGCCGGGGCAAAGAAACCGGCAGTGAAAAAAAAGCTTAGGGATCAGCAGCCGGCGAAAGAAGGGGCTGAGATCCGGCAGGCGAAAGCGGCAGTGGAACCCCAGGCAGAAAAGGACAGCCTGAAAAAAGAAAAGACTGGGAGAAAAGCGGGCGGCAGAACCGGCGATTCGAAGGGATTCTTTCGGAAGATCGGCGGCGGGATCGCCTCCGGCGCGAAGAAAACGGCGGCCTTTTTTAAGAAAATCGGCTCAAAGATCGCTCCGGCATTTTATGCTGTGGGACAGAAGCTGGCTCCTTTTTTCCGAGCGCTTGGGAAAAAGCTGGCTCCCCTCTGGAAAAAATTCAGAGTGGTGCTGTCCGACGTGATGAACGGTTCTTTTTTCAGCATCCGCAATAAGCTGGTGCTGGGATTTTTAGTTCCCGTGATCTTTATGATCATCATCGGCGTGGTCGCCTACAATAAAGCCCGGGACGGCATGGGTGACAAGTTTGCGGAATCTACGGTGCAGACCATTCAGATGGTGCAGGAAAACGTGGACAGCAACTGCGAGTTTATCCGCTCCGTCAGCACGACTCTGATGCTGGACGGGGAATTGAAAAATGTGCTGAGCGGAAGATATAAATCCAATGCGGTGGAGGAATCCAATCTGCTCACGGATTTCCGAACACAGCTCAATGGATATCAGTCCGGAAATAAATTTATCAAAAACATGCATATCGTTCCGACGGACTCTTATCGCATCCTCAGCACGGCGACAACGCAGATCAAGGCGGGGATCCGGGACGCTTACCGGAGCGATGTCATGAGTCAGAGCGGGAATTTTAAAAACTGGATAGATTATCATGCTGTCCTGGACGAGACCCTGGGAATACAGGAGACGGATTACATTATGGCCTATCAGGTAATGTCCGATTCCAATCTCTCCGTCATTGTGGCGGATATCTCCCCGGATGCGATCCTGGAACTTCTGAATATCCTGGATCTGGGGGAGGGGAGCGTCATCGGCTTCGTGTCCCCCGGAGGAAGAGAGCTGGTCAGCTCCCAGAATAAAAAGATCGGCGCGGACGGAGAAGAGGCGGTCTTTTACGGACAGGACTTTTTTGAGGAGGCGCTTGCCGCTCCGGAGACCACCGGCGTGATGGAAAAGGTGCGCTGCAAGGGGCAGAAGTGCATGTTCTTTTACAGCAGAAGCGAGCTGACCGGCGCCGTAGTCTGCGCGCTGGTACCCATCAGCACTGTGACGGATCAGGCCCAGGAGATCCGGGTGGTGGCCATCTTCATGGTGATCATCGCCTGCCTGGCGGTACTGGGCATCGCGTTCCTGATCATCTCCGGCATCCAGCAGAACATGAGAAGAATCTCCGGAAGCCTTGGAGAAGTGGCGGAGGGCGATCTCACCGTGAAGGTAAGTTCCAGGGGACAGGATGAATTTGCCACCCTGGCCGGTTCCGCAAATCATATGGTGAACAATACAAAGAAGCTGGTGGGCAAGGTGAACGACGCTACTACCCGCCTGGAGGAGTCCGCAGTGAACGTGAAGAACGCCTCCGATACCATCAGCGGTTCTTTCTATGAGATCTCCCAGGTAGTGGAGGGGATCAGTGTGGATATGGAGAACGAATCCAGCCACGCCCAGGACTGCGTGGAGCGCGCCAATGCGCTGTCCCGTGAGATTCAGGAGATGACCCGGATCGTGGAGAAGATCAGGGGCGACGTGCAGGATACCGAGACAATGATCGGAAACGGCGTGGAGAAAGTCAGGCTTCTGGGCCAGCATGCGCAGCAGACCACGGACATTACCATGGAAGTGGGTCAGAGCATTGGAAATCTGAAGACGGAGACCGCCTATATCAATAAGTTTGTGGCAATGATAGCGGAGATCTCCAGCCAGACAAACCTCCTGTCACTAAACGCCTCCATCGAGGCAGCCAGGGCCGGAGAGGCGGGAAGGGGCTTTTCCGTAGTGGCGGCCGAGATCCGCAAGCTGGCGGACGATTCTGCAAAGGCTGCGGGAGAGATTAGGAGCAACGTGGGCCATATTATCAGCAGGGCTGAGGAAAGCGTGGAGAGCGCGGAAAGGGCCCGGGAGATGGTGGATTCCCAGACGGAGGTTGTGGGTCAGGTCATTGAGATTTTTAAGGATATGAGTCAACAGATGGCGAACCTGCTGGAAAACCTTAAGGAAGTCATGGAGCATACGGAGCGGACGGACGCGGAGAGAGAGAGAACCGTTCAGGCGGTGGAGAATATTTCCGGCATCATAGGGGAAACGGCGGAGAATACGGAATCGGTTGCCGATTCCATCTCGAGACTGATGTCCAGCGTACAGAACCTGAATGACGTCTCCAAGGCCCTTGATGAAAACATGAACGAATTAAAGACTGAGATATCGTCCTTTAAGGTGGAGTAAAAAGACTGTGCGAGGGCGGAGGGATCCGAAAGGAACCTCCGCCTTTTTGGATAGAGGAGTGATGAGCGCATGAAGCTGGTAAAAAAATTGTTTTATGGCCTGATGATCCTGTGCATGCTGCTGTGCGGCGTTGTGATCGTCTGTGCCCTGATCCCCGGGCTGACAGATCGGATCGCGGCGGCGGTGTACGGCGGGGCGCCTGCGGACAATGAGCAGACGGATGGGATGGAAGATACGGTCTCTCCCGGCTTTAGCATTTCCGAGAGCAATACTCCTGGGATTGACTGGGAGAACATGCCCTTTCAGAACCAGACGGGTTATGTGATCCCTTCGAGGGATCAGATAGCGGCTCCAGAGGGCCTTTCGGGAAAGAACGGATATCGGGAGGCGGACGGTCGTACCAGCGAGGTGGAGGATGAGGAGGGCGAGAAGCTCCAGCGGGAGCTTGACCTGGGAGAACTGGGGGAAGATCTGCAGTTCCAGGAACTCTACTACCCCTACTACGCCATGCTCACGGAGCCGATGAAACAACTCTACCGGCAGATCTATGCCAACGCGGAGGAATTAAAGGAATCTTTCCGGCCGGCGGTGGAGGTCAGCGCGGATCAGCTCTACACGGTCTTTGAGGCTGTGACAGGGGATCACCCGGAGCTCTTCTTTCTGGAGACGGAATACAGCTGTAAATACATGAGGGGCGGTCAGGTAGTGGAGATCAGTCTGGAATATTATGACCTTGCGGACAGGATTGACAGCGCGAAGAGGGAGTTCGAGACCGCCGCGGAGGAGATCCTCCAGGGGGCCCGGGATCTGGAGTCCGATCTGGAGAAAGAGCGGTATGTGCACGACGCCCTGATTGAAAAAGAGGTCTATCAGGCGTCCGCGGCCCGCAATCAGAGCGCGTACAGCGCGCTGGTGGATGGACAGACGGTGTGCGCCGGATATGCCAGGGCATTTCAATATCTTCTGATCCAGCTCGGGATCCCCTGTTACTACTGCATGGGGTACTCCGGGGAGGATCACGCCTGGAACATAGTCTATGTGGACGGGATGTACCGGAACGTGGATGTGACCTGGGATGACAATGAGGAGGATACTTACCGGTATTTCAACTGCTCAGACCGGGCCTATGCGGGGACACACATGCGAAAAGGCCTCTCCGTCTACCTTCCGGCCTGCCCGGAGGAGGGGAGCAGCGAGGCAGTTTCACCCCTGGACGGCATCCAAGGCCTCATCAACCCCAATCCCACGAAACCGCTGACTCTGGCGGATCGGGGGACGCTCTTCCCGGACCGCACTGCCGCGCCGGGGGATACGGACAGCAGTTCTGAGAAAGAAAACCTGAGGGAAGCCGGGATTACGGAGGCGGATGTGATCCGCAGCCTGGATGCCTATTACAAAGACTGTGAGACAAAGCTGACGAAGGCCGGAACCGGACAGGTACAGTTTACCTGCTGCATACCCGCAAGCCTCTGGCAGATCATCGAGGACGCCTATACCAGCGGAAGCCACAAAGCGGGGTATGTAGACAATGCCTTAAAGACCCTGGAAGTCGATAATTTTGCCATCAACCTCCAGGTTGTCCGCCTGGGCGGAGGCTACTACCGCCTCTACCATACGGTCGCGACGTGGTAGCCCCAGTTCAGCCAGCCGCCGGACCGCGAGGAAGGCCGTGCTCGCACGGGGCCTTCCTCGTGGCCGACGGCTGAGGGAACGCCATTTTCATGAGCAAAGGGAGCTGCGAAGCAGCGAGAGAGCGCGTTAGCGCGGCTTTGCGAATGGAAATGGCGTGGCTGAACTGGGAAAGTAAAGGGACGGAGGGAACGCCATTTTCATGAGCAAAGGGAGCTGCGAAGCAGCGAGAGAGCGCGTTAGCGCGGCTTTGCGAATGGAAAGGGTTTGGTGGCTGCGAAGCAGCGAAAGAGCGCGTCAGCGCGGCTTTGCGAATGGAAAGGGCGTGGCTGAACTGGGAAAGTAAAGGGACGGAGGGAACGCCATTTTCATGAGCAAAGGGAGCTGCGAAGCAGCGAGAGAGCGCGTTAGCGCGGCTTTGCGAATGGAAAGGGTTTGGTGGCTGCGAAGCAGCGAAAGAGCGCGCCAGCGCGGCTTTGCGAATGGAAAGGGCGTGGTGGCTGCGAAGCAGCGAGAGAGCGCGCCAGCGCGGCTTTGCGAATGGAAAGGGTTTGGTGGCTGCGAAGCAGCGGAAGAGCGCGCCAGCGCGGCTTTGCGAATGGAAAGGGTTTGGTGTGCTGCGAAGCAGCGGAAGAGCGCGTCAGCGCGGCTTTGCAAATGGAAGAGTTTGGGGACATGAAGGAGACAATATGAAGCTGGAACGCGATTTTTATACCCGCGGCACCCTTACGGTGGCGGAGGATATTCTGGGCAAAACCCTGGTCCATGTCACCCCGGAGGGAGTGACGAAGGGGAAGATCGTGGAGGTGGAAGCCTACCTGGGCCCGGACGACCGGGCCGCCCACTCTTTTCACGGCCGCTCAAAGCGCACGGAGATCCAATACGGCGAGGGCGGCTATGTCTATGTATACCTGATTTACGGCATGTATATCTGCATGAACATCGTCACGAACCGGAAGGACAAGCCGGAGGTCCTGCTGCTCCGGGCCCTGGAGCCCCTGGAGGGTCTGGATCTCATGAAACGCCGCCGGAAGACGGAGCGGGAAAAACTGCTGTGCAGCGGACCGGGAAGGCTCACCCAGGCCATGGGGATCACCATGGGAGATTACGGGGCGGACCTGTGCGGGGATTCCCTCTACCTGGAGACCGGAACCGCCGTACAGAAGCAGGAGATCCTGCGTACAAAGCGGATCAACATCGATTACGCCGGGGAAGCCAGGGACTACCTCTGGAGGTTTCTTCTGAAGGACAGTCCCTATGTATCCGTAAGTAAGGCACCCCGCTGACGGGATGTCGTCTGCCCGTATGGCATATTATGCGGTATTGCGGTTAATTGGAATGAGATACCGCTGGTTCTGTTTTGGATCAGATGCAGAAAAAAGAAGGAGAAAACTCTTATGAAGGACCTCACGCATGGAAAGCCAATCCGGGTCATTCTGCTCTTTGCGCTTCCGTTGTATATCGGTCAGCTTTTTCAGCTTGGCTACAGTCTGGTGGACACGCGGATCATTGGAAGCGCCCTGGGGGAAGGCTCCCTGGCGGCAGTTGGAGCCACCACCTCACTCAGCGATCTTTTGATCGAGTTTATGAACGGTGTGGTCTGTGGATACGGGATCATTGTGGCCACCTATTTTGGCGCGCGGGATGAAAGGAACCTGAGAAAATCCATCGGCGGAATGACAGCGCTGAGTATAGGGATCACGGTTCTCCTAAGTGCAGGGTGCCTTATTTTTCTGTCCCCTATTCTGGATTATCTGAATGTCTCTCCTGAGCTGAAGACCGAGGCGTCCGCGTATATCCGGATCATCATAGCAGGGCTGATCGCCACGACTTTGTATAATGTCTGCGCCGCGATTCTGCGGGCAATCGGTGACTCTTTTACGCCGCTCCTGTATCTGATCATTTCCAATTTGTTGAATATCGGGATGGATTACCTGTTGATCCTCCGTTTCCAGATGGGCGTGACAGGGGCAGCGGCGGCAACTGTGACAGCACAGGCGCTGTCTGCGGTATTGTGTTTTATGTATATGCGCTGGAAGTATCCTGAGATCCGCCTGGGATTAAGTGACCTGGCTCCGGAGAAGGAGATGTATGCACAGCTCCTGCCGAGAGGTTTCTCCATGGGATTTATGTTGTCCTTTGTGCTGCTGGGTTCCCTGGTCCTTCAGAAAGCGATCAATGCGCTGGGAACGAGTATTATCGTGGCACATACAGGGGCGAGGAAGGCGACTTCCCTGTTCCTGATGATCTTCTTTGTTCTGGGGACGGCCCTTGCCACATACTGCGGGCAAAATCTGGGAGCGGAGGAGTACGGCCGAATCCGCCAGGGAATCCGGGACTCGATCCTGTTCTCACTGGGCTGGTATCTTTTTGTGCTTCTGATCGTGTTCACAGTATCGCCTGTGATCATTCGCCTGATCACTGCAAGCGCTGAACCGGAGATTCTGGAAAATGCCGTACTTTATCTTAAAGTGAACGCCTCCTTTTATTTCCTGCCGGCCGTTATCTGCATTTTGCGCAACAGTATGCAGGGATTTGGCGACAGCGCAACCCCGCTGATCTCCAGTCTGATCGAACTCGCCGGAAAGGTGCTGATCGCGTATCTGCTGACTCCCAGACTGCAGTATTTTGGCGTGGTGATCTCTGAGCCCATCGTCTGGACACTTATGGTGATCCCATTGGTCGTCCGCATTTTTCGAAATCCCATCTTGCGGAAAAACAAAGCATAGCAGACTTATCTGTTATCGTTTCATTTAACAGCTGTACCTATCAATGAAAATGGAAACAAGACAGTGCGCATTTCCATATGGGAGCTTGCCCCGTATAGAAATGCGCTGTTCGGTCGAAATCTGTTTCTGCAATCAATAATACTGCGGTAAAAATGCCTTATACGCCCTGTAATTTACGGATTTCTCTATGGGCCCATTCTACGGTTTTGCTGTCGTAGTCCTTATAATCCGATGCCAGCGTGTTTATGATGAGCTGCCATGCTTCAATCGCCTCGGCTTTTCGTCCCAGCTTTGTGTAAAGGAAAGCAAGAGAAAACACAGAGTCGAGAGGTCTGGGCGGAGTGGTGGTCTGAAATGCCTTCTGAAAACATTGGATCGCCCGCTCATATTCATTGATCCGGTTGAATCTCTCCCCTATTTCATACTGTCCCATGCTGTCGGCCTCGGATACGGTGTTCCAGATCTCCTTAGCGTGATCCTCATTTCCTTTCGCCAGTTCAAGGTCGCCCAAGATTACCTGGCGCAGATACTCCTCGCCTTTGCCTGGCTGCATCAGATGAATATATTTTTCTGCCTTCTCAAAATACCGCTGGCGGATCATTGCTTCAATAAGATGAATCATGAGTGCGCGATTTTGGGGAAATTTTTCCGCATAGGGTTCACATACCCGAATAAACCAGTCGTCGTCACTGTGGGCTTTATAAACGCCTCCGCCGCGCACCTGGAAATACAGATTGAAGATTTCCTCATCGATCGGAGACTGCTTCATGGCTCTCTCCAACATACTTCCCGCCGCCAGCAAATCGTCATTTGCCTTAGTCAAATGTAAGCTGGCATATAATTTCAAAGCGCGGATGTTATTCGGATCATCCTGCAAAGAAGCGTCCAGTATCCGTTTTGCGTAGAGGTAACTCTGTTCAGACAATCCATATGATAAACTCTCTTTGACGCGCTTCAGCTCATCTTCATGAGCTACTGAAAATAAATCGTCGATCCGTACGCCAAAAAAGTCCGCGATCTTCGGCAGCAGGGTGATGTCCGGCATGGTTGTTCCTGTTTCCCATTTACTGACCGCCTGAAATGATATTTCTAAATATTCAGCCACCTCTTCCTGCGTCATGTTCCTGTCTGTTCGAAGCTTTTTGATCGTGCCTCCGATGTCCATGTTCATTTTTGATTCCTCCATTATTTTTTCTGTATCAGCTGATAAACAGATCATATCTTACATGGCGCATTCTTTCAATAACTGTGCGTTTTAACGGACTCAACCGATAAGCGAATGAATCATCTGCACTAACGCCATGCCTTTTTTCGGAAAGATAAAAATTGTGTGAAAGTTCATTCGGAGGAATTGACAAGATCAGTATTACGGCTTATAATATAACTCATGTTATATAACAAAAATTATTATTGAGAAGGGAAATACCATGCCGCCAAAACCTAAGATCACAAAAGATATGGTCGTTGATGCCGCCTTTGAGGCTGCCCGAGAAATAGGCGCGGAAAACATCAACGCAAGAACAGTCGCAAAAAAGCTGAACTGTTCTACGCAGCCTGTTATGTACCACTTTGCAACGATTGAGGAACTGAAAAAAGCTGCTTATGCAAAAGCAGACTTTTATCATTCTGAATATCTCATGAATATGGAAAACCCGCAGGAAGGCGTTATGCTCGGAATTGGGCTGAATTACATCCGCTTTGCGATAGAAGAACCGCATCTGTTCCGCTTCCTTTTTCAATCAAACTTTTTTAACGGAACGACTTTGCTTGAAATGATAGATGCGGAAGAACTTACTCCGGTTCTTTCGGCAATGCAGGGGGCAGTCGGAGGAAGTATGGAGCAGGTAAAAGAAGTCTTTATAACCATTTTTTTATTTGCTCATGGATATGCGAGTATCATCGCCAATAACACATTGGAATACGACGAAGAACTTATAAAGTCCCATTTGGAGCGGGCATATAGAGGTGCAATATTGGCGGTACAGGAGGAAAGAAAATGAAAGATAAACAACTAAAACTTCCCATAGCAAAAATGGGCCTTGCACCTTGAAAACTCAATAATACAGGCAATCAGATAGGATATTTA